>DMBV01000143.1 GCA_003445975.1 Bacteroidales bacterium
GGTCCATTGATTCGGCATCGCAAAATACATTCAGTTTTTTTTCTTCCTCTACAGCAGATTGCTTGTTGGTGCACGCCCATACAAGAAAAAGAAGCACAAAAGAAAGCCAGAGAAATGGGTTTGGGATCCTATTTTTCATCAATATCCTCCAACTAAAAACAATTTGTCAATTCCTGCTACATATTTCGAAAATTTCGACAAACGAACAGGCAAATAGCTGGTGATTCGATCCACTTCTGTGGCATATTCCTGATCGTATTTCAACTCGAGTATCACTTTATTCCAATCGGCCATTTTATGCAAAAACAAATTGTGATTCTGTGAAAACGGAAAGTAATCCAAGTTATGATCCACAGTAAATCTAAAATGGTGATTAAACGAACGGTAATAGCTGCGACAATACGAATTGACCAATCGCGGCTGCAATCCATTCATTTGTTCTCGAATGGCCTTGGGCAAATCAGCATTACGAATTAATTGCACGATGTTTTGTGCATTAAATCCATTTTCGATGATAAAATTGGGCAAAGGAAAAATTTTTTTCATGCCCAATTCTCCTTCCTTGATTTTGAACTCCAAAACGGGCTCCTGAATTGAGCCAAATGTAGTTCCATACCAACGGATTCTCACTTTTAGCCGCTTGGATTTTCCATCGGAATTGTTGAAATAAAAATCCAAATCAGGCTTGTCGAAATAAATATTGTTGATGTGTCGTTGGCGAAATATCTCATGAAAATTGGCAGGGTGATTTTTTACTAGCGACTCCACATAAGCTGCTTGTTTGTTTTCGAAAACAAATTTGCGCTCAAAGCGGTAATGCATATCGTCACTTTCTTCGGGCATTTATATTTCTTGATCGAGAATACTTAGATGAAACTCCCAAGGAAACGTTTTTAAAGCTTGTTGAAATTCTTGAATTTTAGCCGTGCTTTTTAAATCGACTAGATAAGCCAATTCCACCAAATTTTTATTTGTGTCGTAGCGTTTTAACCGATAATTGCCAAAATGAGTTTCAACCAAAATGTTCAAATGATCGAGATTAAAATCTACTGCCGTTTCGGAAGAGAGGCTTAAGTATAGATTTTGATTTTTTCCTTTGCTTGAGAAAAGAAAACGTCCCCACAAAATAAGCATCAATATTCCAAAAGCAACCACCACAATCAATGTCTGATTTGCGCCTAATCCCAATCCTAAAGCAATGGAAATAAACAAATAAGCCAATTCTTCGGGTTCTTTGATAGCCGCTCTAAAACGAACGATCGACAAAGCACCTACCAAACCCAATGAAAGTGCTAAACTCGATTTTACGATCGTAATAATGAGCATAGTGGTAAACGCCAACATCAAGAAATTAGCTGCAAACCCTTTCCTATTTGACAAGCTTCTTCCACATTTGCTATATGTATATTCTAAAATGAGCGAAAGAATTATTATTACCAGCGAATTCAATAAGAAATCGTACACAGAAATATTTACACTTTCGGTGACCAAAAACTTTTGAAACAAATTCCATTTATCTTCCATAATTGTTCTGTTTAAGCGGAATTAGCCCTGTGAAGGCTAAAAATCGTCGTCGGTTTGAAAAATCTTTTTTCGTTTTTGCGTTTCAAATTTAGCGCAATCAATTTCAACCGACAAGGGTTTTGCCGGTGCCTCAAAATCGCCCATATACAAATCAATTTTCCGATCGGCATACACTTGTTTCATATACAAAGCCCAAATAGGCAGAGCCATATTTGCTCCTTGGCCTTCGGTGATGGTACGGAAATGAACCGAACGGTCTTCGGCTCCTACCCATACTCCACTTACTAATTTTGGTGTGATGCCCATAAACCAACCATCGGATTGATTTTGAGTAGTTCCTGTTTTTCCCGCTATGGGATTGTTCAATTGATATTTCGATCTCAATCGAATTCCTGTCCCACTTTCCACCACGCCTTTCATCAACGAAAGCATGAGATAAGCCGTTTCTTCGCTCATCGCCTCATTCGATTCCGGACTAAAACGCTCCAAAACATTGCCGTTTTTATCTTCAATTCGAGTAATAAAAATAGGTTTTAGATGAACACCTTTGTTGGCAAAAGTGGCCATAGCACCTACCATTTCATACAACGAAATTTCGGGAGTTCCCAGAGCAATGGCGTGAACTGGTGGAATATCGCCGGTAATTCCCAGATTTCGAGCCATTTTAACTACTGCTTCGGGATTGTATTTATCAATTAACTGTGCCGATACCCAATTTATTGAGTTTGCCAACGCCCATTTCAATGTAACTTCTTGTCCTTCAAAATCTTTATTCGAATTTTTGGGTTCCCAAAATGTTCCGTCGGCAAGGCGAATAATAGGTTGAACGTTCGGGATTTTACTGCAAGGCGACAAGTTTCCTTCTTGCATAGCCAGCGAATAAACAATTGGCTTGAAGGTAGAACCAACCTGACGTTTGGCTTGTGTTACATGATCGTATTTAAAATAGCGATAATCTATTCCTCCAACATATGCTTTTACATGTCCGGTTTGTGGTTGTACCGACATCAGCCCAACTTGTAGAATGGATTTAAAATATTTAATGCTATCCATGGGCGTCATGATGGTGTCCAAATCTCCTTTCCACGAAAAAACGGTCATGTTTGTTGGAGTATTAAAAGCCAAATCAATGGAATCGGCAGAATAACCGGCCTTTTTCATCAATCGATAACGCTCCGACCGTTTCTTGGCTGTTTCCATTATTTTTTCTACTTCTTCTTTTACATTGTTTTCAAATACAAAAGGAGCATTTCGGTATCCTTTCCAATGTTTATAAAAGGCGGGTTGCAAATCTTTTCCCAAATGTTCGCGCACTGCATTTTCGGCATACATCTGCATACTGTAATTCACCGTTGTATAAATACGCAATCCGTCGCGATACAAATTGTAAGGCGTTCCATCCGGTTTTTGATGATTTTTTGCCCAATCGGTGAGCCAGCCTCTTAGATATTCACGAAAATAATTGGCTAAACCGTCGGTATGACTTTGTCTGTTTACATTCAAAGCCAAAGGTTGAGCAATGGCTTCATTGTATGTTGCTTTATTGATAAAATCATAACGAAGCATTTGTCCCAAAACTACATTGCGGCGTTCGGTCACCAATGCTGGCCGCCGAAATGGATTGTATAGAGCCGAATTTTGAAGCATTCCAACCAAGGTGGCCGATTGGGTAAGACTTAATGAATCGGGTGTTGTGCCAAAATAAACGCGCGCAGCGGTACGAATTCCGTCGGCATTGTTGATAAAATCGTACTTATTCAGATACATCGCGATTATTTCTTCTTTGGAAAAGCTTTTTTCCAATTTGATCGAGATCACCCATTCGTTTAGTTTTTGTCGCACCCTGTCAAAACGAGTACCGGGTTCTTCGGTAAACAATTGTTTGGACAATTGCTGCGTAATTGTAGATCCGCCGCCTTTGTTGGAACCGGTGAGTACGCCAACAAAAACGCGAACCAAAGCTTTGAAATCGATTCCGGAATGTTCATAAAAGCGGATGTCTTCGGTAGCCAATAAGGCGTTCACCAAATTGGGCGACAAATCGCGAAAATCCACATCAGAGCGATTTTCGATATAATAGGAGCCGAGCAATTGACCATCGTCGGCATAAATAAGCGAAGCTTGGGAAGAAGTGGGATTTTCCAACTCTTCGAAACTAGGCATATTGCCCAAAAATCCATTCGAAATAAAGACAAACAAAATGATAATCAGAACAATGCTCGCCAAGAATGTCCAATATAAACGCTTTATCCAATGAGTCTCATTTTCTTTTTCGCCTTGCATTTTCGCAGTATTTTTTTGTCTAATCATATTCAAATTTAATCATTTATTTAGCAATTTCGATGCGAATACCTACATCGGTGATTCCTTTTAAGCTGTCGGGTCTCATTCCATGTTTTAGAACAAAATGATAGTTTCCCGAGCGAAGAAATCGCATATTTTTACGGATTAGGAACCGATTGTCGCGAAATTCTCCACTGCCATTTCCCAACCATTTCCCTTGATAATCGGCTAGTTGACACTCTACAGTATCGCGGGCTGCTTTTCCATCCGGCAAATCGGTTTGAATAAAGAAATACAAATTGGCAAATTCATAATCGATTGTATTTCTCACATTGATATAAAAATTGTAGTATTTTAAAGTATCGGCAATTTTCACATCAAAAGTCTTTCCATCGCTATAAATCCAAATGGGATCCACTGTTGAGCTTTGCTCATAAAAACGATTGCGATCGCACGAACTAAGGCCAAATCCCATAAGTAGGATAAAAATAAAAGGTTGCCTTAACCGAATTATTGTTGTTTGAAAAACGCTTTGCATCATGTACAATTTTCTAGTCGAATCGATTTAAATCACCTTCTTCAATTCCGTTGCCGCTTATTTTTTTCTTTTCAGGAGATTTGATCATAAAACTTTCTAAATCGTCCGGTTTTTTTCCTTCTTTATTTCGTCCAATAATGTATCTAACTTTACTAACTGGAAGGGCAATAAAATTTGAAGGATCATTCGAATAAGTAAACCAATAGATTCCCTGAAACACATCCATTTTTTGATAGATGGCATCTCCTTTTTTTGTTTGTAAAAGCGTGGATGTATTCGGAAAATCTGTTTGTGCATCCACATATGAATCGTATTCAAAATTCAAACAGCATTTCAACTTACCACATTGTCCGGCCAATTTTTGAGGATTCAAAGACAATTGTTGCGCACGCGCTACATGCGTTGTAACTGAGGTAAAATTGGTGAGCCAAGTAGAGCAGCACAATTCTCTACCGCATGAACCAATTCCTCCCACACGAGCCGCTTCTTGCCGAACTCCAATTTGTTTCATCTCGATACGAACATGGAAGGTTTCGGCCAGAACTCGAATTAGTTGCCGAAAATCTACTCGGTCTTCGGCCGTATAGTAAAATACAGCTTTTGTGTCATCGCCCTGATATTCGACGTCGTTCACTTTCATATTCAGACCAAGGTTATCCACCAATTGGCGTGTTTTGATTACCGTCTTGTCTTCTCGGTCGGCCGCCTTTATCCACTTTTCTATGTCTCCTACTCGTGCATGCCGATACACTTTTTTGCAATTTTCCGAGTCGAACTCTATCCTTTTCTTTTTCATTTGCAAACGAGCCGATTCGCCCGTAAGCGTCACGATTCCAATGTCGTGACCTGGCGAAGCTTCCACTGCAACAATATCGCCTTTGTTAATATTTAGCTCATTAGCTACTCCGAAAAATTCTTTGTGGCTATTCTTAAACCGAATCTCCACTATATTCGAAACCGCCTGAAACCCATTGGTAATAGTTGGCTTCAACCAGTCTTGTGCATCGAGTTTTGCACATGAATAATTATTTAAACTTTTTCCTTTCTCTATGATTGTTCGAGATGAACAACAGCCTCTTGAAAGCAGGCTATTTTCATTCGTTTGACTATTTTCCATTGAATATATATATTAATCACTGCTCCAGATTCATCTTTTCAAATAAAAAATATTTTCATCCAAAGTAGCTAAGTGAACAGACAAAAGTAAGCAAAAATTTTCGTTTCAAGGGAGCGTGATTGAAATTTATCAAGAAGCAACATTCATTTTCAGAAGCAGGCTCATCTGCAATGAAAGATCGGTAAAAAGCGACGCGGGAGCAACATTTCGTTCAATTTCATAAATGGCCTGATCGAGATTTTTTTGAATTATTGGGGCGTTCTTCAGGTGAATAAAAGGAGCAAATTTTATCAAAAAAGTCTCTTCATGGAGCATGATTCTCACCAGTTTATCGTTACCATAGTTAAGCAAAAGACTTTCGCGGATCATTCGCAACGTATAAGTTAAAAATCCTTTTTGTTTTTCGCGTCCGAATTTACTCACTTGTTCAACCCAAGTTTTGATTCCCTCCAAACTTCCCGTTTTATAGCACAAGCGCATCCACTCCACAAAGAGATCGAAATTTTCTTTCAGTTCGTCCGAGTTGCTGATTATCTCCTTTGCTCTAAAAACATCGCCATTCGCCAAACTAACAATGTCGCGAAGTTCCTCCTTTTTCAGATGCGGAAACTTCTGTTGCAAATACGTTGCTAATTTTTTGTCTTCGATAGGAGGAACTAAAATAGTTTGAACGCGCGACAAAATGGTTGGCAATAATTTCTCCTTTTCTTCGGCCACCAAAAAAACAAGTGTATTGTCGGGTGGTTCTTCTATTAATTTCAGCAAAGTATTGGCCGAAGTGTCATTCATTTTTTCGGGCATCCACACAATCAAAACCTTGTAACGTGCTTCTGCCGCTTTAAATTGAAGTTGATGAACAATATTTCGGGCTTCTTCTTTGCTTATAAAACCTTGTTTGTTTTCTACACCAATGTATTGATACCACTGATAAAGATTTGGATATCCGTTGGTAAGTGCAATGAAATTTTTCCAGTCGTTCAGAAAATCACGACTTACCGGATCTTTCGAAATTTTCGCTTTCGAAACTTTGGTCGTAGAGCCTTTATTGGTATTTACAGGAAAACTAAAAAACAAATCAGGATGACTCATGGCTTCATATTTCCGGCACGATTCGCACACGCCACAAGAATCATTCTCTACTTTATGCGTACAATTTATGTACTGTGCATAGGCAAAAGCAAGTGCAAGTTTGCCGTTGTTTCCACTGCCCAAAAACATTTGAGCATGACTTATTCTATTCTCTTTCACAGAGTTAATCAACCGTGACTTTAACGCCTCCTGACCAACAATATCTCTAAATCGCATATTTTTTAAGCAAGCACAAATGTAACTTTTTTTGAGTTAAAAAAAATTATCTTTGCGTCCTTTAAACCAAGACGCTGAATAAGCGTCTAAACCCTAAAAATTTTCGAACATGAACAAACAATTAATCCTTTTGGCAAGTTTCATCTTGCTAATTACTCAAATTTCTTTTGCTCAAACAAAACCACAAGCAACTGGAACAAAACCGACCGGAAGCGGTCAAGGTGCCATGATGGATCCCAATGCCTTACCTAAAATAGGCGTGGTAAAAGGAAATATCATCGACTCCGAAAACGGTCAAGTAATTGAATATGCTACCATTGCGTTGACACATAAAAGACTTAAAAAGATCATGGCTGGAGGCATCACCAACGAAAATGGAATCTTTCAAATAGGTGAAATTCCGGTTGGAATGTATGAACTAAAAGTAGAATTTATAGGCTACGAACCATTTATTATTGAGGAAGTACGCATCACACCCGAGCTGAACGAACATACGTTCAAGAATATTAAATTAAAATCAAAAATGACAGATCTTGGCGAAGTAAATGTGACTGCCGAACGAGCTGTTATCGTAAATAAAATAGACAGAAAAGTAGTGAGTGTCGACAAGGACTTGGTATCAGCAGGCGGTTCAGCAATTGATGTTTTGGAAAACGTACCTTCGGTTGATGTAGATACAGATGGAAATATCAGCTTGAGAGGAAGCCAAAATGTAACCATTCTTATCGATGGCCGCCCCAGCGGTTTATCGTCGGAATCTACAGGCGCCCTCTTAGAAGCCATTCCATCCGAAAGCATCGAATCGATCGAAATCATTACCAATCCATCGGCCAAATACGATCCTGAAGGAGTGAGTGGAATTTTGAATATTATCCTAAAGAAAAATAAACTTTCCGGATTTAATGGTCAAATAAGTGCCGGAATTGGTACAAACGATTCATACAATTTTGGGGTTAGTCTAAACTACAGAAGTTCTAAACTTAACCTGAGTTCAAACTATAATTTCAGACAATTTGGTCACCCAATGAGTGGATATAGCAACAAAACAATATTTGTTGCCGATACCATAAAGCATTTCAACGACGTGAATACAAGCGATCGCATTGGTGGAAATCACAGTCTTTCATTCAATGCCGATTATTTTATTAACACTTCAAACGTATGGAGTTTTGGGGCTAGAGCAAGCACTCGAAACATGGATATGAATCAATTGAGCATTTATGAAAATTATTACGAACCTTATGTTGTTACGGATTACTACCAAAATAGTATCATTGGCTCCAATGTGGGTTTATCCATCGATTTAAATACCAACTACAGAAAAACATTCAGCGCTAAAACTCATTTTCTGGAAGGCGAAATCGCCTATTCGAATTATGATTCGGAAATGAACCAAAGCAGAGAACTCACGGCCATTGACAATCAATATTATCCCGACGGTTTTGTACCAAACAATTTGAACGAAAATACATTATCCAATAGTTCGGTATATACGCTTCGCTTGGATTATGCACAACCCATTGGAACAAGCAAGTTTGAGCTGGGTGCAAAAGCTACTTTGCGCAGCATGGGTGATAATTATATAGCCGGACAGTTGAATGCCAGCAATGTGATTATTCCGGATCCAGCCCTAACAAATAATTTTATTTACAACGAAGATGTGTATGCTGTGTATTCGCAATTTGGCGGCGTAGTTGGAAATTTCAGTTATCAAACCGGATTAAGAGGCGAATTTGCCGATGT
>DMBV01000043.1 GCA_003445975.1 Bacteroidales bacterium
GCTTGATATGCAAAATGCCATTTGATCACTTCAATCATTTGGCTTTTTGGTTTTTTAGAGTCGGATTCTATTGTTCGACTTAAAAGGCGATGAAGCCGAGAAAGGAATATTCGTTGCAAATTAATGAATCTGATATTAAACTAGATTTGATTGGCATGCCAATTTATGGTTATAATCCTAAAAAAGCATAATATATAACGATTATAATACTAAAATATAATAATAAAAAGTAGATTATAATCTATAAATGTTATAACTTTGAAAAAAAATACCAATGATTATCAATAGAGAATTAGAACAGCTCATCAATGCAAGGATTTATCAAAAAAAGGCAATAATTGTTATAGGTCCAAGGCAAGTAGGTAAAACAACTTTGTTAAATCAGATTGCGCAGGATAGCAGACTGAAAACGCTATTTTTGAATTGTGATGAACCGGATGTGCGAAAAAAGTTGGATTTGCCAACCACAACGCAATTAAAAGCATTAATTGGGAGTTCAGAGCTAATTCTGATTGACGAAGCTCAAAGGGTTAGAAACATTGGTATTACGTTGAAATTACTTATTGATAACTTTCAGGAAAGGCAAATTGTGGTAACCGGTTCTTCAGCTTTAGAACTTTCTAATTCTATTAACGAACCATTGACCGGAAGGAAGTTTGAATTTAAAATGTTTCCATTTTCTTTTAAAGAATTGGTCAGTACAAATGGATTGCTAAATGAAAGCAGGTTGTTAGAGCATCGGATGATTTTTGGTATGTATCCCGATGTGGTAAACAACCA
Organism: Bacteroidales bacterium; assembly: GCA_003445975.1. GTDB lineage: Bacteria > Bacteroidota > Bacteroidia > Bacteroidales > UBA12170 > UBA12170. The sequence goes on from DMBV01000043.1 coordinate 781, forward strand.
AGGAAATGAACGCGAAATACTAACAAATATCGTATCAAGCTATTTATACAAAGACATTTTCGAATTTCAAGATATTCGTAAACCCGAAATTATAGAAAAGCTTTTGCAAGCCTTGGCATTGCAAGTTGGCAGCGAAGTGTCTTTCAATGAATTATCACAATTGCTTGGTGTTGACACAGCTACTGTTCAACGATACATTGATTTGCTGGAAAAATCATATATACTATTTCATCTGCGTTCATTTAGTCGAAATGTTCGGAATGAACTTAAAAAGAGTATCAAAATTTATTTTTATGATAATGGAGTACGCAATGCATTGATTTCAAATTACAATCCACTTGCAATCCGCACCGATGTTGGAGCGTTATGGGAAAATTTTTTAATTAGCGAGCGATTCAAACGAAATAATTATTCTCTGAATTATGCCAGCTTTTATTTCTGGAGAACAACTCAACAGCAAGAAATAGACTACATTGAAGAACGAGATGGCAAACTATATTGTTATGAATTTAAATGGAATAATAAAAAGAAAGTGACTTTAACNNTTTGATCACTTCAATCATTTCGTTTTTTGGTCTCTCGAGCCAAAATATTTATTCGACATAATCAGGGTTGTCCGCCAATCGGTGGAGATATAGCCAAGCGATAGACAATTAATTTCCCAGTTCTGGTATTTTTTTCCTTGACAATTCCTAAATCTTAATCTATATTTGCCAAATGGTTTAACCAAATGGTTAAAGCGAACGGTTAATATTTATGATTGAAAAAAATACAGAAGAAAAAATAGTTCAAGCTGCCGAAAAAGTGTTTATCGAAAAAGGATTGGCCGGCGCTCGTATGCAAGAAATTGCCGACGAAGCCGGTATAAACAAAGCACTTTTGCATTACTATTACCGCAGCAAAGAAAAACTGTTTGAAGTGGTTTTTAAACTGGCTTTCAAAAGTTTTGTTCCAAATCTGGTGAAGGCTTTTGATGGCCCGGAAGACTTTTTTACCAAAATAGAACGCTTTGTGGAAACCTATCTGAATTTAATCGAAAAAAATCCACACATTCCTATTTTCATTATCAACGAATTGAGTAAAAACCCAAATCGTTTGGTATCTCTTATCAGTTATTTGAATATCGATATCCAACCCATTTTCGATGTAATTGAAGAGGAAATCGAGAAAAAAACCATCAAGCAAATAGAACCTCAAGAATTGATTATTAATATTTTATCGCTTTGCGTATTTCCCATTGTTGCCAAGCCAATGGTCCAAACAATCTTATTCAAAGGATATGAAAGCGAATACAACGCCTTGATGAAAAAGCGTAAATCAAGCATAGCACAATTTGTAATTTCAGCCATAAAGAATTAAAATAAAACGATGATAACACAAAAAAAATATTTCTTTCTATTGCTGTTTGTCAGCTATTCGTTCTTCTTGTTTGGGCAGGCAAATCGAAAAATAAGTATCGAGCAATGTATGGAACAAGCCATACTTCATCATCCTATTTATCAGCAACATCAATTGCAAAGCAAACGATCCGATTATGTTTTGAGAAACTATCAAAACGATTTGTATCCAAGTGTGGCAGTAAGCGGAAAGGCGAGTTGGCAAAATGAAGTTACCAGTTTTCCAATCGCATTTCCCGGAATTTCAATTCCCGCGGTGAGCAAAGATCAATATCGGCTTAGTGTAGATCTTAGTCAGCCAGTCTATCGCGGAGGTCTTTTGCAACAACAAATCGAAATGGAACAAAATGCATTGGCATTGGCCAACTTACAAACCGATAAAGAGTTGTATGCCATCAAAATGCAAACAAAAAATCTATTCTTTCAAGTGCTTATTTTGGACAAACAACAGCGAATTATTCGATCTTATCAAGAAATTCTTCAACAAAAATACAGCGAGTTAGCAGTTTTTGTTCAGGAAGGTGTGGCATTGGAGTCAGGACTCGATGTGCTGAAGCTGGAATTGATAATTTCCGAACAAGACTTGTTGAACATCACAAATATGAGAAGCGCATTGATTCAGAATTTGAATGAGTTCACACAATTGGAAATGAGCGCAACGGATGAGTTTTTGGTGCCGCTCACCAACGATTTGCCTGTTTTGAGTCAGGATCGTTTCGAATATCATCTCTTGCGTTTGCAACAAAAGCAAATCGAAACGGCCAAAAACATGATCAATACCAAAGCAAAACCGATGGTATTTGCTTTTGCAACAGCGGGTTATGGTCGTCCTGGATTCAATTTGCTTTCCAATAATTTTGCCGATTTTTATATGTTTGGCCTCAGTTTGAAATGGGATCTTTGGGACTGGAATCAAAACCGAACCGAAATGAAAATATTGGATATCAATAGCCAACTCATCGAAACGCAAAAACAAAGTTTCGATTTGAATATTCAGTTGGCGGTGAATCAGATACAAGTAGAAATTGAAAACCAGAAAGCACAGCTTAAAAAAGATCCCGAAATCATTGCACTCCGCGCAAATGTGCTCAAAACGGCAGAAGCTCAGTTCAAAAATGGAAACATTACAGGAACTGATTACATTGTGGAATTACAAAAAATGAATCAGGCTAAACTCAATTTCGAATTGCATCAAATTGCGCTGATAAACAGTCAGTTGACATATATGGAAATACTTGGAAAATTATAAATACACACTTACTTATGAAGACAAAAATTTATCTCGCTTTGTATGCTTTTTCATTTCTTTTCTTTGTTTCTTGCTCTACAGCAGAAACAAAATCAGATGCTTATGGAAATTTTGAGGCGCGAAAAACCGTGATCTCGGCCGAAGGCAATGGGCAACTCATCAGTTTTCAGGTGGAAGATGGACAATCGCTTTCAAAAGGGGAAGCCATCGGTTTGATTGATACTTTGGCCCTGCATCTGCAGAAAGAGCAGTTGTTGGCACAAAAACAAGCAACCCAATCTGGAGGCAACGATATCGACGCGCAATGGGCAGTGTTGGAACAACAAAGAGTGAGTCTGATGGTTAGCAAAGACCGATTGGACCGGCTTTTTGAATCCAAAGCAGCTACTCAAAAACAACTCGACGAGCTGCAAGCGCAATTGGATTTAATCGAAAAACAAAAAGCAGCCACACGAACGCAAAAAATTCGGCTTTTCGATCAGGTGAAAGTGTTTGATAAGCAATTGGATGTTCTCAATCTTTCGATTCGGAAATGTCGGATTATCAATCCTATTGAAGGGAAAGTGTTGAATACACTTGCTCGCGAAGGAGAAATGGTTTCCATCGGAAAGCCTTTGTTTTCTATTGCCAATCTTGCTGTTTTGGAGCTGAAAGTATATGTGAGCGGCATTCAGCTTCCCAATTTGAAAATTGGCGATGAAGTGGAAGTTTATATCGATAAAAATAGAACTGAAAATCAACAATTGAGCGGAACAATCAGTTGGATTGCCGAAATGGCGGAATTTACACCCAAAACAATTCAGACCAAAGAAGAGCGTGTCAACTTGGTGTATGCTGTCAAGATTCAAGTGAAAAACGATGGACAATTGAAAATAGGAATGCCGGCAGAGGTTGTTTTTCCTTCGTTAAAATCCATGGCTTTAGACTAATTTTCTCGAATGATTCAAATTCAAAATATACATAAGTCCTATGGCAAGCATATCGCTTTGAAAGGAATTTCTGTCGATATCTTGGATGGCGAGTTGTTTGGATTTATCGGACCCGATGGAGCCGGAAAAACCACACTTTTTCGCATTCTTGCAAGCCTGCTTATTCCAGACCAAGGAAATGCCATTTTAGATGGATTGAATGTGGTGAAGGATTATAAACAATTGCGAAAGTCTTTGGGTTATATGCCCGGAAAATTTTCGCTTTATCAAGATCTTACAGTTGAAGAAAACCTGAACTTTTTTGCAGGCATCTTTCACACTTCTTTAAAAGAAAATTACGAACTCATTAAACCCATTTATCAGCAAATTGAGCCATTCAAAAAACGACGTGCTGGTGCGCTTTCGGGCGGAATGAAACAAAAATTGGCTTTGTCGTGCGCCTTAATTCACAAACCAAAAATTTTACTCTTAGATGAACCAACAACTGGCGTAGATGCTGTTTCCAGAAAAGAATTTTGGGAAATGTTGCAATCGCTCAAAAAGCAAGGCATTACAATTGTAGTGTCCACACCTTATATGGACGAAGCAACGCAATGCGACCGTATTGCGCTCATTCAAAAAGGAGAACTTCTCGATGTGGATAAACCGAGCGCCATCATCAATCGATATACAAATCAATTGTACGGCATCAAAGCAAAGCAAATGTATGATTTGGTAATCGAATTGCGAAAACGCCCTCAGGCTCATTCAGCTTATCTCTTTGGGGAATATGTTCACTTTGCAAGTACTCGGGTTTTAGATGTTGAAAAGATGAAATCCGATCTGGAGAAATTGGGTTTTGATGAAGTGGAGATAACTAAAATTCAAGCAAATATAGAAGATAGCTTTATGGAATTGATGACAAAAACAGATTATTAAGCAGTGAAATAAGATGGAGAATCAAACAAATAGAAAAGCCGTTGTAGTGAAAGATTTGGTGAAGAAATTTGGCGANNCGGAATACATCGATAAGCTTGGACTTCAATTATATATCAAAACAAAAGTTAGAGAGCTTCCTTTGGGATTTAAACAGAAATTGGCTTTCTCGGTGGCCATTGTTCACGATCCGCCCATCGTTTTTTTGGACGAACCAACCGGAGGTGTCGATCCGATTACGCGCCGTCAATTTTGGGAATTGATTTACAAAGAATCAGCAGCCGGAAAAACCATTTTTGTGACAACGCACTATATGGACGAAGCCGAATATTGTCATCGGGTTTGCATTATGGTAGATGGACGAATTGAAGCATTGGATCAACCAAAAATATTGAAAGAAAAATACCATGTTCAAACAATGGAAGAAGTTTTTGTTCATTTAGCAAGAGGATAAAATGAAGATATTTATCATCAAAGAGTTTTTGCAAATATTTCGCGATAAGCGATCCTTAATCATACTTTTTGGAATCCCGATAGTACAAGTTTTGCTGTTTGGCTTTGCATTAAAGAATGAAATGCGTGATGTTCCTATCGCCATTCTGGATAAATCCAACGACGAATACAGTCGGCAGTTGATTCAGAAAATAACCTCGTCCGATTATTTTGTGTTGCAAGAAAACATAGCAAGCGAAAAGGAAATAGAAGCGGCTTTTCGAAAAGGCATTATTAAGGAATTGATAGTCATTGAGACGGACTTTGCCGAAAAATTGGAAAAAGAAAACCGCGCTCCTATTCAACTGATTTTAGATGCATCCAATCCGAATACGGCCAGCATGATAAATGCTTATACCACAGCTATTTTGCGCGATTTTGAGCGTGAGATAAATCCGGTTCAAGAACCTATTCCTATGCTAATTCCCGAAACACAGATGCGCTACAATCCAAAATTGGAAAGTGTTTTTATGTTTGTTCCCGGACTGATCACCATCATTCTGATGCTGGTTTCGGCCATGATGACTTCCATATCGATTGCACGTGAAAAGGAACTTGGAACGATGGAAGTTTTATTGGTTTCGCCCGTTAAACCCATTCAAATCATCATTGGAAAAGTATTGCCTTATGTTTTGTTGAGTTTTACAAGTGCAATTATGATTTTAATTTTGGCATTTACGGCATTTCAAATGCCTATTGTTGGGAATCTGGCTTTGCTTTTGGCCGAAAGTCTTTTGTATATTTTGATGGCTTTGTCGTTGGGGATTTTTATCTCTACGGTGGCCAATTCGCAACAAACCGCTATGTTGCTTTCCATGTTTGCTTTGTTGTTGCCTGCAATTTTGCTTTCGGGATTTATCTTTCCGATTAAAAATATGCCAGAAATCCTTCAGTATTTAAGTCATATCATTCCGCCTAAATGGTTTGTGATTATCATCAAAAATATAATGATCAAAGGAAACGGGATAAGTAGTATTTGGAAAGAAACCTTGATTATTGCCGGCTTTACTGTTCTTTTTATCGGTTTAAGCGTTAAGAAATTTAAAATTCGATTGGAGTAATTCAAAAAAGCCAAAATCATTCAGAATGAGAACAATATTTTATATCATACAAAAAGAGTTTTTGCAAATATTTCGCGATCGGATGATGTTACCCATCATCTTTGTAATCCCAATTTTTCAGTTGCTAATTTTGGCTCATACAGCTACTTACGAAATAAAATATGTAAATCTTGGCGTTTCGGATTTGGACCAAAGCATTGCTTCCAGAGCATTGATAAATAAATTTGAAGCCTCATCATTTTTTAGAATACAGGCTCATAGTTCGTCAACAAACCAACTGAACGAAGCGATGCAAAACGGAATAGTTGAACAGATACTCATCATCCCCAATGATTTTGCACTCGATTTGGAGCAAAAGAAAGCCATAAAAATTCAATTGATTACCGATGCCGTTGACGGAGCAGCAGCCGGAATTATGAATGCTTATGCGCTCAATATTGTGAAAGATTTCAATCGCGATATTCTTCTTCAAAGTCAAATATATCCTGTAAAATCGAAAACAATTTCAGCCAGTTCGAGTTATTGGTACAATCCCGAGCTGGATTATAAAACCTTTATGATTCCAGGCATTCTCGTGTTGTTGGTGAGTATTATTGGATTGTTTTTGTCAGGATTAAACATTGTAAAAGAAAAGGAAATTGGAACAATTGAGCAGTTGAATGTGACTCCAATAAAAAAATATCATTTTATCATCGGAAAACTGACTCCTTTTTGGTTTATAGCCATGTTCGATTTGTTTTTTGGCCTTGCTCTTGCTCGATTTGTTTTTCAAATTCCAATTCTTGGAAGCATTGGTTTAATTGTTGGCGTGGCCAGTATCTATTTGGTTTTAGTTCTTGGAATTGGTTTGTTTATCAGTACATTGGCTGATACACAACAACAAGCCATGTTTATTGCTTGGTTTTTTGTGGTCATTTTTATCTTGCTTAGTGGATTGTTTACGGCTGTCGAAAATATGCCCAACTGGGCGCAGTGGATCAATGTAATCAATCCAATTGCTTATTTCATCGATTTTATGCGTTTAGTCATGTTGAAAGGAGCCGTTTTTGCCGATGTGAGCCGACACATTATCAGCATAATTATTTATGCTTTTGTTTCGATTGGGTTAGCCACTTGGCGTTACCGAAAGGTGGTATAAAACTGCATTTTTGAGCGCCCAACGAAGATAAAAATAAATGCTTAAACATAGTAACGCAAACGTATGCGTGAATATATTAGCTCGGAATAAATTTCTGCGCAAAGATTATTAGTACTTTCGCAAACTGATTAATTCGACTTAACCAAACGTTTGATCATTGAACCAAAAAATAGTAAAAACGATCTATCTTGATCAAAAAAACGAATATATGAAAAGAGTTTTAGTTTTAACTGGAGGTGGAGATTGCCCGGGATTGAATGCAGTTATCCGCGCCATTGTTAAACGTGCTTCTCAGGAAAAAGATTGGGAAGTTGTTGGGAGTATTCAAGCTTTCAATGGTGTTCTTTGGGAACCCACCGAAATAAAAATCCTTGATGGTAAAGCTGTTAAGGGAATTCATTATCAAGGAGGAACGATATTAGAAACAACAAATAAAGGCGGCCCTTTTGCTTGGCCGGTAAAAAATAATGACGGAACCTGGTCTTCTGTCGATCGCTCTGATGAAATGATTCGGAAATTGCAATTTATGGGCATCGATGCCGTAATCAATATTGGCGGAGATGGATCACAAAAAATTTCGCAGCTTCTCTACGAAAAAGGATTAAATATTATCGGGGTTCCAAAAACCATCGACAACGATTTGTCGGCTACCGATTCTACTTTTGGTTATCAAACTGCCGTAGAAATAGCTACCGACGCTGTGGACAAACTCGTTACAACTGCCGCTTCGCACAATCGTGTTTTTGCAATGGAGGTGATGGGCAGATATGCCGGATGGATTGCCATGAATGCCGCCGTTGCCGGTGGAGCCGATGTTTGCTTGATTCCGGAAATTCCATACGACATTCATAAAGTTTTGGAAAAAGTTCAAAGTCGTTTTGTGAAAGATCGCGGTTTCGCCGTAATGGTTGTTTCAGAAGGAGCACGTCCAAAAAACGGAAAAATGTCGTTTACCAAAAACGAAGAAGTAGGATACGAAAATCTAAAACTGGGTGGAATATCTTCGCAAGTGCTCAAAGAATTGAAAGAAGCCGGTTGCAATGCCGATATGAGAAATGTTATGTTGGGACATTTACAACGTGGAGGAATTCCTATTGCATACGACCGCGTTTTAGCCGCTCAATTTGGGGTGAAAGCCTTTGAAATGGTGCTCAACAAAGAATTTGGCCGCATGGTATCTTATCAACATCCTGAAATCACTTCCGTTTTGCTGAAAGAAGCCATTGGTCGTCCAAACCTCGTAACGCTCGATAATGCATTGGTAAAAACCTGTCAGGGTTTAGGAATATCATTGGGAATCTAAACAGATTGATCGTTCCCAATAGGAAAAGGGATTCAGTTTCAAAAAAAGGGTTTTGCTTCAAAACCCTTTTTTTTGTGTTCGAATCTTCGCCTTTCAGAAAAATAATTAGATTTGTAAATCAAATTAGGGAAAATGAAAGATTCTTTATTCTATCGGTTTACCTTTTCTCATCTTTATCTCAATATCAAAAAAAGAGATACCTATCATTTTTAGTTGTTTTTTCTATCGTCCGATTTTTTTTCGTAGTATTTCATTTAAAAATATTTTGTTATGCAATTGCCTTTTGCAGAATCATTTAAGATAAAAATGGTGGAGACCATTCAGAAAAGTACGCGTCCGGAACGCGAACAATGGATCAAAGAAGCCAAATACAATTTGTTCAACCTCAAAAGCAATCAGGTTTTTATCGATCTGCTTACCGATTCGGGAACCGGAGCCATGAGCGACAAACAGTGGTCGGAATTGATGTTGGGCGACGAAAGTTATGCCGGCGCCAGTTCCTATTACAAAATGAAAAACGCTATCCAGGCTATTCTTGGATTTCCCTATTTTTTGCCCACACATCAAGGAAGAGCAGCCGAAAATGTGCTTTTCTCCGTGCTGGTGAAAGAAGGTATGCTCGTTCCGGGAAACTCCCATTTCGATACCACCAAAGGTCATATTGAATTTCGAAAAGCTACCGCCATCGATTGTACGATCCACGAAGCTTTCGATACAACGGTTTATCACGATTTTAAAGGAAATGTGGATCTGGAAAAACTCGAAATGGTATTAAAATCGAATCCTTTGGAAAAAATCCCGATGATTATCATGACCATTACCAACAATTCGGCTGGCGGCCAGCCTGTTTCGATGCAAAATTTGCGCGATGTTTATGCATTGGCTCAAAAATACGGAATTCGGGTGGTTTTTGATTCAGCGCGATTTGCCGAAAATGCTTATTTCATCAAGATGCGCGAAAAAGGTTATGAAAACAAAAGCATCAAGGAAATTGTACAAGAAATGTTTTCTTATGCCGATGTTATGACCATGAGCGCCAAGAAAGATGCTATTGTGAATATGGGCGGTTTTATTGGTTTTAAAGACGAAGAATTGTTTAAACAAGCCAGTGTGTTCGGAATCGTATTCGAAGGTTTTATCACTTACGGAGGAATGTCGGGACGCGATATGAATGCTTTGGCGCAAGGACTCGACGAAGGAACGGAATTTGATACGCTGGATTCAAGAATAAAACAAACGGCTTATCTCGGTAGTCGATTGAAAGAATTTGGTGTTCCCATGCAGGAACCCTTTGGAGGTCATGCTATTTTTGTGGATGTAAAACGCTTTTTGCCTCATCTTCCAAAAGAAGAATTTCCGGCACAAACGCTTGCCATCGAACTCTATTTGGAAGCCGGCATTCGTGCTGTGGAAATTGGAGCCATCATGGCCGATCGGGATCCAATTACGCGCGAAAATCGTTTCCCGGATTTGGAATTGATTCGAATGGCTATCCCGCGACGAACTTATACCAACAATCACATGGACTATGTAGCTGTTGCTCTGGGAAATGTTTTTGCTCGTCGAAATGAAATCAAACGTGGGGTAAAAATTGTGAAAGAAGCGCCCATTATGAGGCATTTTACGGTGGAATTGGAAAGACTTTAATATAAAAACCCGAGAAACGTTTTCTCGGGTTTGCCACTGATTATTGAGAAAATTGATCTGGTTTTAAAGTCATTTTTACGTCAAATCGCGCTCCACATCTTTATCGCCTCTGCCGCTCAAATTGATGATACTGATTTGATTCGGTTTGTTTTTTAGAATTTTTTGTGCCAAAGCAATGGCATGCGCCGATTCGATAGCCGGAATAATTCCTTCTAAATGAGATAGCAATTGAAATGCTTCTATAGCTTCATCGTCGGTAATCAAATGATATTCAGCTCTATTGCTGTCTTTCAACAAGGCGTGCTGAGGACTAACTCCCGGATAATCCAGCCCGGCTGCAATGGAGCGTGTTGGATATACCTCGCCATTTTCATCTGTCAATGCATAGGAATAAGTTCCCTGGAAAACGCCCTTTCGACCCAAAGTAAGCGTAGCTGCTGTTTCGCCTAAAACTGCACCAATTCCTCCACCTTCGGCAGCATGAATGGCTACTTCATGATCTTTCAAGAAATCGTTGAAAAGTCCAATTGCATTTGAACCACCACCGATACAAGCCAAAATATTATCGGGTAAGCGACCTTCGCGTTCGATAAATTGTTTTTTTGCTTCTCGCCCAATGATACTTTGAAAATAGCCAACCATGGTTGGATAAGGATGCGGGCCTACTTGCGATCCCAATAAATAATAAATATTGGGGTTTTGAATATAATATCCCAAAGCGGCATCCACAGCGTCTTTTAGAGTTCCTCTTCCTGCATTCGTAAGAATCAATTCTGCTCCCAAAAGTTTGATTCTACTTACGTTCATTTTTTGACGCTCTGCATCTTCACTTCCCATAAAAACCTTGCATTTCATGCCAAAAAGTGCTGCTGCAGTAGCTGTTGCAACGCCATGTTGACCGGCTCCTGTTTCGGCCACTATTTCTGTTGCACCCATGCGTTTTGCCAACAAAATCTGACCTATGGTATTGTTGATCTTATGCGAACCGGTATGATTTAAGTCTTCGCGTTTTAGATATATTTTTGAACCAATATGCTGAGACAATCGATGTGCATAATAGAGTGGGGAAGGCCGTCCTACAAAATGTTTTAGATAATAGGCATATTCTTCCTGAAAGCTTGCGTCTTTGCGCGCTGTTTCGAATACTTCGAACAGATGTAGAAGCTTGCCTTCTAAAACAGGCGGTACAAAAAGACCTCCAAATTCACCAAATTTTCCATTTACTGCGTCGAAATTAATTTCTTTTGTATTGTTTAATATTGCTTGATTTTCCATTTTAATTGTTTTTTTGTGATGTTAGTTTTATTTTCATTTTAAAAGCGAATTTCAATTTTGAATCGCCATCGGAAAATCGTTTGTTCGTTTGAGTCTGTTTTCATCTTTTAAATATTAAATTTTTAAACAAAAAAAAACCGCAGGTGAAACACCTGCGGCCGTATATTTTAAATTACATAGCAACGTAGTTATCTCTCCCGTTTGGAATTAATATTACGCCACCACCAATTCATTAAATTCATTGTTGTTTTCATATTGGCAAATTAATGACCTATTTTTTTATTGTGCAAGAAAAAAATGATTTTTTTTTATGAATTCACAAATGATACATTATCAGCTCTTTGGAATTTTATTTTTCGACTTCAGGCGAAATGTCTTGTGTTGATTTCTGAATTGCTTTGTTCAATTTAATGTTTAATGCAATTTTATAATAGGCCATAAAAAAATAATCGTTTCCAATTCTTCCATTTTTTTGAGAAAAAAATGGAAGAATTGGCATAGTGTTTCATCGGAGAATATATTTGTGAAAATGAGTCTGGATTTTATAGGTCGTAGTTTGAACGCTTTTTTTGCCAATATAAATAAGATCAGCTTTCCCACGCTTTTATCCATTCACGGTGTTGTTCTGGCGTGTGAAAAGTCCATGCGAGTATTCGGCTGCTTTTATTTCCTTGTCCCATGGGTATTGTTTTCACTTCTACGGCTTCTGCTTTTTTCAGTGCTTGGTATGCATTTTTTAGATTCGACTGTTTGGAAACCAAACTAGAGAACCATAAGAAATTGAAAGCAAAGAACTTACTCTCCCGAATCATGTTTTTTAAGAATTTCTCCTCGCCACCTTCGCACCACAACTCGTTATTTTTTCCACCAAAATTACGTTCAGCTTTGCTCACCTTTGTGTGGGTGAGGTTACTCATTTTCCGAATGGAGCTGTTTGCTGCTTCCTCGGCCGAAGAATGAAATGGCGGATTGCAAATACTTATATCAAAATGTTCTTCTTTTTGGATCACGCCAAAAAATACATCTTTTGGATTCGGCTGTAGCCGTATTTCTATTTTGCCTTTGAGGTTTGGATTCTCCTCTACGATTATATTGGCCGTTTCGATGGCAAGTGAATCTATTTCGGTTCCAATAAAAGTCCATCCATATTCAATATTTCCTAAAATGGGATAAATGCAATTTGCGCCAACACCAATATCTACAACTCTAATTTTAGCTCCTTTTGGTATATTTCCATAATTTTTGCTGCTCAACAAATCGGCCATGTGATGAATATAATCTGCGCGGCCGGGAATAGGAGGACATAAATAATTATCGGGAATATCCCAGTTTTCGATTCCATAATGCTGTTTCAGCAAGGCTTTGTTTAGCATTTTTACGGCTTGTGGATCAAAAAAATCGATCGACTCATCTTGATAAGGATTTACAGATACATAGGAGCCTAATTCCGGAAAAATTTGGGTGAGGGATTTAAAATCATAGCGTTGTCGATGTTTGTTTCGAGGATGCAACCTGGATTTTTCCTTTGGATGTTCTTTCTTTTTTTCTTGCATAAAATATTTTGATGTTTCAAGAGCTCTTTTTCTAGAACAAAGACCTAAAAATAGAACTGGTTTCTGTGCAGATGAATTTAGAAAAAGCTTTTTTTATTTGGTTCAAAGGTACAAATTATAGACAATATTTTTTGAACTGTCTAAAATCATCATTTTTTGAAATATTCTGAAAGATTAATCTGCCGACTGATGTTTTTCTATTAAAATTGTTTTGCACTGATTGCAAAAATGAATTTCTTTTTGATCAAGATCTTCCACATAAGTGCTCGATCTCATGATACATATCGGATTTTGGCAATGAATAAGCCCAAAACTGTGACCAAGCTCATGGATCACCACTTTGCGAAATCGTTCGGTTAGGAGCAGGTCGTTTTTCTTTAGACCATAGAGTTCGTTTCGCAAACGGTGAAGCGATGCAATGGCTGCATTTCCGTTCAAAAAGGCTTGGCCAAAAATGTAGGTGAGAATGGGAACAAACAAATCTACTCGCAAAAGGGCGATTGCTTTGGTTGAATCGGTGGCGTATAGTGAAGAAATTTCCTGAAGAATCGCGTTTGCATCGTATTGTCTTCGGCGCGGGTTGTAATAAGTACTTAAATCGATTGTACATTCTTTAAAATGCACATTCGATTTAAATTCCCGAGCGATATCCTCCGAAATACTTTTACTGATTTCTTTTTCGAAGTGACCACAAGATAACAATATGATTGTGAGCGTTTTCAATTAGGAGTCTTGATTGAACAATGGTAAATGGCTTAAAAGTTTAAAACGCGCCGAAATATGTTTCCACATCATATTCCTTGTTTCAGGTTGTATTTCTTTATTTTGTTATAGAGTGTGGCTCTATCTACATTTAAAGCTTTGGCCGTTCGCGAAATATTCCAATCGTATTTTGTCAAGATCATCGAAATATGTTTTCTCTCCACGTCGTCTATACTTTCAATCGAACTATTCAGGACTTCTTTTCCCATAGGCAAGTCTTTTAGTCGTATTTCCTTTCCATTTCCAATTACGATGGCACGTTCAATCATATTTTCCAATTCTCTTACATTGCCTGGGAATTCAAACCTTTCAAGGTGTTTTAGAGCAGCCGGTTCAATCGAAATTAAATTTTTACTCATCGATGTGCAATATTTTCCAATAAAATGATAAGCAAGCAAAGAAATATCTTCAATTCTTTCTCTTAGTGGGGGAATGGTAATGTTTACCACATTTAATCTATAATACAGATCTTCCCTAAAAGTTCCGTTATTTACCATGCTTTTCAGGTCGCGATTGGTGGCACAAATTACTCGAAAATCGGATGTCAATTCCTTGTTTCCGCCAACACGCACAAAAGTTTTGGATTCCAATATTCGCAATAGTTCTATTTGCATTTTTGATGAGATGGTGGCAATTTCGTCAAGGAATATCGTTCCTCCATCGGCCATTTCAAACCTTCCTTTTCGGTTGAATGAAGCGCCTGTAAAAGCGCCTTTTTCGTGTCCAAACAATTCGCTTTCAAGCAAACTTTCTGTCAATGCGCCGCAATGTACGCTTATCAATGGAAAATATTTACGTGATGAATTGGCATGTATAGCTCTGGCAATTAATTCTTTGCCTGTGCCGCTTTCGCCGGTAATGATGACGGATGAGCTTGATTGCGCCACGCTCTCCACTTGCTTGAGTACTTTTTTTAGCGCCTCGCTTTCGCCAATCAAATCTTCTACATCTACAAGCGAAGAAATACTGGTTTTTAATCTTTTGTTCTCGTTTTTGAGCGCAATTTGCGATGTTGCATTTCGTATCAAATGCGACAAGTCGTCCGGATCAAAGGGTTTAGTAACATAATCGTAAGCACCATCTTTCAGAGCTTGAACTGCGGTGTCAACAGAGGCAAACGCTGTCATCACAATGAATATGGGCTCTTTGTTTTGCGCTTTGATGCGCCTATGCATCTCCAAACCATCCATTCCGGGCATTTTGATATCGGCCAGAATGATATCATACTCTTTTTCTTCAAGTTTCGACAGTGCTATTTTTGCATTTTCGGCACATTCAACTTTGTAGCCATCGTCGATAAACCAATTGTAGAGAGAGTCTCTCACCGATTCTTCATCATCGACAATCAATATGGAAATTTTTTCTGCCATTTTGTGTTCTTTAATTTTTGTTAAGAGGAAAAACGATTGATATACTAGTTCCTTTTCCCGGAATCGAATCAACTTCTAGATGTCCTTTGTGATTTTCTACAATTCCATGAACAATTGCTAGCCCGAGTCCAATGCCACTTTCGTTTCGTTTTGTAGAAAAAAATGGTTCAAATATATGTGGAATATCTTCGGGCGAAATTCCTTGTCCATTGTCCGAAATTTCTACGAGGATGTTGTTTTCGTCGGGATTGGAAGTTCTAATAATGATTTCTCCTTGTTCATGTATTGCTTCGGACGCATTGACCAATATAGCCACACATGCCTGTTTTATTTGGTTCGGACTGCAAAAAATCTGATCGGTTTTAGCTCGGAAATCGGTCGTAAAATTTATTTCTGCAATTTTTATGGAATGCGTCATCAAATCGTAAGTCGCATTCAACAACTCATGCAGACTGGCAGTCTCAAAATCGTCTCTGTCTTTTCTCGAAAAATCGAGCAAGCCTTTTACTATATCGCCACATCGTTTTGTTTCTGTCTCAATCAGTTTAAGATGCCGAAGAATTGATTCTTTTTTCTCATGCGTAAAACTTTGTGTGCTTAATTGTTTGTAAATAAGCTTTGTGTAAACCAATATCCCCGACAAAGGATTGTTTATTTCGTGAGCCACCGAAGAGGATAATTTGCCCAACGAAGCAATTCGTTCAACATGAATCAGCTCGTTTTGGGCTTCGGACAATTCTTCTGTTTTTTTCTGCACTTTATATTCCAATTGTTGCGACCAATTTTGCAACTCCTTCGATGCCGTATCAATGTTATCAAGCATATTGTTAAAAGCCAACGAAACCAGTCGCATATCATCTAGCAAATCGGGTTTGATGATAAGTCGGATAGTATTGTCGCCTTTCGATACGGCTTCGCTCGCTTCAATAATGGAATTGAGTGGATTTTTTATTTTTTTTCGGGTGAAAATTATCAAAAAGGTGACCAGAAAACTTGTTATGAGTGTGGCGATTAAAAGAAAATCAATGGACGATTTATCCACAAAAGCATCCAAATCTTCCAATGGCAATTTGATGATCAGAGAGCCTAAAACTTCATCCGTTTCGGTATGTGCATGACAACTAGATGTATAACACGACTTTTCGTTTAGAATGGGTTTTCGAATAAGCAAGAATCGTTTCGAATCGCCGTTTTGGGATATGCCACAATTCGGCATATCTTTTACAATACGATAGGCTTTTGCTTTAAACGGAAACATGCTTGCCAAATCTAAATGGCATTCACGGCAATTGGGATTGCTAAGGATGGCTCGTTTGTTCGATAGAGATGTAAACGCCAAACTATCCTTGTCGTCATACATATTTACCTCTTCGATACCCGACATGGTGCTAATGATGTTGAGCGTTCGCTGAAGCATTCCTCTGTCGTTTTCGAGCATCGAATAATACAACGATCCTTCCACAATGGAACTAATATTCTCGCCACTTTGTTTGGCTGTTGCATTGAAAAAATCGATGTAAACCGTTCGGAAAACAATATTAAATAGAATAAACAACACAACTAAAGAGCCTGTAATGATAAAAACTACGCGTCCGTAAATGGAAGAACGCAGCCCGGCATATTTACGAAGCGATTCTTTTTTTATTAATCTTTTAAAAATATTTTTCCCGGAACTTGCCATATACAAATCAATTAGAATGTGCTTTAGCTTCTATTTTTTAAAGTACAGAGGGGGGTGGATTCTTCGAATCAACCTCCCTTTGTACGCTGTTGTAATTTCAATCCATTTTATTGTGATTAGAATAACAACGAATTTACTAAAAAGATTTAATTAATTGTGTAAATTTATTAAATGTCAATCCAATTTGTTGAGAAACTGTGTTTGAAAGTCATTCCAAAGTTCTTTTGGCAATTCGGCCATTGGATGATCTATCAATTCTCCTCCTTCTTGCAGTACAACTTTTGCTGTTTCGGGAGCATATTTTTCCAAAGAAATGGCAATAAAATCTTTAAACCTAGACAGTTCCTCTTTCGACCAAGCAATTGCTTGGCTGGCAAACAGGAAAGTACTTGTTTCGTCTTTCCAATTGTCGGGCTTGATTTTATAAATCCAGCCATTCTCATAGGGATCGCTGTTTATAAGTCCTGTTTTTTCGCTAAGCGAATGGTTTACGTTTTGGATTTCTCCGCTCAAAGGAGATGTTATTTTGAGTTGTTTTCCATTCTGGCTGAGCAGAGCGATACATTCTCCTTTTGCTACACTCTCGCCAGGAACTTTTAAATTGCTCATAGCCACTCGACCGGTCAAATGGAGTAATAAATCATCCACTCCAATCGTAGCATTTCCCGACATCTCAAGATGTGTCCAAGTATGATTTTTCGAATAGAATAATCCTTGTGGTATTCTCAATATATTTTCCGAAAGAGTAGAGAGCGCCAAACCTATTTTCTCTTTCATCATCAGTGGCTTGTTTAAAGTCAGCCAAAATGGGATGATCAGAAATAAAAAGGCGATGATAATAAGGTATTCGATCCCTTTTGTATCAAAAATATTGCTGTAAGTAAATTCGTCCATTTTATTTATTTTTTTGTTTCTGAATCAATTTGTTGCGCCCACAAAGGAGCATCTCTAAGCACTGGCAAACGGTTGATTATCCAACGGAAAATCCAAATTTCGATAAAGATAACGGTCAATGTTACCACTATTTCCATCCAAGACGGATAATAGTGATTTGCGGCATCCCATCTAAAACCAATCACTGTTACATTGAGTCTATTCAGGATGATTCCAAGCATGGTGATAAACGCGGCCAATTTTATGATAAAAACATTTTGCTTTCTATAACTGTAAAAGAAGAGCATCATCGGCAACAATACAAAACCCAAAAGTTCGGTTAAGTACCAATAACCCATTGGCGAATCAATAAAAATCCAACGTTTGCCATGTACAAATACCAATAATTGTAGAAAAAAGTATGCAAACATAGCTATCGCACAAATTTTTGCCAATCCTTGCAGGATTCCATTGTGTGCTCGGTGATGTTTTTCATTGATTTGATGATAAAAAACTTTTTGGCTAATTGACCCTTCAAAAATAACCATGGAAAGACCGGCGAAAATACTCGATACAAAGAAAAGGATTGGAATAAACTCTGAATACCACAAAGGATGAATTTTTTCCTTCGCCATAAGATACAATGCACCCAATCCCGATTGGTGAAGTGTGGAAAGTGTGATGCCAAAAATAACGGCAGCAATGGTCATCCCTGAAAGGATTTTTCTGGCACGTCGCGCTCCAAGCCATTCGGCAATGGCAGGCGAAAACTCAATCAATTGGGCAATCATATAAAGAAGGAAATGCCAAGCTACAAGAAATAATACAGAGCTTACTCCAAAACTATTCCCGATGATTGGATTTATTACATTCCAGGGTCGGCCAAGGTCCAGAAGCAAGGCGCCGGCATAGAAAACATAGGCAAGAAAGCCATTTAATACGGTTACTCTAACTATGGAATGATATTTTTTCATATTCAGAATATAAACCATAAATGTAATGACATAGGCTCCTCCGGCAAATGCAACACCGGTTACTACATCAAAACCTATCCAAAGTCCCCAAGGAACTTCTTGCGTTAGATTTGTTACTGACCCAATTCCCTTTGCAAATCGGATAATGATGATTACCAAACCCAGAAGGATAATCGGGATGGAGACAACATTAAAAGGAGTGAAAATTTTCCCTTTTGGTTTCAGAGCTTCTCTCAAAAAAGTCCACAAAGGAGTGCCGTCGTTGTCTTTAGCTAAAATGTGTGCTGAATTATTCATATTCTTCTTCAATATTGGAATTAGATTTGGTTGATTTAAAAATACCCAACAACAATGCTGGCCACAATACAAAAATGGAAGGAACACTGTAAAGAAATCCTTTTGTCAGTTCGGGATAAGAACTTTTTTGCAATTCGGTTCTAAGACCAATTTCGGCAAACGGTACGGATGAAAGATATAAAAAAGAGGTTCCACCTGCTTCGTGTTCTCCATATACTTGATCATAATACAGATCAGGGTTGGCGTATATTCTTCTATGTGCTTCGGCAATGAGTTCTCGCCTGCTTCCAAAGCTTAATGCCTCAGCCGGACAGTTTGCAACGCAGATAGGAAGTTGTCCGCTTTCGATCTGATCAAAGCACATGTCGCATTTTACAATTTTTGGATTAGGACTGAGATATTCAAATTTTGGTACATCGAATGGGCAGGAAACCATACAATATCGGCAGCCCATACATTTGTCTTCTCTCCAAATAACTGGTCCTTGTTCTGTTTTGTACATCGCTTGAGTAAGGCAAGCCGATGCGCAAGCTGGCTGATTGCAATGCATACACTGGTTCTTTGCATACACTTCGCCATTCTTAGTTTCGTAGGCATTGATTACACTACGCCTGTTTTCATTGGTGTTTCTTTTGACTCCGGCCACCGGCATATCGTCTGAAGCATTTTGCGGCAAATCATGTGCTTTTGCACAAACGATTTCGCATTCCTGACAGCCTACGCACCGTGTAGAGTCGTAAAGAATTCCAAAAAACTCGGTTTGGCTTTCCGGATCAGGACTTGCATTGAGTGTTTTTCCTGAAGTAATGGTAAGCCCAGTAAGCCCAAGTATTTTTAGAAAGTTCATTCTATTTATTCTCATAGCTCAATATTTTATTGGTTTATAATGCTTTAGAAAGGATTTTTTACTTTGAATTGCCAAAGAATGAACTTTGAAATTCTTCCCATATTTCGGGTCCGAAATTTTTCAATGGGTGGTCGATAAATTCGCCTCCGTCTTGAAATACCATTTGAAAATCGTTGGTGACTTTAATTTTGATTGTGGTAGAAAAGAAATATTTTAAACGGTAAAATTCATTTTTAAGCCATGCTTTATAGTTGTCGCCCATCAAATAAGTCTTCATCTCTTTTAGCCAATTGCTAGATTCTATTAAGTAAATCCAACCATCTGTATAGGGTGAAGAATTGATAATTGTGGAATCGGACTGAAGGCTTGTATTGTATTTAATGATGGTTCCTGAAACAGGCGAAAGTATGTTCAATTGTTTGCCATACTGGATTAGTGTTAGGAATGGTTCTCCTTTTCTTATGAATTCCCCATTGTTTTTCATTTTTACTTTTGTGATAGGGCCGGTGATGTGCTGAAGAAAATCGTCCACACCAACTCTTACAAACCCATCACTTTCCATAAATGCCCAAGTATGTGACTTGTCAAAAAACAATCCTCGCGGCGCATGAACCGAATTCTCGCCAAACACCACATTTTGAGTCGTATTTAATTGCGCTTTATTTTGATTTTTTGGTTTTAGCCATCTTAAAAACAGGGATAACAAAATGAAAGCCACGATTCCTCCGAGGAGAAAATAAATAATTGTGGTAGCCAAGCTTGTTTTGTACTGAACATCCATCGGATTTAGATGGTTTGCAAAAAGGTTCTGAATTTTGGGTTGTCGTTCGCTCGAAATGAGTTCCGAAAAGCCATTGCTAGGAAGCAATTGCTGTCCATCAGTAAGTATCCATTTCAATAAAGCTAGCTCTTCCTGATTTTTGGGCTGTAAGTTGGCGACCGCATAAATACTCGAATATAGCGATCGTGGATATTTCCCAATCCAAATTCCTCTTGTAAACGCCTTGGAATTGATGTAAATATTTTCGAAATATTCGATTTGGTCGTTACCGTTTGCATCAATAGGGATAAAGCTTAAATTTTTGTCGATTTCTTGATTTTCTATTTTGATAATATCCGCAAGTTTGCAAAAGCCGATGGCGTATTTATCGTTTTGGATTTTATTAAATAACACTTCATAGTCCGAAACTGCCGTGGCTTTAATCGCGTTTTTATCTTTTTGCAGAAATTTGCTCAAACCAGCAAGCATGGATTCGTCTTCTAAATAATAGCAATTTGCATATTTCGATTGATTGTTGTCAAGCAATGATCCCCATTCAATTTTTCCTTCCGATGTATAGGCTCTCGCAAAATCTTCGGCTGATAATCCTTTTAAATAAATTTCTTCCTTCAATGGATTGTTGGAGTTCATTATTGGAACAATTACATCTCGAGCTATTGCCGTACTCCACGTAGGTTTTGAATCTAATTGGGCAAGTTGTTCTTGCGAAACAAAACCTATCATGGCTTGGGCTTGTTCTGTTTGGGATTCTGTATCTGCCCAATTTG
Organism: Bacteroidales bacterium; assembly: GCA_003445975.1. Taxonomy (GTDB): domain Bacteria; phylum Bacteroidota; class Bacteroidia; order Bacteroidales; family UBA12170; genus UBA12170. The sequence goes on from DMBV01000043.1 coordinate 22,092, forward strand.
GCGAAGATTTGATCCGCACATTTTGATTTATTTTGGAATATTCCTGAATCCAAGTTGCTGTTAATTCTTGAAGTTCGGAACTGCTCCATAATAAGATTGTATCCTTACTGGATTGATCTATTGGCGACGAAACGACATTTTTACTTGCAAGTAGCAGCGTAAAGAGTGTTGCCAAACTGATTATTAAAATTAAATTTTTCATGGCTGTTTGTTTTGAATTTTTCCACTTAGGTTTGCACTTTGCCAGAACCTAAAATACAGTTTTCAAACTTGATGCCAAACTGAAAAATACGATATAATACATTGATATACAGTATTATAAAAAAGTGGTGTGTGGTGCTTAAATCCAATTTAGTGTTGTGTTATTCAACAGTATTATTGTGAAATGCCGTTAAATAATTACCAATCAATCGATTAGAGTGTGTGTTGTAAAATACTACACCTGTTGTAGAATACCACACTACACTTTATTTTGCCATTTTTCGCGGGAAGCGGAAAGCGATCGAAACAGAAATAAAATTTATTAAAATGCTGATAATGAGCAAAAAAATGTATTTATTTTCTTCAGGCAAATAATTGAACAAAGCCGACAATTGAAGCAAAAGAAATCCCGTAGGAGTACTTGGGATAAAAGCAGTTTAAGAAAAAATCAGAAATGCTTGAATTAATACAAAAAAAATGAGTGAACTATTTTCAATATTTTTAACTTAAAGCTACATCCAGCACCATCATAGTGGCAAATCCCAACATGGCACCAACGGTAGATAAATCTGTTTCATCTCCCAATTGAGATTCCGGAATCAATTCTTCAACTACCACAAATATCATTGCTCCGGCTGCAAAAGAAAGCGCATAGGGTAGGATTGGAGTCATTGTTAGAACCAAATAGGCTCCAAAAACTCCGGCAATTGGTTCCACGATACCGGATAACTGACCGTAATGGAATGCTCTTAATCTAGAAAATCCTTCGCGGCGAAGTGGAATAGACACTGCTGCTCCTTCCGGGAAATTTTGTAATCCAATTCCTATTGCGAGCACCACTGCCCCGGTAAGTATTCCTATGTCCGGATTAATCGCCAAAGCGCCAAAAGCAACACCTACGGCCAATCCTTCCGGAATATTGTGCAGCGTAATGGCTAAAACCAATAATACACTTCTTTGCCATTGTGTTTTTATTCCTTCGGCTTTATCCATCGATAGGCCAAGATGTAGATGTGGTAAAATACGGTCGATGACGTATAAAAATAATCCTCCGGATAGAAAACCAACCACAGCAGGAATCCATCCTTTTGTACCGCTTTCTTCTGCCATTTCGATTGCCGGTTTCAACAATGACCAAAAGCTAGCCGCTATCATTATTCCAGCAGCAAAACCGAGCATAGAGTTGAGTATTTTTTTATTGATGGTTTTAAAGAAAAACACCATCGAAGCGCCTAAAGCTGTCAATCCCCATGTAAACAATGTAGCTCCAAATGCCAATAAAATAGGATTATATTCGAGCAGCCAATCCAGTTTCATTTTAAATTTTAATTAATGTGAGTAATTTAGAAATTTCTGGGCTTATTTAAAAACAAAAAAAACCATCGATTTTTCGTTTCAAATTTAATTATTTCGCAAACAATTGGCTTGGATATTATTTTTTTGTCTTGATTTCCAATTCGCGAAGGTGTTCCATTTTTTTGCGCTCCAAAAATTCCCGAATTCCTTCAAAATGTTCGAGTACTTTTTTGTTGCCAAATTCAAACACTTTGCTCACCAAACCGTCGAGAAAATCGCGGTCGTGCGAAACCAAAATCAATGTTCCGTCAAAATCCATCAAGGCTTGTTTCAGGATGTCTTTGGTGCGCATATCCAAATGGTTTGTTGGCTCATCCAGAATAAGCAAGTTGACAGGTTCGAGTAGCAATTTTATCATAGCCAAGCGTGTACGTTCTCCGCCGGATAAAATTTTAACTTTCTTTTCCCACTCCTCTCCACCAAACATAAAAGCGCCTAAAATATCTTTTATTTTTGTTCGAATATCGCCTTTGGCAACGTCATCGATGGTTTGAAATACACTTAAATTTTCGTTGAGCAGCGAAGCTTCGTTTTGCGCAAAATAGCCAATCATAGTGTTGTGTCCGAGTGTGAGTTTACCTTCGAAAGGAATTTCACCCATGATCGCTTTTATCATTGTAGATTTTCCTTCGCCATTTTTGCCGACAAAAGCCACTTTTTCGCCTCTTAGAATGCTAAACGAAGCGTTCGAAAATACCAGATGTTCGCCGTAGGATTTGGAAAGTTCTTCGGTCATCACCGGATAAGTCCCCGAACGGGGTGAAGGTGGAAATCGAAGTCTTAAATGGGAAGTATCTATTTCGTCCACTTCCAATATTTCCAATTTTTCCAGCATTTTTACACGCGATTGAACTTGAAGCGTTTTGCTGTAAGTTCCTTTAAAGCGATCGATAAACACTTGTGTTTCGGCTATGAATTTTTGTTGTTCTACAAAAGCTTTCTGTTGTTGCTCACGGCGTTCTTTTCGCAGTTCCAAGTATTTGGAATAGTTCACTTTGTAATCGTAAATCCGCCCCATTGTCACTTCGATGGTTCGCGTAGTAATTCGATCAACAAAGGCGCGGTCGTGCGAAATGAGCATCACCGCTTTGGCGCTTGAGATTAAAAATTCCTCCAGCCATTGCACAGATTCGATGTCTAGATGATTTGTTGGCTCATCGAGCAAAATTAGATCGGGATTTTTCAATAAAATTTTAGCAAGTTCCAAGCGCATTCTCCAGCCACCGCTAAAATCACTCGTTGGTCGCTGAAAATCGCTTCTTACAAATCCCAAACCAAGCAGAATTTTTTCTACTTCGGCATCGAAATTAATATCGCCTTGACTGTACAGTTTTTCGCTTAAATCCGAAACTTTTTCAATAATGGCATAATATTCTTCCGATTCGTAGTCGGTTCGCGTGCCTAGTTGGTTGTTTAATTCATCCAATTCCAATTGTAAATCCAATGATTGCGAAAATGCCTGCGATGCTTCTTCAAACACTGTTCGCTGGTTTTCGGCCATCAAATGTTGAGGCAAATAAGCGATGATAGCATCTTTTGGTGCAGAGATTTTTCCTCTTGTTGGAACCTGAACTCCTGCTATTATTTTTAGTAAGGTAGATTTTCCGGCCCCGTTTTTTCCCATTAGGGCAATACGATCCTTGTCGTTCACCACAAAAGAGATATCTTTAAAAAGCGTTGTCCCGCCAAATTCTACCGCCAAACCGTCAACTGAAATCATAAAGATATTTTTTAAAAATGAGCGGCAAAGATAATCAAATCGTTTATCGTGCACGGCTATTTTTGTGTCGAGTTTCATCGATATTATCTTCGCAATTGAAAATATGCAATATATATTAATAGAGTTTAAAGTATTGTAAAACAAGTATATAAAATTCTATAAATGATCAGAAGCAAGGAGATGCGAATCTTTGGCAGAGAATTTGGTATAGAATAGGTAAATCAATTAAATGAAACGTTATGAAAACTTTCAGTATTTTACTCGCCATGATGTTCCTCGCTTTTTCAATAGAAGCGCAAACGGTAGAAAAAACCAAGAGGGATAAAGAAAAAAAATCGACAACGACTTTGGTACGAAAATCCAGAGACAATTCTTCCAGCACAAAAGAAGTGAAGACGCCCACTTCGTCAACGAGCAATGGATCTCGTTCTACTGTTTTATCAAATAAAGCTACAACGGAAAGGAATACCAAAATTTCGTCGGGTTCTCCAGCTACAAGAAACAGTGAACCGCGAAATAGCAAGTCCGTAAGCCCTCAAACAAGAACTGATAATTCCACCAGAACAAACGGAAATGATGGAAATAGGACTGGTTCAACTCATCGAGTCAATACAGCATCTTCAAATAACTCGGATAGAAATAATGGAAATGTTCGAGTTGGTGATCAGCAAAATCAAAAGGCTCAATCGGGTCGTGGTCAGGTTTATGCTCCCAAAACATCTGAAAGGGATGCTGACTCAAGAAAAATTTACAAAACCCATAAGCCCAATAGAGTATTCAGAACAGCTCCTTCCATCCAATATACTTATCAGACATTGGATTATAGGAGAGTTCACAATCCTTACACGATTCCAAACGTTATTGATATCTATTGGAATGTAAATATGTATCGAAATTACAGACTTTGGTATCCTGATTTCAATCTTTGGTATTATCCCTACGGATATAGAATCCACACCGTATCCGCTTACGATTCCTATAATTATATAGGCGAAGTAGCAAGAATCTACGGACAAGTTGCAGAGGTATGGTATTCTGGCGAAAGCAATGAATATTATTTATACATTGGAGCTCCTTATCCTTATCAAGATTTTACGATAATACTGAATGCTTGGGATGCGAAAAGATTCAGTCGCTATCCTGAAAGATACTTTACAAATAGATACTTAACGGTTACAGGACTCATCAGTATGTTCGAGAATAAGCCTGAAATGCTTATAAGACAAAGATCTCAGATCAGTATGTATTAATTGAGAATTGAGAATTAAAAATTAAGGATTAAGGATTAGAATTAAGAATCATTCGCCAAGATTAATTTACCGGTTTCGCTCTTATTTCCAACTTGAAGTATATAAAAATAAATGCCCGGGACAACTTTTTGTCCATGGGCATTTTTTGTATCCCAACGTAATAACTTGTTTCCCTGACTTTCCCATTCATCTTTTAGAGTGATTATTTTCTCACCTGAAACAGAAAAAATATTTAGTCGGACATGCTCAGCTCGTTCTAAATAGTAACGAATATTCGTGCTTTTGCTAAAAGGATTGGGATAGGTGGCATCTAGCCTGAAAGTTGGTTTTATTTCTTCATTTGTTCCGGTAAAATTAAAAATTTCATACATTGTATTGCCTGTTGCTTTTTGAGGTTGAATACCTAACAGATAGGAGGCCGTAACGGCCATATCGGGAATGTTGCGGTATTGAGTCGAAACAAAATTTTTCTTTATATCTGGTCCTACGGCCAAAAATTGAATATGCCTGCATCCTTCGCAACTACAACCGTGGTTCTGAAATCCTCCATGTTGGTCATCGTGTCGCCCATGATCATTCGTAACAATTAGTGTTGTACTATTTTTATAAAAAGGATCGGACTGAAGCTTTTCCCACAATACGCCAACAATACTATCGGCAGTTTGAATAGAAGCAGTATAGTTTTCCCAAATCCCCAAATGCCCTGCGTGGTCAACCTCAGCTAAATAAACCAGCATAAAGTGCGGATGAGAATCCGCCATAACCATCTGTGCTTGGGTAGCAACATCTTGATCTGAGCTGCCAACGCTATGAAATTCGGGCCAGTAGTTTGGGCCGTAATCGATATCAAAACTTGGTAACCATAAACTTGGAACGTATTTTAAAACATAAACGCAATCTTCGGCGGGCTTATTTTTTTGTTTTCGATAGTATTCAAATAGAGTGGGAAGAACGGCATATTGAGTTGACGTTCCTTGATAAACTATTGGTTCAACGGCTGTCCATGCTCCACACCATAAAGCCGGAATTGCGCGCGAGGTGTAAGTGTAGTTGTTGTTTGCAAAATTATCGAGTAGTGTGCCTTCCTGCGATAATGACTTCATTTTTGGAATATATTTGTAGGTGGGATCGCCAAAAGTTTCGGTATAGCGCGCTCCATCAATAATCACAATCATCATTTTATCAGCCAATTGAGAGAAAGCTGCATTTAGCATCGAAAAAAGTACGATAAAGATCAAAAGTACTTTTCGTTGTCTTGGTTTCATAAAAGTTTCTGTTTAATATCCAAAGTTTTTTGTGTTTGCCCGAATGAATTCCTAAATTACGCTAATAATGTGATGATATGAGTTTCAAAATTGCATCCGTTGGTAAGCAAAAGTAAGAATAAAGAATTAGGAACAATTCTTTTATTTTTTTTCCATCTTGAGAAATGACTGTTCAAGTTTTGTCAGAGCAAAGCGATCGATATCTTCAAGAGACATTTTCATGTCTTCTCTTGATGTTCGCGATAATTGTAAATTAATAATATTTAGTTCAAAATCGGCAAATTTTCGGACAAAACACAATTTATTTTATACTACATTGCTGCTTTTAACTTCTCTATTTTGCTGCTTATTTTGTATATTTGGAAATCCTTTGTATCATTTATTTTTGGAACTCAACTCATGTATTATCGGATCCAATTCTTTTTATCGACATTTATTCTTATAAGTCTCATCATTCCTTCGGCTTCCGCCCAACAGCAGGAGCCGCAGGAGAAGCAGCGTCCAAAAATCGGCTTGGTTTTGAGTGGTGGCGGAGCAAAAGGATTGGCACATGTGGGCGTTTTAAAAGTATTGGAAGAAATTGGCATTCGCCCCGATTACATTACGGGAGTAAGTATGGGATCCATTGTTGGAGGATTGTATTCCATTGGATACAATGCTCATCAACTGGATAGTTTGGCTTTGGCTACAGATTGGATTGCCGCTTTTACGGATGAAGTAAGTTTTGATAAAGTTGGAATAAACATCAAAGAAGATTACCGGAAATACCAATTGAATTTTTCGGGAAATAGCATCCAATCTGTTAAACTTCCGCTTGGTTTAGTTCGCGGACAACTTATTTCGGAATCGCTTTCCGGAATGTGTTGGCGAGCAAATGGTGTCGAGTCGTTCGATCATTTCCCAATTCCTTTTCGCTGTTTAGCTGCCGATATTATTTCAGGGAAAACCTATACTTTTAGTTCGGGGAGTTTGGCGCAAGCTATGCGCGCTAGTATGGCCATTCCCACTGCATTTACTCCGATTGTTAAAGATAGTTTACTGTTGGTTGATGGAGGAATTATCAATAATTTTCCGGTTCTGGAATGCATTGATATGGGTGCCGATATTGTGATTGGCGTGTATGTTGGCTCGCAGGAGAATCTTAAAGCGAAAGATTTAAATAGTATGATGAAAATACTTATGCATTCAGCCACTTTATTTGGTTCGAAAAATGCTGCTGAAAGTATGGAATCCGTCGATATAAAAATTGTGCCCAACATGAGCGACTATGGAGTGGAGAGTTTTGGAAAGGCCAAAGAAATTATAGATTTAGGGGAGTCGATGGCGAGAAGCGAATTGGTTTACAATCAGTTATTGGATTTAAAAGAGAAATTAGATAGCTTTCCATCGATTGAAAAAAAGGAGTTTATTTTCAGCGAACAAAAAATTCTGATAAATAAAATTCAAATCAAAGGATTGAAATACGCAGGAAAGGAATTTGTGATTGCCATGTCGGGACTAAAGGAAAACAGCACAGTAACAAGAGCCGACCTCAGTTTGGCAATGAAATCGCTTTATAGCACTTTGGTTTTCGAAAAGATTGAATATTATTTTGTGAAAGAAGGCGATGCTTTTAATTTGATTCTCGAAGTGATTGAAAAAGATCGAATATTGGCAAATGCGAGTGTCTATTACGATAATTTTTTTGATGCTGGCTTATTGTTGAATGCTTCGTACAAGCATTTAGGAGCGAAAACTTCTAAATTGGATTTGTCTATAAATGTGTCGAAATACCCACAAGCAAAATTGGCCTATCATCTATTTGGCGGCGAAAATAAGCGATTGTTCTTTACATTATCCGCCAATATGCATAGTATCGTAATTCCCAATTTTTATGAATTTCCAAGTAGTGTGGTGGTTAATTTGGGGCAATTTAAAAACAATCAACTGCAATTTGGTACCAGTGTGGGAATTTCGATCACTCAAAATTCTAAAATCGAATTGAAAGGCACTTATTTAGCAAACTTTTTTTATTTGCAGAATGGATTGGAAGATCTGTATGGAGTAGAACGCGTTATTGCCACCAATTTTTCTTTGGAAGCGGCCTATCACGTAAATACATTCGATCACCCCATTTTTCCAACCAAAGGCATTCGGTTCGATATCGAATACCGAAAAATTATCAATCCGCAATCTTCTTTTACAACAGAAGATGGAATGTTTAAGCCAATTTCGAACGAAAATCAGATTGTTGTAATCGACTTTAAACACTATATCCGGCTGATTCAAAATTTATCGCTTATTCCGGAATTTACGCTTGCATACATGAATGCCATTCCTTTCTATGGAGATAAGTTCTTTTTGGGTGGAAGCGGTTTCAACTCCCGGCAAAATACTTTTAACCAAGCTGGCATACAGCCTTATCAGATTGCCACCGACAATTTTCTGAAGTTAGGATTGGGATTCCAACTGAAGATGATTAAAAATTGGTATATCAGCGGCTTCTGGGAATCGGCTTTTTTTATCAATCATGCCGAAACCTATTCGGAGGAATCGCTACGTTTAAATGGTGAAACTATTTCCGGCTGGGTTGGTAGCGTAGCTTACAACTCAGTAATCGGACCGGTCAAATTTGCCGTTTCTCAAAACACCGATAACCACAAGTATTATTACTATTTCAGTTTCGGATTTCCATTTTAATTGATTCCGAGCGCGACAATTCTATTTCTTTATCATTGTCAAAACCATTTTGAAATGTTCCAACGCATTCATCGCGTGCGATACATTCGCCGGCATAATAATGGCTTCGTTGGCTTCCAAAACAAATGATTTTCCACCAATAATTACATCTGCTTTGCCTTCAACAATATATACCAATGCGTCAAATGGAGCCGTATGTTCGCTCAATCCCTCGCCTTTATCAAAAGCAAACAAAGAGATTGTACCAGTTTCTTTTTTGAGAATATGCTTGCTTACCACCGCCTTTTGGCTATAATCGATGCTATTTTTAAAACTGAATTTTATTCCTTTTTGATGTTCGTTTGTTTCCATGAAATCTGTTTTTATAAAGTTTGTTTTTATCTAAAAATATCGAGAAAATAATCGTCTGTCTTTGTTTCCACAATTCCTTGTTCGTAAAGAATTCGAAAATAATTCTCCACTTTATTTACCAGCTTTTCGCCCGAAACATATTCAAAGTTTACGCGATTCAAAAACAATTCCACCCGATCAACCGGTTGGCGCATCATATCAAAACTTAGTTCAGCCGATGCCTGGCGGTTGTTGTTTACCCAATCGATGGCTTGTTTTAATTCTTCGAGCAATACTTCCGTAATTTCCGGATAATTTCGTACAAACTCTCCCTTTAACACAATGCCTGCGTTTGGAAAACTACCAAAACCCGGATTGTATTGGTTCCAAATCTTGTTGTATGAAAGTATGGAAATTTCTTCGCCACGGTCTTGCATAATTTTGATAGCATAACTGGCTTCCGGTTCACGCAAAATAACTGTATCGGCTTTGCCGGAAACAAAATCGGCATAGATGATTTCGGGACGACCAAACGGATTGCCATAGACAAAATTGAAATCATTGGGATTTAAACCGCTGGCTTGAATTAAATATTTTGTAATTTTTGTGGGCGGCGCTTCTTCAAACAAAGGCGTATGAATGTGTTTGCCTACTAAGTCTTTAAAACCCTCGGCTTTGTAGCCTCTGGCAAGAATAACAAAATTGTCCCAAACAAAAAGTGCTGGAATTTTGATATCACTGTTTTTTAGTTTGACAGAAGTGATCAATGCGGAAAAGCTAATATCCGCTCTGCCATTGGCAATCCAAGCCAAATGTTTTTCCGTTTCTTCCCAAACTTTCAGTTCTTTAATGCCGATGGCTTTGCGGATTTTTTCTGATTGCAACAAACGCATTATGACCGGATAAGCCACCGGCGTAGCCGATTGAATAACGACTTGAGGCTTGCTGCTGTTTGTATTTTCTTCACTCTGAACAATCGGTTTTTTATGAAAATAGGTCCATACCTGAAAAAATCCTTTTTCCTCCGCAATATGCTCAAATCCCATCTCCGAAAGCATATTTATCAGTGGAATGGGTTCAAATTTTTGAATGAGAATAAATCCGGAATCCGGCTTCGTTTCGTATGCCTTTTTGATGATAATATCAAAAGGATCGCTTTGCATTTTTCGCACATCCAATATTTCAAAATTTTCTTTGCGCTCTTTCCAATCTGTGTTTTCACTTTCTTTTGAATTGAAAATTGACACTCGAAACTCGCGCCTCATTTCTACATTGAATTTCAACCCTAAACCAATTACCACATTGATCAATTCTTGTGGTTCCTCAACGGAGATAATCACCAAATTTTTTTGAGCTTCCAATTTATCAAGCAGCGAAATAATTTCAGGCATACTCTCCATATTGTAGATATAGCGTTCAGGGCTTTCTTCCCAACTGATTTCTTCTCCCATTTGCATAGATGAATTCTGCGATTTGATACATTCCGGCATATTTTTGATCAGCATGTCTTCCACGCCCAATTGTTTGTTTAAGGCGTGCAGAATTTCGCAAATGGATACACCGGTAACTCTGGCTGCATCTTTAAAACTGGCATAGCGAGCAAGTGTGTTGTATAAAGTCGGATTTTGCATCCGCTTGAATTTTGGCGATAAGATATTTAGCGTAACTTTTAGCTCCGGATATTTATCGAGGGTTTCTTTGATATTCGAACTGGCCAAAATGGGTTCAATATCCGTTTTTTCTTCCTGTTTAACCGAAATGGCTTCGACCGGACATATATTTAGAGCTTCTTTGCATTGCTTTAATTCTTCTTCAGTTTCGGGTTGCTTTTTGAGAAACGCAATCCGATCGCCTAGCTCAAAATTTGTTCCTGCCACTTCAACGCAGGCCATACAAGCGATGCAACCTTCGCTAACTTTATATTTAGTTTTCATTGTTGTTCGTAATTTTTAAATGCTTACCAATCGAGTAATTTTCGATCTCCTCTGAGTTCTTGTATTTCGGATATTTCTTGCGAAACTTCCAAAACACCACGGTAATTTTGATCTCTATCGCGCAGAGCGAAATACTGAATAAGTACAAATTTTGGCCCCAAATGCAACCAAAAACTGGCTCGATCTTTCTCTCCTTTTTTAAAAGAAGCCACGATGCGGTTCACCACATCCACGCTTTCGGGCGGATGACAGTTTTGTACTTTACGTCCAATAATGGAAGCCGTGCGCGGAAAAATGCGATGCTTGGGCGTTGAAAAATAACGAACAGTATCGTTCTCATCCACGAAGGTAATATCTACTGGCAAGTGATTGAAAATCAGTTCTACTTGATCTAAAGTTATTTCGCCGGTGGGCAACTGTATCATGCCTTCGGAAAACGACGAGGCTTTTTCTAGGCTGTGAGAAGTCCGACGTATTTCCACAAAAGGGAGTTTCATCTCATTTAGTTCCGTGCGCATTTTCTCCATCAAATCAGAATCGAGACTCTCCATCATAATCGGAAAAAGAATTTTTTCTTCGCGGAAAATAACAGTGCTGATATTGAAAAAAAGAGCACCTGCCAGCGTATTGAATGTTTTTAGTTCGAAATTTTCGGAGCCTAACAAGGCAATGATTTTTTTTAAATTCTGTCGGATATCGTCGTGAAACGACCACATCAGTTTCAGACAATCATATTCCTTCCAATTGGATTCCAAAACCGGAAAGAGGATATGTTCTTTCACGGTATAATGTTTGGTAAATTCGGCTAATTTCTCAAATCGATTGTTCAGCGTTTCAAGTAGCCTATGTTCCGTTTTTTGATTGATTTGCCTGATAAGTGGCTTTAAATCTTTTAATTGGCTATTGACTTGAGCATTGTCGCGCATCAAATAGTAGATAAAACTATCTTTTTTTGGCGAAATAGACGGATATGCCCGAAGCGATTCAAACAAAATATTGAAGAGTTTGTTTGATGCCTTTTTCATTTCCTTTAAATCGGTTTTGGATTCAAAAAGCAAATCAAAGGCGCTCAATACATCGGTAGGAATAAAATTATCAGCTTTTAATCCAAGTTCTTCAACTAATTTTGCGCCGTGAATCCCTTCCACAATTCCAATCATATATCGATTGAGAAGCTCGATCCGACTTTTTCTTGTATTTGTAAATTCCGACATGGTTTTGAATTTAAATTGCTTCCTTCGTCAACGACAAAGGAAGCAATTTTTGTAGGGGAAGTTCTATATGTTACTTTGCTTTTTCGCAAAAAATGTTTTTGTTGTTAAATCGTAGAAAATAATTCCACCACCTAAAATCATCAAAGTATCAGGAATGGTTCTCAGCCACATCCACATTTTCATTCCTTCAATAGCTTCACGAGTTCTGGTGAAAAAATAACCCATCTCCATCGCTTTTTCTGTTTGTTCAATTCCAATCATATAAGTAGGAATTGCAAACAATAGTGCGCCAATTGTTAATGTCCAAAAGCCATATTTGGTTAGCCTATCGCTCCACTCCAGTCCTTTTGCCAGCGCATTGGCACGAGAAGTCATATACAGAAATGCAATCGAAATATAACCAAATGCGCCAAGCAGAGCGATATGTCCGTGAGGCATTATAAGATAAGTTCCGTGCGAATAGTAGCTGATTGTTGGAGTATTGATGATCATCCCGAAAAATCCTGCACCAATCCAATTGAGTATGGCCGAACCGGCTATAAACATAAAAGGTGCCGAAAACGCGAAACCTTCCGCTGAATGAAGTTTTTCACGCTGGTTTTTCATCGCTTCAATAATCATCAAAGCGAGTGGCAGTGGTTCCAATGCTGAGAAAATTCCTCCAATCGCAATCCAGTATTCATCCAAACCTTGCCACCAATAGTGATGGCCAACACCCAAAGTTCCACTCAGCATGATGAGAAACAATTCGAAGAACATGACTCTTACGGCCGTTTTGTGTGTAATCAATCCCAACGAAACGGTAAAAAATGCAATAACTCCGGCAGCAAAAAGTTCAAAAGTCAATTCCACCCAAAGATGGATTACCCACCAGCGATAATAATCGTCAACTGTAAAATTGGGCATAATTTTATGCACAGGCATCATGCCGGCCATATATAAAGTTGCAATGGCGAACGAAGACCAAATGATTGTACTCACAATGGGATTGTTGGTGGCTGCTTTTCGAATTAATGAAACTATCAATAAGAACCAAAATACCAAGCCAATCACCAAACCAATATCCCAAACCCGACCAAGATTCAGCAATTCACGTCCTTCGTTTCCTAACCAAAACCATGTTTCGCGCAATTGACCGGTAGCTCCAAGATACAATCCAATAATACTTCCAATGGCAACCACCAACAACGCAGTCCACAAAATATCGACCAACCAAGGGAATTTATGATCTTTGTCTGCAACCCAAGGAGCAATTAGCAAACCGCCAACCAACCAACCCACAGCCACCCATAAAATGGCCAATTGAGTGTGTATAGAACGAATTACATTGAACGGCAATAGACTTTGTGAGAAAATAAAATCTTTGGTTGGTTCTGTGTAAAGATGCGCCAAATAACCACCAAGGATTAATTGAACAAAGAACAATCCCGAAACGATCGGAATGTATTTTAACAATTTGTTTTGCGAACGAAACAGTTTCGTAATCTTCATCGCCGGCTCCAGCTTGTCAGTCGGGTCTTTCACAAAGAGATATTCATAAGCCAAATAAATGACAACGATGGTCAATGTCCACAAAATCAAAAACTCCCAAAGCGAAATTTTATGTGAGTTGAAAGTCAAGTCTTGATCTATCATGGGTTCCGGTGGCCAATTGTTCGACCATGTACGCACAGTACCCGGGCGATAGGAAGACGCAACCAATTGCGACCAATCCACAAAAGCAGCAATGGTTTTTGCTTCTTCGGCAAGAATAACGCCGCCTGGAAAGGCTCTTTCCGGATCGCCTTCAGTGAGAAGTTTGGTTAAATACGCTACGTTTTTGTGATAAGCAGCAGCCGATGCATCGGTGTAGATAGTTCCTTTTTCTAAAAGAGAGGTTTGCTGCTTAAAATCTTGTTTCACGCGTTCTTTTACCGAGCCGCGTTCTACTTGCGTAAGCTCTTTGTTGGTTTTTCCATACAACTCATTGGCATAAAAGTCATACAAAAACTCAGCTCGATAATGCATAAATTCGGTGGTGAAATCGGGTCCCATGTAAGCTCCCATTCCCAATAGTGTCCCCCAATCCATTAAATCGAATTGTTGAAAATTTCCTTTTCCGGCCACAACATCATCGTAAGTGTAAAGAACTTCACCACTTACCGATTTCACCGTTTGCGGAATAGGAGGGACTTCCTTCTGAAGATTTGCCGTGTAATAGATCAGCATGCTAACCATTATGAGTGCCATAATCCAAAAACCAGTGTAAAGGCCCTTACGACTCATAAATTTGTCAAGTAAAGATTGTTTCATTGTAAATAGTTTTTAGTTAATAATATACTACAATAATGTAGTATTTAAATTCAAAAAAAATCAAAATTTATTTATCTCATCAAAATTGAAATCTGCTAAAGTCTTGTTTTGGAATGTTTCGTTAAATTTCTCACGCACATTTACCCAAGTAGAATGCATTACACAAGGATTGGCGTCCGAGCATTGATCAAAACCAAGCACACAGCCCATGTATTTTTCCATTCCTTCTACTGAATTGATGATATCGGCCAAAACAATATCGTTTAGTTTTTTAGCGAACGAATAGCCTCCATCGCGCCCTTGGGCACTTCTGATAAAACCCGATTTGGTCAAATTCGTCATCAATCTTCGCAAATACTTATCTGATATATTTAGTTTTTCAACCAGAAATTTGGCCGAATATAGAAGCTCCGGTTCTTTGGCCATAAAGCTAAGAATGCGTAAGGCATATTCCGATGTTTTGGATAATCTCATTAAATGCTACAATGAAGTATTATTTGCAAGAATACAACAAAAAAACATTTCAATGCAAATATTTTGAAAAATATTTTTGAATTATTTATTCAGACAAACATAAGCTCATAAAGCCATCCATTGCTTGGATTGTTTTGTTTGTTTCTTCCATCCAGCTCATGTGGCCAGCTTCGCCCAAAATAAGGGTTTGAGAAATGGTAGGTAGCGCGGTTTGAGCAAGCACTTTTTCCAAAGGAATACGCGAATCTTGTTTGCCAAGAATAAATAAAACAGGAACGTTTGTGTCTATCAAAATATCCAACGACGATTCTCTTTCTTTCATACCGGTCATGGCTGCAATCACATTTTCCTTACTCATGGCGTTGGCCATTTCGATTTGATTTTGGATTTGCTTCTGCAGAATATCTCTATTTTTGGGAGCGAATAGAGAAGGGATAAATTGGTTTATATAACTTCCTTTGTCTTGCAGGATGATTTCGATGGAGCGTTCGCGGTTTTTTTTGGCTGTTTCGTCGTCAGCCATGGCTTGCGAGTGAAACAAACCGAATCCTTTTAGCAATTCGGGATAGTTTCGGGCAAAAGCAAGTGTGACATATCCTCCCATCGAATGCCCAATCATCACACAAGATTGTATTTTTTCTGCATCCATGACCGCTTTTACAGTTCCGGCCATAAGGCTCATGGAATGAACAGCAGATATCTGTTCGCTTTTTCCATGTCCGGGCAAATCAATGGCAACAACTTGATATTTTTCGGCTAAAACTTTTTGGTGTTCTTTCCACATTTGCTTGGATTCGAGAAAACCATGCAAAAGAATCAATGTTTCACCTTGTCCGCTTCGTGTGTAATGAATTTTTTTTCGGTTGAAAGCTGTCTGTTTTTCCATTTATTTTCGTCCTTTACGGGCCAAAATTACACTTTCTAATCGGATTTAAAATTGTTAAATGGATGTTATTGTTGCGATCGAACTTCGGTAAATTCATAAGTTTGCATTTAAATAGATCGATATGTATCAAAAATTTCTACTCATCCTTTTTAGTATTGGCTTTATTTTTTCGGCTCAATCACAAGAATCGGGAATCAATGGTTTTTTAGTTCGCATCGGCGATGAAGCACCTCATTTTACGGCCAAACTTACGGATGGGAAAATTTTTAATTTAAAAGAACAAAGAGGGAAAATTGTGATGCTTCAGTTTACGGCCAGTTGGTGTGGAGTGTGCCGACGCGAAATGCCCTATATCGAAAAAGATATAGTTCAAAAGCTGAAAGGAAAAAAAATATATGTGGTTGGGATAGATCGAGATGAGCCATTGGACGTAGTTTTGGATTATCAGAAACAAATGAAGATTTCGTATCCTTTGGCATTGGATCCGCAAGCAAATATTTTTGGACTTTATGCCGATTTGCTATCTGGAGTTACTCGAAATGTGGTCATCGACGAGAATGGAAAAATCATTTATTTGTCGCGTTTGTTTGATATAGATGAATTCAATGAAATGGCTAAAGTCATTTGCAAAGCGGTTGAAAGACTGCAAGAATAATCGCTGATTTATTAATATTTTCATAACATTTGGGTATTTGCCTCTACTTTTATATGTCTTATCTTTGCCTACCAAATTAACTTATCTATGAAAAATATTTTATGGGCAATTGGCCTATTTTTGACCGTATCAGCTTTTGGACAACAAGCATATTTAGATGGAAATTATAAGCCAGAGGAAGGCGGTCAGGTTTATGTTACAAAAAATCAATATATTGTAAAAGATATCAAGCCGGTTCGAAACGACGATGCGAAAATAAGAAATGTAATTCTTATGATTGGGGATGGAATGGGTGTGAGCCATGTTTTTGCAGCGATGACGGCCAACAACAATCGTTTGTACATGGAACAGATGCCTTACGTTGGTTTTTCAAAAACGAGCGCAAAAAATAATTACCGTACGGATTCCGCCGCGGGAGGTTCTGCTTTAGCAACAGGAAAAAAAACCAATTATGGAACTATCAGTGCCGATAAAAATGGCGTGGCTGATCCTACTATTTTAGAAATAGCATCTGGCAAAGGATTTGCTACAGGATTGGTAGCAGCTTGTAAAATTACACACGCTACGCCAGCAGCATTTATTGCCCATGTGAGCAGGCGTAGCCAATACGAAGACATTGCCGCTTTTTTTGTAAGCGATTCGCTTGATGTTTTTTTGGGTGGAGGCTCCGACGATTTTAATAAACGTAAATCCGGAAAAAGTTTGTATCCTGCTTTGGAAGCAAAAGGCTTTCAGATTGTTGAGAATCTTGACAAACTAGCCTCCTTGAAAAAAGGAAAAGTGGCAGGATTTTTTGCTGAAGGACATTTGGAAGCCTATCCTGCACGTGGCGAATTTTTGGTGGAAAGCACTAAAAAAGCGATGGAGCTATTGAATCAAGACGATAAAGGTTTCTTCCTAATGGTGGAAGGTTCACAGATTGATTGGGCTGCTCATGATAATAATTTAGGCACTACCATCGAAGAAACACTCGATTTTGATCGCGCTGTTGGCGAGGTTTTAAAATTTGCCGAACAAGATGGTCATACACTCGTAATTGTTACAGCCGACCATGAAACCGGTGGATTGAGTGTTATCAATGGCGATCTGGAACATGGAATGGTAGAAGGGAAATTCAGTACCGGCGGTCATTCTGCTGTTTTGGTGCCTGTTTTTGCTTACGGACCCGGTGCGGAAAATTTTAGTGGAATTTATGAAAATTCGGCTATCTTTGAGAAAATGATGCAAGCTTTTGGTTTTAAGCTGCCTTAAGCCAACGCTCATTTTTTTCTGATTGAAAATTGCTTTTTCGTTAGAACAAAACAGAGATTATTTATTGATTAGAAAGATTGATGATTCTTACAAAACCTCTTGCGGAATTGCTTCGTCCGATGGATTTTGACCAGTATATTGGGCAAGAGCATTTAGTAGGGAAAGCTGGCATATTGCGCAAAACCATTGAGTCGGGGAGTATTCCTTCAATGATTTTATGGGGACCTCCAGGCGTTGGGAAAACTACCTTGGCTTTTATATTGGCAAAAAATCTGGATATTCCTTTTTATTCGCTTAGTGCCATCGATGCCGGAGTTAAGATTGTGCGCGATGTCATTGAAAAAGCGCAGCAAAGTGGACAAAAAGCAATTCTGTTTTTGGACGAAATTCACCGATTCAGCAAATCGCAGCAAGATTCTCTTTTGTCGGCGGTCGAAAAAGGAACGCTGACACTGATTGGTGCCACTACCGAAAATCCTTCTTTTGAAGTTATTTCTCCTTTGCTATCGCGTTGTCAGGTATATATTCTGGAATCATTAGGAAAAGTTGAATTGGAGAAATTGCTTATTCAAGCCCTTGAATATTTTAAAGAAGAACACGGATTGCTTTTGGAAATACCGGAAACAGAAGCACTTTTTCGAATTTCGGGTGGTGATGCACGAAAGCTATTTAATGCAATTGAGTTGGTGGTGTCCACATTTCCGAATGATACCACAAACAGGACAATCACGAATAGTTTGGTAAGTCAGGTAATTCAACAAAATTTGGCTACTTACGACAAAAATGGTGAAATGCACTACGATATTATCTCTGCATTTATCAAGTCAATACGTGGTAGCGATCCCAACGGGGCAGTTTATTGGCTGGCACGCATGATTGAAGGCGGTGAAGACATCAAGTTTATCGCCCGAAGATTGCTCATTTTGGCTTCCGAAGACATTGGTAACTCCAATCCAAATGCGCTTTTGCTAGCCAACGCCTGTTTTGATGCCGTGAATAAGATTGGCTATCCGGAGGGACGCATTATTTTGTCGCAAACGGCTGTTTATCTGGCCAATTCACCAAAAAGCAATTCTACCTATTTAGCAATCAAAAAAGCTCAGAAAATTGTTCAACAAACGGGCAATCTGTCGGTTCCATTGCATTTGCGAAATGCCCCAACCAAATTGATGAAAGAAATAGGCTACGGACAAGATTATAAGTATGCACACGAGTTTGAAGGCAATTTTACGGAATTGGAATTTTTGCCCGACAGACTAAAATCAACCATATTTTATGAGCCGGGAACAAATAAACGAGAAGCGGAAGATCGTAAAGAATTGAAAAACAGATGGAAAGGAAAATATAATTATTGATTTCTAGTCTTGTTTTGGCCGAAAAAAAGTCTGAAAAAAGAGTGTAAAATATTTGGTTGCTTCAAGAAAAGCCTCTATTTTTGCAGTCCTTTTTAAGGGCAGGATTTGGTAGCTCAGTTGGTAGAGCATTTGACTTTTAATCAAAGGGTCCTGGGTTCGAATCCCAGCCAGATCACACTTCGTAAATCAAAGCTCTGTAAATCAATGATATACGGAGCTTTTTTCATTTTTTGCGCACTAATTTTATTTAAAATGTGCTGGGTTCTCCAGATAGTTATCGGGAAACTGAAAATAATTTGCGATTATCTGCGAAACCATCTGCGCCTTATCTGCG
>DMBV01000037.1 GCA_003445975.1 Bacteroidales bacterium
GTCCATAGCAAATACAACATCTGAGAATTCAATCACCAATAAAACCAGAAAAAGCGGAGTTAAAAAATAGTGACCGTTTTGCTTGAGCACAAATTTTTGCCCTACATAATCGGAAGCAACACTAAAATATTTACTTGCAAAGCGCACCATGGGGTGGTTTTTTGTATCCACTTTATCGGCATTCTTTTGAAAAAATATTTTTGCGCCACTGTAAATCAAAAATCCACCAAAAATATAGAGTACCCAAGAAAATTCATGAATAAGTGCCGCACCTGCAAAAATGAATATAAAACGCATAATCACCGCACCTAAAATTCCCCAAAACAAAACGCGATGAAAATATTTATTCCCAATTCCAAAAGCTTTGAATATCAATATCATTACAAAGATATTGTCCACCGAAAGTGCTTTTTCTATCAAATAAGCAGTGATGTATTCCAAAGAAAGGTTTTTATTATAAACCTCACGCGCATCTTCATAAGACAAGCCATCTATTCTAATGGGATGTCTATAAAAAGCAATCCGTTCTTTCAACTCTTCAATAGAATCTAACCCATGGACTAAATGACCAAAATGACGGAAGAAGAAATAAAAAGATAAGCCCAAACCAACCCAAAAAAGGCTCATCCAAAGGGCTTCTTTCATTCCAACTGAGTGTGCTTTTCGGTTAAAAATTCCTAAATCGACGGAAAGCATAAGAAAGACAAAAAGCATGTATCCGGCAAAAAAAAGAATTTCTTGAGTGTTCATTTAAACGGTTTTGTTTGAGCAGAACATTTTGTTTGCGAGCACAAAGGTATTAAATTTTTTATTTTATTCAAATCTATGAAATTTCAAGAAAGTCTTTTTCTGTGTTGGAAAATTAAATTTTCATATTTTTGCAAACTTTTAAACTGCAAAATCGAAAATGGCACAATATCAAGAATATAAAAACTTTGACCTCTCGGCGATCGCCAAAGAAATTTTGCTTCAATGGGAAGAGAAGCGGATTTTCGATAAAAGTCTAGAAAACCGCGAAGGAAATAACGCCTTTGTTTTTTATGAAGGTCCGCCTTCGGCAAATGGTGTTCCCGGAATACATCACGTGATGGCTAGAGCTATTAAGGATATTGTATGTCGTTATCAAACATTAAAAGGAAATTATGTGAGCCGAAAAGCGGGTTGGGATACACATGGATTACCGGTTGAGATTGGCGTCGAAAAAAGTCTGGGAATCACCAAAGAAGATATTGGAACAAAAATTAGTGTTGAAGAATACAATCTTGCTTGTCGTACCGAAGTAATGAAATACAAGGATCTTTGGGACGACTTAACGCGCAAAATGGGTTATTGGGTCGATTTGGACGATCCATACATTACTTTTGACAATAAATACATCGAAACCGTTTGGTATTTGCTCAGCAAACTGAACGAAAAAGGATTGATATACAAAGGCTATACTATTCAACCATTTTCTCCGGCTGCCGGAACAGGACTGAGTACTCACGAATTGAATCAACCGGGTTGCTATCGCGATGTGAAAGACGCTACACTTACCGCACAATTCAAAGTAGTACGAAATGCTGACAGTGAAAGATTATTCAAAAATACGTTTGGCGATGTGTTTTTTCTGGCGTGGACAACCACTCCCTGGACATTGCCATCCAATACAGCATTGGCTGTTGGCAAAAACATTGATTATGTTCTTGTCAAAACCTACAATCCATATACGTTCGAAAAAATTACAGTCATTTTAGGAAAAGATTTGGTGAGCAATTTTTTTCCTCTTAAAAATTCAGAACTGAACTTGGATGAGTATGAAGCCGGACAAAAAGCCATTCCTTTCGAAATTATTGGCGAATGCAAAGGCGTTCAACTCGAAGGATTACGCTACGAACAACTGATGCCTTATGCTCAACCCGAAACGGGCGATGCATTTCGCGTTTTAATTGGCGATTTTGTTACCACACAAGATGGAACAGGAATTGTGCATATTGCACCCAGTTTTGGAGCCGACGACTTTCGTGTTGGCGCTCAAAATGGCATTGGCTCACTTACTATGGTTGACAAAACCGGCCGTTTTGTTGCCGAGATGGGCGAATTTGCCGGAAGATTTGTGAAAGCAGAATATTACAACGACAACGATCCATTAAGAAATCAACCAGTTGATGTGGATATTATCGTGAAGCTGAAAAGCGAAAACCGCGCTTTTAAAGCTGAAAAACATGTCCACTCTTATCCGCATTGCTGGCGGACAGATAAGCCTATTTTATATTATCCGCTGGATAGTTGGTTTATCAAAACCACCGCTATGAAAGATCGCATGATAGAGCTAAATAAAACCATCAATTGGAAGCCGGCTTCAACCGGAACCGGACGCTTTGGAAATTGGTTGGAAAATTTGGTCGATTGGAATTTGAGCCGTTCTCGCTTTTGGGGAATTCCATTGCCTATTTGGCGAACAGAAGATCAAGCAGAACAAATTTTTATTGGCTCCGCCGAAGAATTAAAAAAAGAAATTGAAAAGGCTGTTTCTGCCGGTTTGATGAACGAAAACCCAATGGCCAATTTCGTGCCGGGCGATATGTCGAAAGAAAACTATGCTTCTTTCGATTTCCATCGACCTTATGTAGATAAAATCGTGCTCGTTTCGCCATTGGGAAAACCCATGTTTCGCGAACCTGATTTGATTGATGTGTGGTTTGATAGTGGGTCAATGCCTTATGCACAGTGGCATTTTCCTTTCGAAAATCAAGAAAAAATAAATTCTTTTTTCCCAGCCGATTTTATTGCAGAAGGAGTAGATCAAACACGTGGATGGTTTTTTACCTTGCATGCCATTGCTTCGATGGTGTTTGATAAGGTTGCATTTAAAAATGTAGTTTCCAACGGTTTGGTTCTCGACAAAAATGGAAATAAAATGTCG
Organism: Bacteroidales bacterium; assembly: GCA_003445975.1. GTDB lineage: Bacteria > Bacteroidota > Bacteroidia > Bacteroidales > UBA12170 > UBA12170. The sequence goes on from DMBV01000037.1 coordinate 2,906, forward strand.
AAACGATTGGGAAATGCGGTCGATCCTTTCGAAACACTCGAAAAATACGGCGCCGACGCCACACGTTGGTATATGATTACAAATGCACAACCATGGGACAATTTGAAATTCGATCTGAGTGGAATAGAGGAAGTTCGACGTAAATTCTTTGGGACACTTTACAATACATACGCCTTCTTTGCTTTATATGCCAATATTGACAAATTTACTTACGCCGAAAAAGACGTGGCTCAGGAAGCTCGCCCGGAAATAGACCGATGGGTTTTGTCAGAGTTGAATAGTTTGATTCTGACTGTTGATGCTGCTTATGCCGATTATGAACCTACGCGAGCCGGAAGAGCGATTGGTCTTTTTGTAAGCGAACATTTGAGCAATTGGTTTGTCCGATTGAGCCGCCGCCGTTTTTGGAAAGGCGATTACAGCGAAGATAAAATTTCCGCTTACCAAACGCTTTACACTTGTTTGGAAACGGTTGCTCAATTGAGTTCCCCCATTGCGCCGTTTTACAGCGATAAACTATTTATGGACTTAAACAAAGTGAGTCGAAAACACACTATAGAATCCGTGCATTTAAGCGATATGCCAGTGGCAAAACCGCAATGGATTGACCCTGATTTGGAAGAACGCATGGAAATGGCACAAGAATTTAGCTCGATGATTTTATCATTAAGGAAAAAACACAATCTGAGGGTTCGTCAGCCATTAAACAAACTCATGATTCCTATCAACAGTGAAAAACTGAAAGAGCAAATCAANNGCTATCGAAGAAATGAATCAGAAAGAAATCAATCAATTGGAAAGCAACGGTCGCTTTTCTTTGCCAGTAAATGGAGAACAAATAGAAATAAATCTGGAGGATGCAGAGGTTACAACACAAGACATACCGGGTTGGCTGATAGCCACTTCGGGCATCTATACAGTTGCTTTGGATACCACGCTCACAGAAGATTTAATTTCGGAAGGCAAAGCCCGCGACTTGATCAATAAGATTCAAAGTTTGCGAAAGGAAAAGGGATTTGAGGTGACAGATAAAATTTCCATCATCATCCAAAAACATCCTGATTTTGATACTGCAATTGAAAAGAATTATTTATATATTTGCTCGGAAACATTAACTGAGTCCATCGCGTTTTCGAATCAAATGAAAGACGATTCAGACAGTATTGAATTGACTGAATCGATTTCGTTATTGATTGAATTGAAGAAAGTGTAAAAAGAATGATTACTAAATAAAAATAGAGCCATGACTAAAAACGTAAAATCTGATAAGACCAGATACTCCGACGAAGAGCTTCAGGAGTTTAAAGAAATTATCCTCTCTAAATTAGAGAAAGCCAAGGCTGATTTTATTATGCTCACAGAAGCCTACACCAACAAAAACGAGAACGACACCAACGACACCTCTCCGACTTTTAAAGTGTTGGAAGAAGGAAATGCAGTGATGTCGAAAGAGGAAAATAGTAAGTTAGCCAATCGTCAGGAAAAATTCATAGCCTCGCTCGAAAATGCTTTGGTGCGAATTGAAAATAAATCTTACGGAGTATGTAGAGAAACAGGAAAACTAATTTCCAAAGAACGTCTAAGAAGTGTTCCTCATGCTACCTTGAGTATCGAAGCTAAGCTTAACCGTCCGGTAGCCAATTAATTGAATTGAAAAAATAATTGGTCATTTCTATTTGCGATTTTGTTCGAGGATAAGAAATGGCCATTTTTTGTACCTATAAAAAAACTCCCTTTGAAAAAATCATTACTTGTCATTTTTTTGGTTCTTTTTCTTGATCAGATTTTAAAAATTTGGATTAAAACAAATTTTTTGATGGGTGAAGAAATGGCCATTTTTGGAAACTGGTTTTATCTGCATTTTACTGAAAACAATGGGATGGCCTTTGGGTTTGAACTTGGATTTTCATACGGAAAACTCTTTTTAAGCTTGTTTCGGATTTTTGCAATTATTGGCATTGCCTGGTATTTGGTCAGAAGCATCAATCGAAACGAAAAAAGCGGATTAATTATCAGTCTTTCCCTTATTCTGGCCGGCGCCATTGGAAATGTTATCGACAGTGCTTTTTATGGAATGTGGTTTAGCGATAGCACTTTTTACCAAAAAGCCGTTTTTCTTCCTGCCGAAGGCGGATATAGCACCTTTTTGCATGGTCGCGTTGTAGATATGCTTTATTTCCCAATTATTGAAGGCCATTGGCCTCAATGGATGCCTTTGATGGGCGGTTCCGATTTTCTTTTCTTTCGTCCGGTGTTCAATTTGGCCGATTCGGCTATTTCACTTGGCGTTCTGCTTTTAATTGTTTTTCAGAAAAGTTTTTTTGAGAGTTCAAACTCAAATTAACGACAAATTTTCAAACGCGTATTCTCTTTTTGAAAGCATAAAGGCATTGTCGCATCCCTTGTTTATGAACAAATTAGCCTTTGGCGATAGTAAGTAGCAATTTTCTCAGAATAGCTTACCTTTGC
>DMBV01000068.1 GCA_003445975.1 Bacteroidales bacterium
TAAATATCTTTAAAGAAGACGACTGGAATCAAATTTTCGACTTTTTTTACATTCAAATGACTAAATTAGAAACTTGGTTTTTGGAATACAAAGACATTATCAAAATGAATGAAGAACAAATCTTCGATGAGGAATAAAAAAATAGCTTATGAATAGTCTGGAACAATTAAAAAAATACACAAAAGTAGTGGCCGATACCGGCGATTTTGAATCGATAAAACAATTCAAACCGCTTGATTCCACTACAAATCCATCGTTAATCTATGCCGCTTCGCAAGATCCGAAATACGATTATTTGATTGGCGATGCCATTTCGTACGGACAAGCTCGCTCCAAAGACAAAAAAGCGCAACTGAGCTATTGTATGGATCGTTTGGCCGTTAATTTTGGTTTAGAAATATTGAAAGTAGTGCCCGGCAGAGTTTCGACCGAAGTGGATGCGCGCCTTTCGTTCGATACCAAAGCAACATTGGAAAAAGCGCGCTTTCTAATCCGACTTTATGAATCGTCGGGCATTCCTCGCCAACGAATTTTAATAAAAATTGCCTCCACTTGGGAAGGAATCAAAGCGGCCGAAGTTTTGGAAACAGAAGGAATCCATACCAACCTAACCTTACTTTTCAACAAAGCACAAGCCATTGCATGTGCCGAAGCCGGAGTTCAACTTATTTCACCATTTGTAGGCCGAATATTGGATTGGCATAAAAAAGACCGTGGCATCAGCCATATCGAAGCCTCAGCAGATCCGGGCGTGCTCTCCGTAGCCGAAATTTTCAACTATTACAAAAAATTCGATTATAAAACCGAAATCATGGGAGCCAGCTTTCGGAATATCGGCGAAATTATCGAGTTAGCCGGCTGCGATTTGCTCACCATTTCGCCTCAATTATTGGCCGAATTGGAATTAGCGAACATTGAAATTGAAGCAAAGCTAAATGTGGAACAAGCTAAATCGCAAGAAATCGAAAAAATCAATCTCGACGAAAAAACGTTCCGTTGGTTGCTCAACGAAGATGCGATGGCCACGGAGAAATTAGCCGAAGGCATTCGTAAATTTAGCGCCGATTTAGTAAAACTGGAAAATTTTATTGCCTCAAAACTATAAAAAAATCATGCGCATAGATATTCTCAGCATCTTTCCCGAAATGTTCGAAGGCCCTTTTCATCACTCCATCATCAAACGAGCAATGGAAAAAGGTTTGGTAGAAATTCAGATTCACAACATCCGGGATTATGCCTTGAGCAAACATAAAAATGTGGACGATTATCCCTACGGAGGCGGTTCGGGAATGGTGATGATGGCCGAGCCAATCGCTTTGGCCATTGACGACTTAAAAAGCAAATACACCTACGATGCAATCATTTTTCTGACTCCTGATGGCGAAGTTTTCAATCAAAAAACGGCCAACCATTTTTCATCGTTCAAAAATCTACTTCTTCTTTGCGGTCATTACAAAGGAATTGACGAACGCGTTCGCGAAAAATACATCACGCACGAAATCAGCATTGGCGATTATGTTTTGTCGGGTGGCGAATTGGCAGCCATGATACTTACCGATGCATTAATTCGCTTAATTCCGGGCGTATTGGGCGACGAAACCTCGGCCCTTTCCGATTCTTTTCAAGACGGCTTGCTTTCGCCTCCGGTTTACACACGTCCCTCCGATTTTAAGGGAATGAAAGTGCCCGACATTCTGCTTTCGGGAAACGAAAAATTAATTGCCGAATGGAAATTTCAACAAGCCATTGAAAGAACACGGAGCCGAAGGCCGGATTTGCTTNNATACCGAACATTTTGAATGAAAAGAAAAGAAAAATAAAATTGATAAAAATTAATTTATTAAATTGCTTGCACAAAATAAATTATTAGCCATATATTTGCACTCCTTTTTAGAAATAGATAAAACACAATATAATGAGTAAGTTAGATCTTATAAAATTCGTTGAGGATTCAATAGAAAAGAAACAATTTCCTGCATTTAAGGCCGGAGATACTGTTACTGTAAAGTATAAAATTAAGGAAGGAAACAAAGAGCGTATTCAAAACTACCAAGGCGTTGTGATCCAACGTTCAGGAAGTGGCGCTACCGAAACCTTCACGGTTCGCAAAATTTCAAACAACGTTGGTGTTGAAAGAATTTTCCCTTTCTCCTCTCCAAATATCGATGATATTGAAGTAAATCGTCTGGGTGTTGTACGCAGAGCACGTATTTACTATTTAAGAGGATTGAAAGGCAAGAAAGCACGTATTAAAGAAAGAAGAGTTTAAGAATCTTCTATTCGCAAATAAAAAACTTCGACCACTCGAAGTTTTTTTTTACATTTATTTTTCGGTATTCAAAAAACAAAAAGAGTCATGTCTGATGAAAATATAACCCAATCGAAAAGCGTTCTCGAATTGATTACCGTTGCACATGAATATTGTTTATTCATGGAAAAAATAGAAGCTTATTCGAAAGCGGATATTTTAAACTATTTTCAAAAAATAATTCCGCTGCTCTATCTGAAAGGTTCTTTAATTCCAACCATTGAAGTAACCGACGATGCCTATCTCGAACGCTTTGTTACGCAAGAAACTTGGGAAATCGTATTTAACGAGCTTCGCAACAAATTGAATGCAGAGGATGAATATTGGGTTTTGGAATATGCTGATAACTCGGAAGCAATAAAAGCAAGCATTGCCGACAATCTTACGGATGTGTATCAGGATTTGAAAGATTTCCTGATTCTCTATTCCAAAAACACGCAAACTGCCCGAGAGAATGCTGTGAACGAATGCAAAAATTATTTCGAAACCCATTGGGGTATCCGATTGGTAAATGCCGCCAAAGCCATTCATCTACTCTTATTCAAAAAGCAGGACTAATTTGTTCGCAAAGCGTATTCTCACATCCCAATAAGTGGGTATTTTGCTTCAATATAAAATCCAATCAAAAGCTTTAAGCTATTTTTGCAGCACATGAGCACAAACAACGAATGAAATCACTTTTTGACCTTACTCAAGGCGAATCAGGTATTATAGTCAAAATAAAAGGGCGAGGCGCATTTCGCAAACGCCTGATCGAAATGGGCTTCGTGGTTGGCAAAAAAGTGAATGTTGTTAAAAAAGCTCCTTTGCAAGATCCCATTGAATATCAAATAATGGGCTACGACATTTCCCTGCGTGTTCAAGAAGCCAAAATGATTGAAATCATTTACGAAGACGAGCCTGGCCGTATCAAACAAAATGAATATCAAGGCACTTTTGACGATGAGGGACCAAAGCTCGGCCGCATTCGAAAAGACAAAATCATCAATGTGGCGCTGGTTGGAAATCCAAATTGCGGAAAAACCAGTTTGTTTAACTTTGCTTCCGGTTCCAAAGAACATGTTGGAAATTACACAGGCGTTACCGTTTCAGCCAAAAACGCCCGCTTTTACCAAAGTGGCTATCAGTTCAATATTGTCGATTTACCCGGAACCTATTCCATCACCCATTATACACCCGAAGAACTATATGTTCGCAACTATATTTTTGAGAATATTCCAGATGTAATCATCAACGTAGTGGATAGTTCCAGCTTGGAACGCAATCTTTTTTTGACTACCCAACTGATTGATATGGATATCAAAGTAGTGGTGGCTTTAAATATGTGGGACGAACTGAGCAAACGTGGCGATCAGTTTGATTATGTTACTTTGGGGAAAATGATCGGGATTCCGATGGTTCCAACCGATGGGAGACGCGGACAAGGATTGAAAGAGCTTTTCGACACCATTATTGGGGTTTTTGAAGATAAAAACAAAATTGTCCGTCATATTCATATCAATTATGGACTTGCGATTGAAGATGCAATTAGCGCGGTTCAAAGTGAGATAAAAAAGAAAGAACACTACAATTTAACGGATTTGATTTCATCGCGGTTTTTAGCCATCAAATTGCTGGAAAACGATCGTGTAACAATCAACCGCATCAACGAATTGGTCCATGCAGATCGCATAAAGCACGCAACAAAAAAAGCGCAACAAACATTGCGAAAATCGTTCAACGAAGACACCGAATCGCTGATTGCAGATGCTAAATATGCTTTCATTGCAGGCGCATTGAAAGAAACCTTGAAACCAGGACCAAGTAGAAAATGGGAGAACGTACACATTATTGACGCTTTCCTAACAAGCAAAATATTCGCATTTCCGCTATTTTTGGCTTTTATGTGGGTCATGTTCTACACCACATTTAGGCTCGGCGAATTCCCAATGAATTGGATCGATTCCGGGGTTTCGTATTTAATGAATTTTATTGGAACATCAATGCCGGCCGGAATGCTGAAAGATTTACTGATCGACGGAATCATTGGCGGTGTAGGCGGCGTTATAGTATTCTTACCCAACATTCTCATTCTTTTCTTTTTCATCAGCTTGATGGAAGATACAGGTTACATGGCACGTGTTGCTTTTATCATGGATAAGTTGATGCATAAAATTGGTTTGCATGGTCGGTCGTTTATTCCGTTATTGATGGGTTTTGGTTGCAATGTTCCAGCAATAATGTCCACCAGAACCATCGAAAATCACAACGATCGATTGCTCACCATGCTCATCAATCCATTTATGTCGTGTTCGGCTCGTTTGCCGGTTTATATCTTGATTATTGGCGCATTTTTCCCTACTTATGCCGGAACAGTTTTATTTAGCATTTATGCATTTGGAATTTTGGTAGCCATTTTGGTAGCCATACTATTTAAGAAAACTCTTTTTAAAACCGAGGAATCGCCATTTGTAATGGAATTGCCACCTTATCGGATTCCTACTTTGCGAAATACGGTAAAGCACATGTGGTTTAAAGCCAAGCAATATTTGCAAAAAATGGGCGGAATTATCTTGGTTGCTTCTATCGTTATTTGGGCGGCAGGATATTTTCCTAGAGAAATAGAATTTAGTAAAAATTACGACGATCTGATTGCAAACGCCCAAAACACCTACGAAAACAAAATAATTCAAACTCCGGGATTGAACGAAAGCGAATTTCAATTGCTGAATCTAGCACATCAAAAAGAAGTTCATTCCTTTGAAATAGCCAAAGAAAGCGAACGACAAGCCAATAGTTATATTGGACAAATAGGGAAATTCATAGAACCAGCGATAGCTCCTTTAGGATTTGATTGGAAAATGGGCGTAAGTTTGCTTGCCGGCGCTGCGGCAAAAGAAATTGTGGTGAGTACCATTGGCGTGCTTTACCAAGCCGATTCTGAATCCGATACGGAGGTTTTGACACATCGCTTACAGAACGCAAAATATGAAAGCGGTAAGCGAAAAGGCGAACTTATCTATACACCTTTGGCGGCCATTTCATTTCTAATTTTCGTTCTGATTTATTTCCCGTGTATTGCAGTTGTAGCTGCCGTAAAGCGCGAATCAGGGAGCTGGAAATGGGCTGCATTTCTTGTGGTTTACTCCACCGGACTCGCCTGGATACTCTCTTTTCTAACTTTTCAAATTGGAAGCTTAATTCTATAAACTATGTGGCAAGAAATAACCGTTTATCTTATCCTTATCCTAACAACAATTCACCTTGTTTTGAAATCGATTGAATTTTTCAAGCCGCAAAAAAACTCGGCTGCTTGTTCAAGTTGTGCTTCCGGTTCCTGTGGCAGTTGTGCAATGAAAGTTGACTTCGATTCATTAAAACTGAACAACAAAGCCAAAACCCTGAACACCAGATCTTATAGTTCAAATAAATCGTGGAGCAAATAATTTTTGCGCATTTTTAGTCCAATCATTTCAATTATATTTATTTTTCTATATCTTTACCCTAATAAAACAAACACTTATGATCGACAAGGCTATTTTTGCTTCGAACTATGAAATTTTTGACAAAGAAGTTGTCAAGGAAATCATGACTATCTACGTCACCGAGTATCCTGAACGGATGGAAAAGCTTGAAGAGGCTATAATACAAGGTGATTTTGACCAAATATACAAAAGAGCACACAGTTTAAAAGGTGTTACGGCAAATTTCTTCGACAAAGAATCCGAAGAATTTGCGCGCGTCATCGAAGAAAAAGGACGCGCAAAAAACGGACAGGGTCTTTTAGCTGATTATAAATTGTTGAAAGCTTCTACAGATATTCTTGTTGTGGATCTTACAAAAATGAGCACGGAGTATTCTTGATTTGCCCTCAAAAATTCGACAACGTTTTAAAAAACCATATAAAATAAAAGGCCGAATAATTCGGCCTTTTTTCATTTTAGAACAATGCGTCTTCTACGCTTTCATGATTTCTCTAATTTTAGCTTCCAGTTCGTCCGATAATTCCGGATTGTCCATGAGCAATGCTTTCACGGCATCGCGACCTTGTCCCAGCTTTGTATCGCCATAACTAAACCAACTGCCGGCTTTCTTAATAATTTCGTATTCCACGCCCAAGTCAACAATTTCGCCGGTTTTGGAAATTCCTTCACCAAACATAATTTCGAATTCAGTTTGACGGAAAGGNNGTTCCGGTGAGTTTACGCAGTGCTTGCGACATCAAACGAGCTTGCAAGCCCATTTTCGAATCGCCCATTTCGCCTTCAATTTCGCTTCGAGGCGTTAGAGCTGCAACGGAGTCAATAACGATGATATCGATTGCTCCCGACCGAATTAAATTTTCGGTAATTTCCAGAGCTTGCTCGCCATTGTCGGGCTGAGAGATAAATAGATTTTCGATATCCACACCCAATTTAGCGGCATAAAACCGATCAAAAGCATGTTCTGCATCAATAAATGCAGCAATGCCGCCCGCTTTTTGGGCTTCTGCAATGGCATGAATAGCCAAAGTTGTTTTTCCTGACGATTCCGGGCCATAGATTTCGACCACTCTTCCCCGCGGAAATCCACCAACGCCAAGAGCCGTATCCAGACCTAGCGATCCTGTAGAAATAGATGGAACTATTTCGACGGCCGAATCACCCATTTTCATCACGGCGCCTTTTCCATACGCTTTTTCAATCTTATCCAGCGTAAGCTGAAGTGCTTTTAGTTTTTCTTTTTGAATATCCTGTTGGTTTTCTGATTTTGCCATAGCTATTATTTTTTTAGTTCCAAAGCGCTCAACAATTGTTGGCTTGCTTCGGTTGTTTTTACTTTTTCTATCATTAATTCAATGTTTCCAATTTCATCAATCAGAAAAGTTTTACGAAAAATTCCTTCGTATTCTTTTCCATATAGTTTCTTTGTTCCCCAACAACCGTAAGCTTTGATGATTTCTAATTTTTCATCGGCTATTAAAGGAAAAGGTAAATTGTTTTTTTCGGCGAAATTTTTCTGTCTTTTTTGGCTATCGGCGCTTACACCTACCACTTCAAAACCGCTGTTTATCAAACTTTGATAATGATCGCGGAAATTGCACGACTCGGCTGTACATCCCGGCGTACTTGCTTTGGGATAAAAAAACAAGACCAATTTTTTACCTTTATAATCTGTCAGACTAATTTGCTTGCCATCGTAATTAATCCCGTTAAAATCAGGCGCTTTTCTTCCTTTGATTGGTGTTTCCATATAAAACCGGAGGTGCTTTTCGCTTAATAAAAACAAAAATACAGAAAAAGCCATTGCAATACCAAATCGGAAAATAAATAGTATTAACAATTGGTTTTGACATTGAAAAAAGCAAAAGCCGCGGCAGCGAAGTCCTATTTTTTGTACTTTTGAATGATGAATTTGGAAGAAATAAGAACCTATTGCTTAAGCAAAGCCGGCACAACCGAAAGCTTTCCTTTTGATGAGGTAACGCTTGTTTTTAAAGTGAAAAATAAAATGTTCGCTTTGCTGAGTCTAGATGAGCCTCATGCGATTAGTTTAAAATGCAATCCTGAAAAAGCAATCGAATTGCGCGAAAAATATCCGGCTATTTTGCCGGGCTATCACATGAACAAAATGCATTGGAACACACTGCTCACGGACGGAAGCTTATCGCCAAAATTGGTGGAAGAACAAATAAACGAGAGTTACGATTTGATTGTGAACAGCTTGCCAAAAAAATTAAAAGAAGAATTAAAAAATGAAATCTATTGAAGATTAACAATTTTCTTTAGGTAGATTTCTAATTTGAAAGTTCCGAAAGCAATTTTGAGACATCTTTTATTTTCAGAATTCATTTGTTGCCCTTATAACAAAGCTCATTTGCCTTACTCATAACGCAGTGCATCTATCGGATTTCTTCGAGCAGCCAGGAAAGTTTGCCAACTTACCGTTATTAGTGCAATCAGAAAAGCGATTATTCCTGCGATTGCAAAAATCCACCAACTCAATTCAATTTTATAAGCAAAGTTTTGTAACCATCTGTTCATGATGTACCAAGCAATGGGAACTGCAATTACAAAAGCAATTGCAACCCATTTCATAAAGTCGTAGTTTAGCATTTTGACGATTTCAAAAACGGTGGCTCCATTCACTTTGCGAATACCAATTTCTTTCACCTTACTATTCATTAACAAAAATGTAATTCCAAATAAGCCCAGTATTGATATTAGAATAGATATGCTGGTAAAAAGAAATAAAATAGTAGCTGTTTGTTTTATCTCGGCATACAAACTTTCGAATTTTGTATCCATAAACCAATAGTTGAAAGGGACATCAGGCATCATGTTATTCCACAGGCTTTTTATCTGCTCTAGGGTTTGCTGAGTTTCTCCTGGTTTTAACGCTATAGATAGGGAATAAAATCCTCCCGCACCTTCTTTAGAGATGATTAAAGGAGGGATTTTACTGTAAATCAATCCTACATGAAAATCTTTTACCACGCCAATAATCTCATGATCGCCATCTCTATTCATTGATTTTCCAACAGCATTTTCCCAATTCATTTGTTTTGCCAAGGTTTCGTTTACAATAAACTCTTTTGTATCACTATTCGCACCTTCCCTAAAATTCCGTCCTTCAAGTAGCTTCAGCTGAAAAGTATTAAAGAAATTATCATCGACATAGAGTGCATTAAACATTTGCCATTGTTCTGAACCTTCGGGTTGATATCCATTAGCCGTAGTTTCCAATCCTGGAATACCAAAACTAGCTGATGCATTTGCCACACCCGGCAATTTTTTAATTTCGTCAATAAGTACCTTTTGTTTAGCCCCAATTGAACCATGCGAAACATTGATGATGTTTTCTACAGCAAAACCTAAATCTTTATGCAAAGCGAAGTTTAATTGCATATAAACAATAATCATTGACGAGATAAGACCTATGGAAATACAAAATTGTAGCGTGGAAATGTGCACCAACTTCTTTCGTAGAAAAGGTTGTGAAGAGGAGCTAATACCTGAAGCGTTAACTACCTTTTTTTTGTATGTTACAAATTGGATGAAACTTGTAATACGACTGATCGCAAAAATTGTAATTACCAACAAGAACATGCTTTTCTTTAACTGAAAGGATAGAAAATCTGCCTTAAACAATTGAGTAATTTCATTTTCTAGTACAAAGAGTATAATAGCTGAAATAACTCCTGCAAATGTTAGCAGAAGGAGTGATTCGGTAAATATTTGTTTTCTTATACCCGATTCTCCAAATCCGAAATAGTTTTTAATGCTCAATTCCTTTAATCGAAGTGTTAATGTTCCGTTAGAAATGAAAAGATAATTTATAATAGCAATCAATAGAATTAGACTTCCAATGAATAACAATAAGACGACATATTTTCCATCCTTGCTATTGCTGTCCCAATCTACATTTGAGAATAGATGTATTTGATTTAGAGGTTCCAAATAGAATTCGGTAATAATGCCAGAGTCTTCATTCTTTTTATTTACTTTTTCCCATAAAAAATCGGGCAGCTTTTCCTCGACATTTGTTTTTAATATGCCTGAATAAAGCTTGACAAAAGTAGTTGCCGGTTTTCCTTTATCCCAGCCAACAAATATTTCAGGGGAACCGATTAATGTTTCCATTGGAAAAACAGCATTGAACTGAATATGAGAATTTAATGGAACATCTTCTACAACCCCTGCTATGGTATAGGAATTATTGTCGTACTCAACCATCTTACCTAATGGGTTTTCTTTTCCAAACAGTCGTTCAGAAATTTTTCGTGTAAGTACAAGGCTATTCTTGCTAGCCAAAAGTTGTTTAGGATTCCCGAATATGATATTAAAAGAGAAAAAGCTGAATAAATTACTATCAGCGAA
>DMBV01000069.1 GCA_003445975.1 Bacteroidales bacterium
TCCAGCGTTTTTAATTATGCATATAAAACAAAATTGCGGATAAAATTGAGCATGCCAAAAACAAAAATCATCGTACCAATAATTATCAAGGCGAAAATCATAATAATGAGGGCTATCCAATTGATATTTGTTTCTTTGGTTTTGCTTCCGTCCGACCAATGCGTAACTGTATCATAAGCCGGAGCCGAAAAAAACATGGCTGCAAAAAAGCCGATTATTCCGGAAGTTATATTTGCATTGCCAAACCGTTTTTCTCTTTTTTCGATCAAAAATTGTGGAGCATAGCTTGCAAAGAAATAAAAGATGGCAGCACCCCAAATAAACCACATATTGAGGAAGTTGCGCACATAATCGCCAAAAGTTTCATTTCCCATGATGAGAATAAAGAAGGCAGTTATCAGCCCTGCAACAATCAAAAGTTTGTTGGATCCAGTATATCTTCGCTTTGCGTTGTGGTTCAATACTTCGCCCAATTCGTTGATGCGCTCAATTAAAATAGGATCGGTCGATAAATGATTTTTTGCTTCTTCCAGTTTGCGGCAAGCATTTTGGACGTGAATTCTTTTTCGCGGAGCGCGCAGTTCCTCTTCGCCAGCTGCAGAAATAACGGACCAATCGTTGAAAACACTTTCTAGAAAATGGTTTGTATTGGCATCTTGTTCATCTGTTGAGTCGTCGGTCATATTCCGAGTTTTTCTTTCCTCCAATACTTGCGCCAGCGTAATCGGAACAAAATAGACTCTCTTTAATTCTAGATACATGTAAATGGAAGCACCTACAAAAAACGTCAAAAAGAAAAGAGCGATAAGCGTTTCTTTTAGGGTTTGCCAGAATGGTTTTCCTTCGGCTTTTGTAGTTGTTTCGGAGGCGATTTCTGGGCTTGCTGCAATACTGTCTTCTGCCTGTTGGGCAATGCCAAGGGCTGTTGAATTTGTCGCGGCAGAGGTGCTGGCAGTGGCCGAGGAAACGCTAAAAGTCGTAAAGACCAAAAGGAGTAATAGGAACGCAAATTGCAATCCGTTGAGATTAAATGTAATGGATGGTTTTTTCATAAATCTGTGGGTTTTGTGTGTTTGTTGTGAATTGAAAAATAATATATGATTCTTGAAAAATTATTGAAAGAACAAGATTTACAAAACGTTGGTTGCTGATGTACTTGATATTCTAAAATTATAAATAAATTTTATTGAAATATAAAATAAGAGGAAAAATTATATAAGCCGCGTTATTACAGAGCTAACAATGGAATCTATTCGCCTCTTTAAAGCCGGAGACGAATTCAAATCGACGATAAAAAGACAAATTTGAGCTTATTGTATATCAAAAACGAAAAGATATTTTAAATATGTAATTGGTGGAGGTTAAAAATGATTTCATTCAGCGATATATAATTTTCAGCAAAAAGAAGGATGCCGTCCGGATGTCCACCCATGATGATTATTCCATGCGAAGTCTCCATCTTTTGAAGTGTTTGTTTCAAGCTCTCAGCCATTTCTACCGTTCCAAATTCGGCGGTTTTGTCTGAAGTTGGAAAGACATCAATTTGTTTCGACCAAATTTCTGGATGATGAATATGAACAACGACGTTTATTTGAGAATTGGTGGAATAGATTGCTGCATGAGAAAGCGATTCGGAAGAAGCCGGAAGATTTCCAATACAGCTAAGCCAGTTTTTTGCTAAGTCGAAATCATCTACCAAGCAGAAATGGGAAGCATCAAGTTGAGCATCATTTCCACTTCCCGAAGCGCTGATAATAAATTGGTTATTTCTATACCGTTGGCTGATATTGCCAAATCCAATGCCCTCTGCATACGCACCAATAAGATTTAAATCGTATAGCTTCTGCCTATAGGAAATGAGTTCCGACAAATCCATTTCTGGAAGCCGGGCAGGAATCCAACCGTATCGGAATTTTATATATCCTTCTTCTGAACTAAAATTCATAATCGGGAAATAGGTTTAAAATACTTTCTTCATTTGCTTGGCAAATTCCGCGTTCGGTAATCAATCCACTGACCAATCGGGCAGGGGTGATGTCGAAACCATAATTACTTCCACATTGCTGTGCCGAAACCAGATCCACTTCCACCATAATTCCATCCAACAGTCCTTCTATCTTGCTTATTTCCTGAACATTTCGTTCTTCAATTTGGATTTCCTCAAAAGCATTTTGCGTTTTCCAATCAAAACTAGATGAAGGAAGTGCAACGTAAAATGGAATGGAATTGTCGTAGGCAGCCAATGCTTTTAGATAAGTTCCTATCTTATTGATAACATCCCCACGGCGTGTTGTTCGGTCTGTGCCAACAATGACAAGGTCCACCATTCCTTTTTGCATCAAATGGCCGCCGGTATTGTCGGGAATGATACTGTGTTTTATTCCTTGCTGTTGCAATTCCCAAGCCGTTAGACGTGCTCCCTGATTTCGTGGCCGGGTTTCGTCCACCCAAATATGCATATCAATTCCTTCGGCAAAGGCAGCATAAATGGGCGCTGTTGCCGAGCCATAATCGACAAATGCCAGCCAGCCGGCATTGCAATGAGTAAGGATGTTTAAGGTTTTTCCGTTTTTCTTTTTGCTTAATTCGCGAAGCAAAACAAGTCCATGTTCACCTATCAATTTGCAAGCTGCAGCATCTTGATTGGCAATGGATTCGGCTAGTTGAAGTGCTTTCTTGGCTTTTATTTTATTTGTTTCTTGTGCAAATGTGGAGATGGAGTGGAGCATTAGATCTACAGCCCAATTAAGATTTACGGCTGTTGGGCGTGTGGCTTTTAATTTAATGGCTGCAGAGTGAATGGAAGCATTGAAATCGAATGATTTGTTGGCTTCTAAAACGCCCAGATACATTCCGTAAGCCGCCGCCGCACCAATTAAACCGGCTCCGCGCAGGTGCATTTCTCTGAGCGCGATGGCCATTTCGTCGAGGGAGCGGAGCGTTTCAATCTCAAAAAAATAGGGGAGTTTTCGCTGGTCAATAATTTGAATCGCCTCTTTATTGTGTTTATCAACCCAAATGGTTCTGAAGTGTTTTCCGTTTACATTCATCTGCTTGGCTTTTTATTCAGCATAGAGTAAGTATTTTTTTCTGAGCTTTTTATAAGCGCAAAGGTCGGCTTGCCAACTCTTTCGAATTTCATTTTCGCTCCATCCGGCCGCAATTTGATTTTGAAGTTGATCGGTACCGGCCAATAATTTAAAATAATCGTTAAAGAAATTTTCTTTGTCGGCGTAGTCGGCATAAAAGGCGAGCAGATAACTCAGGTTCAAAGCTTGCGGTCGTCCGTTTTCCGAAAAATAATTTCGTAAATCAACTCCAAAACAAGCTGTGTTTTCGAATAGCGGATGTTCGCTTTTTCCGGGAATGCTTTTCGGGATAAACTGGAAAGATTTATTGGTATATTCCGGATAGCCAATAAGTTGAAAAGGAAAATCAGTTCCGCGACCAATACTAATCGGAGTTCCTTCGAAGAAACAAAGCGATGGATAAAGTGCTATGGAATTGTTGTTTGGTAGATTGGGTGAAGGCGCAATCGTTGGGAAATTAACGCTCTGGTGTGTATAATTGCGAACGGGAATAATATCGATTTTGCATTGAATTTTATTTTTCAACCACGACTCGCCATTGATCATCAAAGCCAATTCGCCCAAGCTAAGGCCATGGACAACGGGAATTGGAAATAAGCCCACAAACGACTGAAATTTCATTTCCAAAACTGGGCCATCGACATAATTTCCATGCGGATTGGGACGGTCGAGAAGTAAAACCGGAATGCCATTTTCAGCACAGGCTTCCATTACATAAGCCAAAGTGGAAATATAAGTATAAAACCGCACTCCAACATCTTGGATATCAAAAATGAGTAGGTCCAGATTTGTTAGATCTTCGGCTTTGGGCTTTTTGTTTGAGCCGTAGAGTGAAACGACTTCAATACCCGTTTTTGAATCGCGACCATTCTGAATCGTTTCGCCTGCTTCGGCTTGGCCTCGAAATCCGTGTTCGGGTGAGAAAATCATTTTAATATCAAATCCTGCATTCTTAAGGCTATCTACCAAATGGATTTTACCTATTGTAGATGTTTGGTTGGCAACAATTCCCACTCTTTTATGGGCAATTTTAGAAAAATACAAATCGGTTTGTTCGGCTCCGGCAATGGGTTGCGCCTGAATTTCGAAAGCAAATAAAAGCAAAGCGAGGATGAATTGTAATTTCTTTCTGAACATAAGCCGAAGAATTGATATTTTTGTAACAAAAATAAGCTTTTCGCTGAAAGACGAATCAATAAAAATCATTGTTTGTGAATACCGAACTTTATATTGCACGACAACTCATACAAAAACAAACGCCAAATTTTTCGCGTACAATTATTCGAATTTCGGTGTTGAGCGTGGTGATTGGCTTGGCGGTAATGTTGCTTTCAGTGGCCATTGTTACGGGCTTTAAGAAACAAATCAGCGAAAAAGTAACGGGATTTGCTGCCCATATTCAGATAAATAAATTCGATTCCAATTCTTCGTTTGAAGCTACACCAATTGTTTATAGCGATTCGCTGAGAGATGGCTTAAAAAGCATTGAAGGTGTAATACATGTTCAGTCCGTGGCCACGAAAGCCGGAATTATGCAATCCAAAGACGATATTCTAGGAATTGTTTTAAAAGGCGTTGATGTTGAGTACTCGAGTGATTTTTTTAAGCATTCTATTGTCTCAGGCCGTTTTCCGAATATTGAAAAAGAAAATATTTCGGATGAAATATTGATTTCTAAAAGTATTGCCAACAAACTCCGTTTGGCACTCAGCGATACGGTTCGGGTTTATTTTTTGAATAATACGGAAACAGCGGCAAGAGGCCGTCGGCTTTTTGTTAGCGGAATTTACGAAACCAGTATCGAAGAATTTGACGACAGTTTTGTGTTGGCCGATCAACGTCATGTGCAAAATTTGAATAATTGGAACCGGAATCAGGTAAGCGCCATCGAAGTCTTTGTGAGCGATTTTGATCATTTGGACGATATGACCAATCGGATTTATGCCAAACTGGGATACAACCTAAACGCTACCAATGTCAAGGAAATGTATCCTCAATTATTTGATTGGCTTGCTTTGCAAGACATAAATGTAATCGTAATTCTGAGTCTGATGTTGTTGATTGCATCGGTGAGCATGATTTCTACTTTGCTTGTTCTGATATTGGAACGCACAGCTACTATCGGGATATTAAAAGCTTTGGGGACAACGAACAGCAGTATTCGGAAGATATTTTTGTATCAAGCTGCTTTTATAGTAGTAAGAGGTTTGTTTTGGGGAAATCTTTTGGGAATCGGATTGGCATTGATTCAGAAATATTTTGGATTGGTAAAACTCGATCAGGCAAATTATTATATGTCGGAAGTCCCAATCAATTTGGATTTTATTTCTATACTGGCGCTCAATCTGCTCAGCTTGACGATTATTGTTTTGTTTATGCTCATTCCTTCATACATCGTTACCAAAATTACTCCGGTTTCGGCCATTCGTTACGAGTAATCTCGAAAAAACTGACACGACCGAGTTTTTGATTTGAATGTTCTATTTTTGGTTGAATCTACGAGTCATAAAAAAAATAATATTTAAGTATGAAATTAGGATAATTAGTTTATCTTTGCACTCTCAAACGAAGAAAGTTCTTAGGACACAAAATATATTGCGGGGTGGAGCAGAGGTAGCTCGTTGGGCTCATAACCCAAAGGTCATAGGTTCGAATCCTGTCCCCGCTACTCAACAAATAAAAGCTTGACATTGGTCAGGCTTTTTTTGTTTTTAAGCGTTTGTGATTCTGGGTGATGAGCATTTTGAATATTTAGGAAGGTCGTAGGTTTGACCACGAAGTAGCATGAGCGAAGCGAATAATCCTGTCCCCGCTACTCAACAAATAAAAGCTTGACATTGGTCAGGCTTTTTTGTTTTTAAGCGTTTGGGATTTATCAGGCTTAATCGGTGCCTGTCCGCCTTTCGGTGGAAGATTAAGCTTAGCGAAGGGATGTAAAGCGATTTTAAACGACACTAGAAGCAACTTATCTGTATAGGCAATCTCAAATTGAAAGTCAAAAAAGATACGTTATCAGATGTAATGTTGTATTTTGTTACATTATATTGTATTAAATTAAAACATTACGTATCATTGCAGTGAAAATCAAACCCAATGAAAACAATTACACAAAAAGAAATCGGACGTAGATTAGCCGGATTGAGGAAAAGCAAAGGCTATTTGCAGGATGATCTAGCCAGGCTGTTGGATATTCCAAGACCCTCCCTAACACAGATAGAGTTAGGGAAAAGAAACCTTTCTGTGATAGAATTAAAAATGGTTACAGATATTTTATCAATAACAATGGACAAATTTCTCTCAACGGATTATAAATTGTCAGAATTATCCAAGGATGAAAATATGGAAGTAGAAGAAAAACAGGAAATAAGGGTGTCTATACCTGAGTTGAATTTGAAAAAATTCAAAAATATATTGTTGTATATTTTAGAAAAGTGTGCCGGTAAACCAAATGTTGGAGAAACGGTATTGTATAAACTTTTATATTTTTCTGATTTTAATTATTACGAATTATATGAGGAGCATTTAAGCGGAGCTGAATACAGAAAATTACCTTATGGTCCGGTGCCACAGAAGCTTGATTCTATTGTCAATCAGATGATAGCAGATAAAATGATTAAAAGAATTAGTGTGGATTATCATGGATACCCACAAAAGAGATACCTTCCATTAGTAAAGCCTAATTTAGTAAATCTTAGTGCCAGCGAAAAAGATGTAATTGATAAAGTTATTGATCAGTTTTCGGATTGGTCAGCTTCTTCCATCAGTGAATATTCACATAAGGATATTCCCTGGTTAGCTTCTAAAGATGGGGAAACAATAGATTACGAATTAGCCTTTTATCGTGAAGCGCCTTATTCATTTCGGAATTATAATGAAAATGAAGAGGGGTTATGATTTTTGAAGAGCTTGACGAATTTAAAAAGGATTTAAAAAAACTTTCAAAAAAGTTTAAAACCCTTCCCGACGATATTTCCACTGTTAAGAAAGTACTTGATGTCAGACCGGATGAACGCCCTCCGTTTAGTTTTAGAATTGATGGATTAGGTTTAGAAACCTGTATCATTAAAATCAAAAAGATTGCCAGCAAAAGTTTTAAAGGAAAAGGAGTTAATTCGGGTTTTCGATTGATATATGCTCATTTTGAAGATGAAGGAAAAATTATTCTGATTGAAATTTACCATAAATCCATTAAGGAAATTGAAGATAGAGACCGTATTTTGAATAATTTTAAATGAGTTAGAAGCTCGTATCTCCAAAGCCTAAATCTTCACTCCAAAACTAAAACTCCACCCATTACAGCCCATATAATTAAACTCCGGATCGATATGCGTTGATTTTAAATCCATGCCTTTCAATAATAAATGTTGCGTGTGCTTGCAATCATCAATCGCACTAATAAAATCCTTTTTGAGCAACCTCAATTTATCCTGCAAAGCAGCTAGAATATTCAGATAGCTGTCGTGGTCTGTATTTTTATCATCCGTCTTTTGAAGCAAGTAAATAAGAATTGTGCTTGATTCCGTATAATTGTCCTGATTTTCGCCTTCGCCTTTACCGGCAGGAATTACAAGCACTCCAAAAGGCTTATCCTGCTCTGTTTCTTTAATAACCACGATTACTCTCGCCCTTTTCTTTTAACAAAAATAGTTGTCGTAGTTCCATAATATCTACCTTTTTTGCGGCCATAACCTTTAATTTAATTTGAAAGGTTATACGGTAGAAATTACATCTGTTCTAAAATAGTGGCACAATATCAATCGGTACAAGTG
>DMBV01000115.1 GCA_003445975.1 Bacteroidales bacterium
GCGAAAACGATAAAGAGTATGTTTTCGACAAAGTGAAAATAGAGGTTGGCCGTATTTCAGAACAGTTTACACAAGTTTTAAGTCCTAATTTTCAGGCTGGAACAAAAATATTAGACAAAGGTGTTTTTAGATTGATGGGGAATTAACCCGATTTAAAAACGATCTTTCGAAAAAAAAAGCGAGACAATTCTAAAATTGTCTCGCTTTTTTAATGAAAATAGGAATCTTTATTTTTCAAAGCCAGAAAAGAAATTCAATTCTTTTTCTTTAATCAATTTTTGATAGTTTTTCCAATCTCCCTCAAAGAAAGCGTTTGTTTTTTCTAAATAGATACGAATCGCTTCTTTGGCTTTTTTCATGGCCAATTCTTCGCGCAAACCGGGCGCATCCACATAGTCCATAATTCCTCTGGAGCCCTGACGAAGAATATTAAGCAGGCCGTCTTCTTCTCGATAAATTCCCTGCACTTTTGGCGCTTCCAGCAATTCTTCAAAATCATTCAGTTGTTTGGAAATGTTCTTATGCAAATCTTTCAATGCTTTGTTTTCGTCGCCTTTCAAAGGAGTGATAAGCAAGGCGAGATTTTTCACGATCAATTGCGCGTCGCGTACCTTATCGGCTGCCTCTGTAGCCTTGCTTATTTCGACAAACATTTGATTTTGCAGTGCGTCGCGTGCCTTTAGGTTTTCCACTTTGTATTCAATCCGATGATCAAAAATCACTTTTACTTTTGTTGAATCCAATTGGCCATTGTAGGAAAGTTTTACCAAATAATCGCCCGGCAAAACATCGCCTCCACGTGCTTCGCGCAAATCGTCTTTTGGTTTTGCTTGATTCGGAAAACGAACTCCTTTTTTATTAAACTCCCAGTACAAGCGATTGATTCCGGCTTTTGGGCTTTTCCGAATGCTGGTCATTTTTTCGCCTGTGGCATCAAATATTTCGATCAAAACACTGTCTTTCGGCGATTCGGCAGGTTTGGCAATATAGGAAATCATCGCACCTTGCTGTTTGTTTTCGCCATAAAACAAAGCATCAGCGCCAAAACGCATTCCGGGAGGCTGATTATAAACATTCATTTCTGCTGTTGGAATAGGGAAAAGCAAGGCCGATTTATCTAAAAGGGAAATTCCTTTTTTAGCCAACTCGCGCAAAGGTTGAATATTGTCAACAATAAATGCTGCACGGCCAAATGTTCCAACGATTAAATCGCTTTCGCGAGGATGGATTCGCATATCCATTGTTGAAACAGTAGGGAAATTGTTCGTGAATTTGCTAAAAGTTTTTCCGGCATCAATACTGATATACAAGCCACTTTCTGTTCCGACAAAATAAAGATTAGGCACCTCAAAATCTTGAACAAACGACAAAGCATAGCCTTTCACTTTTTCTGTGCTTAAAATATTCACCCATTTTTTTCCGTAATCGGTGGAGTGAAAAATATACGGTTCCCAATTGTCGCGGCGGTAATCATTTAGCACTACAAAAACTTCTCCTTCATTGTAAGTAGAAGGATGAATTTGTGGAATCCACGATCCGGCCGGAACGCCTTTGATGTTTCCGATTTTATTTTCCCATGTTTTTCCGCCATCCAAGGTTAGCTGCAAATTTCCGTCGTCGGTACCAACCCAAACAATATCTTTGTTCAATGGACTTGGAGCAATGGCAAGGATGGTTGTATAATTTTCCGCTCCCGTAGCGTCAAAAGTCAATCCACCACTTTCCATTGCTTTTTGTTTGGTGGTGTCGTTGCTTGTCAAATCAGGAGAAATAATAGTCCAGTTATCGCCTCTATCCGAGCTTTTGTGAACAAACTGACTGCCAAAATAAATAGATTTTTCATCGAAAGGATCTGCAGCAATGGCAGCATTCCAGTTAAAGCGCAATTTCAGATCGTCAGGATGAACGGGCTGGATGAATTTACTAAATCCCGTTTCCAAATCGTAACGCATCAGGCTTCCTTGTTGACTCATCGTAAAACCATGGCGTGGATTGCTACGATCGGGAACAACATCAAAACCATCGCCAAACGAAAGTTCTTGCCAATAAATATTTTGAATTCCTTGATAGCGATACACTTGGCTAGGACCGCGCCACGAGCCGTTGTCTTGCATTCCGCCATACACATTGTATGGCCATTCCAGATCGTAATTGATATGATAAAATTGCGCCAATGGCAAATTCCGAATAAATTGCCATGTATTTCCTCTGTCGCGCGAAATATTCAATCCGCCGTCGTTTCCATCAATAATAAAACTTCCGTCAACGGGATGAATGTACCAAGCGTGGTGATCGGGATGCGCTTCGGCATACGACATCATCGTTTCAAAAGTTTTTCCGCCGTCGTTGCTCACATCTACAAGCGAATGCAAATTATACAAACGGTTTTCGTTTTGTGGGTCGGCATATATTTCGGCATAATAAAACGGACGTCCGCCAATATTTTTATCGGCTATCAGATTGAATTTATTTCCACCATCTTCTGAGCGATACAGTGCGTTTTTTTTCGATTCGATCAAGGCATAGACTACTTTTGGATTGTTTGGCGAAATGGCCAAACCAATTTTTCCAAGTTCCCCTTCGGGCAATCCGTTTTTTTCGTTCAATCGTTGCCAAGTTTCGCCTGCATCGTGGCTAACATAAAGCCCCGAACCTTGTCCACCGGAAGTAAAAAACCAAGGTTCGCGCTTGAATTGCCACATATTAACAAAAAGCTTGTTTGGGTTCGAAGGATCCACAATCATTTCACCAACGCCTGTTCGGTCGTTAACATACAACACTTTTTTCCAACTTTTTCCACCATTGGTAGTTTTAAAAACACCACGTTCTTCACTTGGCCCCCAAGCCGAGCCTTGTACTCCAACCAATACGGTTTGCGAATCACGCGGATCGATAAATACGCGATGAATGTTTCGCGAATTTTGCAAACCCATGTTTTGCCATGTTTTGCCACCGTCCATCGTTTTGTAGATTCCATTTCCGCTGCTTTGGCTGTTGCGTGGATTTCCTTCGCCGGTTCCAACCCAAATAATATCGGTGGCTTTTTGATCAATTTTTAAAGCGCCAATAGAAGCAAAATCCTGATTATCGAAAATGGGCGACCACATAACGCCTCCACTTTCCGATTTCCAAACACCGCCGGAAGCGGTGCCAATAAAAATAATGTCCGGATTTGCATTCACAGCATCAATAGCTGTTACGCGTCCACTCATTCCGGCCGGGCCAATATTGCGAGCCTTAATCCCTTGTATTTGATTCATTTGCAAGACTTGTGCAAATGAGCTACTCATCAACAAGGTGGCTACAAACAGAAGAATTAAACGAATTCTTTGAGGTGATTTTTTCATACTGTACGATTTGTGTTTTGGTTTATGTTTTATTTCAACAACAAAATGTTTCGATTTGGTTGTTTTTGGTTTTCAAAGATGAGAAAATAACGGAACAATACAAAAAGAAAAATGGGCGGGCGAATTTCAAAACGAATTTCTATTTCACTTGCCAAACAGAAAGTTCTGTCGGCTGATTTCTTTTTGTCCGTTTGCATAATTCCATTATTTTTGTGGTCGTTACAGACAAAAAAACAAAACACAATGAATATGAAAAAAAAATTATTCGTATTGATGGCGGCCTTCGGGTTGTCCATTGCCACCATTAACCAAGCCACTGCTTGCACCAACTACTTAATTACAAAAGGCGCTTCGACCGACGGCTCTACTATGATTTCGTATGCGGCCGATTCGCATGTGCTTTTTGGTGAACTCTATCATTGGCCGGCTGCCACGTGGGCTGATGATGCGCTGCTTGATATTTACGAATGGGATACCGGAAAATTTCTTGGTGTCATCAAACAAGCCAAACAAACTTACAATGTTGTAGGAAATATGAACGAATATCAAGTGGCTATTGGCGAAACCACTTATGGCGGACGTGAAGAATTGAGCGATCCAAAAGCCATTATGGATTATGGAAGTTTGATTTACATTGCTTTGCAACGCTCAAAAAGTGCACGCGAGGCTATAAAAATTATTGCTGATTTGATGTCCGAATATGGCTATTACAGTTCAGGCGAATCGTTTTCTATTTCCGATGCCAACGAAGTTTGGATAATGGAAATGATCAGTAAAGGAACGATTGAAAAAGGGGCTGTTTGGGTTGCCCGGATGATTCCTGACGGATATGTCAGCGGCCATGCTAATCACGCTCGCATCGAAACTTTTCCGGCTGCCGATGGAAAAATATCCATTACATCAAAAGAATTGGACAAGATTTTCAATACTTCGGTAACAACTGTTTATGCCTACGATGTGATTGATTTTGCACGTAAAATGAAATGGTACACCGGAAAGGACAAGAATTTTAGTTTCTCCGAAACCTACGCACCGGTCGATTTTGGGGGCGCGCGTTTTTGCGAAATCAGAGTTTGGAGCATGTTCGATCAAGTAACGGACGACATGAGCAAATATTGGGAATATGTAAAAGGAAATATTATCCATGGAGAAAATCTGGCCAATGGCGATAAAAATGTGGATGGATATGCAACAAATAGAATGCCGTTGTGGGTAAAACCAAACCGGAAAATCAGTGTGCAAGACATGATGCATTTTATGCGGAATCATTTGGAAGGTACCGAATTGGACATGGCTAAAGATGCCGGTGCCGGTCCTTTTGAAGCACCATACCGCTGGAGACCAATGACATATGAGATTGATGGTGCTACTTATTGTCACGAGCGCGTTACGGCAACTCAACAAACCGGTTTTTCTTTTATTGCTCAATCGCGGAGTTGGCTGCCAAATGAAATTGGCGGAATTTTTTGGTTTGGCGTTGACGATGCTTCAAGTTCGGTTTATATTCCCATGTATTCAAGCATCACCAAGGCTCCACGCACTTTTGAAAGAGGAAATGGTGCCATGATGGTTTGGAGCGACGATGCCGCATTTTGGATTTTCAACCAAGTAACAAATTATGCTTATACCCGCTACAATGCCATTCATCCCGAAATAGCCGAAAAACAAAAAATGTTTGAAGATGGTTTTGTGGCGCTTACGCCCGAAATTGACAAGAGAGCTCAAGTTCTTTTCGAAAAAAATCCAAAAGCAGCCGTAGAATATTTAACCAATTATTCGTGCACCGAAGCCGATAAGGTAACCTATGCCTGGAAAGATTTTTATCAGTATTTATTTATGAAATATATGGATGGAAATGTGAAAACTGCCGATCCGGGACAACAAAACCCAAAAGTAAAACAACCGGAATACAGCAAAGAATTTTTGAAAATGATCGTTACCGATCATGGCGATAAAATCAAAGTTCCTGCCAGCGGTGGTCACTAAAAAAATACTGAAAAGCGTTACCACAACGGTAACGCTTTTTGTTTTTCATCCGGACGCTGATTTAACGAAAGGAACACCGTTCGGATCTATTTTATTGAACTCAAAACACCAATACATAAACTTCTATTTTTGTTGAAAATACAATCGCATGACAGAAAAGGAACAGCTTAAACTTACTGCTGACTTTGTTCGGGCCAAGCTCGAAGGAGAAGGAACCGGGCACGACTGGTGGCATATTTATCGTGTTTGGCAAAATGCAAAAACCATTGCTTTGCAGGAAGGCGGAAATGGTTTTGTGATTGAACTTGCTTCCCTTTTGCACGATATAGCCGATCATAAATTTCACGATGGCGACGAAACCGTTGGACCACGAGTTGCACAAGAATTTTTAATCACGCTTTCTTTAGAAAATGAGATTGTAATGCAAGTAATTCGAATCATGAACGAAATTTCGTTTAGCAAAGGAATGAAACCAAGTAGTTTGGAAGGAAGAATAGTACAAGATGCCGATCGGCTCGATGCCATTGGAGCCATTGGCATTGCACGTGCGTTTGCCTACGGCGGATTCAAGGAACGCGAAATTTACAATCCCGAAATCCCGCCATCGCAGTATGCTACCAACGAAGAATACAAAAAGAATACAAATCCCACCCTGAATCATTTTTACGAGAAACTTTTATTGCTCAAAGACCTGATGAATACAAAAACAGCAATTGAACTGGCGCAAAAAAGACACACTTTTATGGAAAATTATTTGGATCAGTTTTATCAGGAATGGGATGGAAAACGTTAATTTGCAAATAAATCAGTTTTAGATCAATCATTTTCCAAAAACAGCAATCGATGCTTTTTGAAAACAAGTCGTTTAAACAGTTTAGTTTGGCCTTTTTTATTTTGCTATTATTGAGCAGTCCACTGCTTTTTGTGGAAAAGGAATTCTTGAATTTATGGTTGAACAAACAACACAATCCTGTTTTTGATTTTATTTGCAAATACAGTGTATATCTGGGCGACGGGCTGGTTTTGATGCCGCTTTTTTTGTTACTGTTGAGTAGAAGTTATTTTTTAAGTTTGATCTTTTCGGTTTCTGCTCTGTTGGAGCTTTTGTTTGTACAATTGGTGTTGAAATGGGGGTTTTTTAAAGATGTGGTTCGCCCTTTGAATTACATTGAGCAAAGCGATTTGCTTTATAAAGTTGAGGGCGTAGATATTCACATGTGGAACTCGTTTCCCTCGGGGCATACACAAACCGCCTTTCTGGCTGTTACGTTTTTGGTGTTATTGAGTCGGCGGCTGTCTTTGGTTTATGTTTATTTGTTTTTGGCTACAGTGGTTGCCTTAACGCGCGTTTATCTGTTGCAACATTTTTTTATTGATGTTTGGTTTGGTGCCTTGATAGGCTATCTTTTTCCCGTTATTATTCTCCTTCTTTTCAAGAAATTTTCAAGTCTTTCTGAAAACAAAAAATGGCAAAAGGGATTTTTGAGTTAGGCTATTTCTCAACAAGCAAATAGTCGATGTGTTTTTTCTGAACATCGATATTCTTTACCTGAATACGAACCGTATCGCCTAGCTTATAGCGTTTTCCAAATCGCTGTCCAATCACTTGATAATTGTCTTCGTCCAGAAAATAAAAATCGTCGGCCATATCGTTCATGCGAATCATGCCCTCCACTTTGCTGCCAATCAGTTCTACATAAACGCCCCATTTGCTAACGCCCGAAATGAGTCCGTCGAATTTCTGACCAATTTTATCTTTCATATACACCGCTTGCATGTATTTTACCGAAGCGCGTTCGGCTTCAACAGCATTGCGTTCCATTTCCGAACTGTGTTTGCATTTCTCTTCCAAATCATTCACTTTTGGGCCGTTTCCATTTTCCAAATAAAGTGCCAAAAGCCGATGAACCATCAAATCGGGATAACGACGAATGGGCGAAGTGAAATGGGTATAATAAGGAAACGACAAACCATAATGTCCGTGATTATCGGTTGAATAAATAGCTTTTGCCATCGTCCGTACGGCAATGGTTTCTATCATATTTTTTTCGCCTTTTCCTTGTATGGCTTTAAACAAATTGTTGTAAGATTTCACAATGTTTTGTCGCGAACTGATATTCATCTCATACCCCAATTTGTTCACAAACTGAGCGAAGGTATTGAGTTTTTCAGGGCTTGGTTCGTCGTGAATACGATACACAAAAGGTTTTATTTTTTTATTTCCTTGTGGTTTTCCTACATATTCTGCCACCTTTTTATTGGCCAATAGCATAAAATCTTCTATCAGTCGATGCGCTTCTTTTTGCTCTTTAATGAATACCCCAATAGGATTGCTGTGCTCATCGAGCTTAAATTTTACTTCTACGGATTCGAAATTAATCGCCCCTTTTTTAAACCGTTCTTCCCGCAATTTGGTAGCCAATTGGTTGAAAGTCAAAATTTCGTTTTTGTACGCTCCGTCTTCGCCTTCAAGCATACTTTGTACTTCTTCGTAAGTAAATCGGTGGTTCGAATTGATTATTGTTCTGCCGAACCATTCCGAATGAATTGCGGCTTGTTCGTCCATTTCGAAAACGGCCGAAAAAGTGAGTTTTTCTTCATTTGGCCTGAGCGAACAAACAAGATTTGAAAGGTGTTCGGGAAGCATTGGAATTACCCGATCTACCAAATAGATCGACGTTGCTCTGTCGTATGCTTCTTCATCAATCAGTGAGCCTTCGGGGACAAAATGTGAAACGTCGGCAATATGAACGCCCACTTCCCAGAGATTCTCTTTTATTTTTCGCAAACTTATGGCGTCGTCAAAATCTTTGGCATCAAAAGGGTCGATGGTGATGGTGAACACATTTCGAAAATCGCGACGTTTGGCGATTTCCGTTTCCGAAACTTCGTTGGGGATTTTCGCTGCAGCATCTTCAATTGTTTTACTAAAACTCAATTCGAAATTATGATCCAGCAAAATAGATTGTATCTCTACATTGTGTTCACCCGGGTTTCCCAAAATTTGAATTATTTTCCCAAAGGGATTTTTAGCATGATCAGGCCACTGTTCTAGTTCAACGATTACTTTTTGCCCATTCTTGGCCTCGTTGAGATTGTCTTTAGAGATAAAAAAATCGATCGCCACTTTTGGGTCGTCAGGAATCACAAATCCAAAACCTTTTGAAATTTCGATAGTCCCAACAAATTTGGTTTTTGCGCGCTCCAGAACTTCCAATATCTGCCCTTCCAGTTTCCGCCCTTTCCGCTGTGGGAAAATAAAAACCTTCACTTTATCGCCATTCAAGGCGTCTTTGGTATTGTTTGCTGAGATGAAAATATCGTCGCCGCCTTCTTTGTTGATCACATAGGCTTTTCCTGTAGAAAGCATATCGACCGTTCCCATGGCATACGACTTTCCTTTGCTATAAGCAGAAATGTATTTGGGGTTGATTTGAAATTTTCCTTTTTTCGGTTCCAGCAAAATTTTCTGTCGGCTCAAGTCGAGCAACAAATCGAGTATTTGCATTTTTCCCGCTTGATCTTTAATTCCCAGTCGTTTGGCTATTTGTTTGTAGTTGAAAGCCAAATACGGATTGTTTCCAAAATCGGATAAAATAGTTTTAACAAATGGATTGTTGATCTGATCAGGCTGATTTTTCATGATAATTAATTTAAGAATCTGTAAAATTACGAAAATCAGCGTGTAAGCATGTTAAAAGAATATGAAGAAA
This sequence comes from Bacteroidales bacterium, assembly GCA_003445975.1. Taxonomy (GTDB): domain Bacteria; phylum Bacteroidota; class Bacteroidia; order Bacteroidales; family UBA12170; genus UBA12170. The sequence continues at coordinate 9,047 of DMBV01000115.1, forward strand.
AAATGAAGGATATATGGATTTATTTTTGAATTCAAAAGTCAATATTTATTCCGGAAGAGAAAGCCGGTAAACTACTTGCCGACAGTTCCGCTCAATTATTTTCGTTTTTTAAATGATTAAGAATCCGATTGCTTGTAGAATATTCGCGGATGCCCGAACTGAGCAAGCGTCCCGATTTCTTTTCAAATCGATTCATTTCCTATTTATTCAAAATTTTATATCAATAAAACCAAATTTTCTTTTGCGAATGAATATCTTTGCAAATACGTACTATATTACGCTTTAATACGTTGAGTAAAAGCATTGAAAATTTAAATGAATCAGCAAAATGACAGAAATCAATTCGAAATCCAAATCATCACAAAATAATTTTTCCTATTTAGCATGGGTATTACTGGCTGTGGTAAGCCTTGTGGCGGCCTATTTTATCTACAGCAATAGGCAGAAAAGTGGCGAACTGGAAAGCCTTGCAAGTGAAAAAGAAACTCAACGCACGGAACTACAGGCCAGCTTGGATTCGTTGATGGCACAGCACGAAGAAATAAAATTGGCTTATGGCGGTTTGGCCGATTCGCTCACTTCAAAAGATAGTATTATCGTTGCCAATGCCAAAGAGATCAACGATTTGTTGAGTTACAAATGGGAATACCGCAAAGTTCAGAAAAAACTCGATCAGCTTCGATTGGTAGCCCAAACCTACGTAAATCAAATGGATTCGCTCTATGTTGTAAACCAGCACTTGGTCGAAGAAAATCAAAACATCAAGCAACGCTACAATTCGGAACAGCGAAAAAACAGTGTTCTGGAAAAAGAGAAAGAACAATTGACCGGAAAAATTGTAGAAGCCTCCGTTTTGGAAGCCTACAATGTGACCGCTACGGGTATTTATACAAAAAAATCGAGCAGCGAAACAGAAACCACCAAAGCCCGACGGGTAAACAAAGTGAAGGTTTGTTTCACTTTGAGCAAAAATGTGGTTTTGCGCCCCGGAACAAAAGACGTTTATGTGCGCATTGCGCGCCCCGACAATAAAATATTAAGTCCCGGAATAGCCGAAGATTTTGTTTTTGAATACAAAGGCGAAATGATTCAATATTCCATTTACAAACAAATCAATTACGACAATCAAGCCATTTATATGTGTTTGTTTTGGACTAAGAAATTTGAAGAAATGGAAATGCAAACCGGAAAATACCAAGTCATTGTTTTTGCCGATGGTCAGGAAATTGGCGAAACGAGTTTTGTATTAGACTAATCTTTTTGCCCTAGCT
>DMBV01000114.1 GCA_003445975.1 Bacteroidales bacterium
GTCCGAAAAAAGTCTTTTTAGATCGCATTTCCCTTCGTAAAAAAATCGAATATTTGAAGCGATTTATCCCGACAACGCAACCGTATCTAGCACAAAAAGAATTCTGTTAAGTTCGTTTAATGCGGGTTACAAACAGCTTCACAAAGGCCAATTGCTTAAAACAAATCAGTCGGTTCCCACTCTTTGCAATCCGGCTTGGGCTTTGGCTCTGATACTTCGGCTGTACTCATCAAAATTGAGTTCCAAACATTTTTCGTAATAGATTTTCGATGTCCTCTTTTCGTTTTTACGTTCGTAGATTTCGGCTATCATCAAACAGCTATTTCCTGCATAATACGAATTCTGATTGGCGCCCAAAGCCAATGCATGCTGATAAAAAGCCAGTGCCTGATTGAGGGAATCCATTCGGTGGTAGATGCGGCCTCGGCGATAAGCCAACTCCACTTTTTCCTGATCCGAAAATGATTTGGTATTTATTTTTTGCAACACATTCAAGGCTTCGGCTAGGTAACCACCATCAAAATAAATTCTGCTTTTCAGCAAAAAAAGATTTGGAAGAAATCCCTTTTGCGCTTCTTTTGCTTCTTTCAAAGCGGCATCATCCGCATCTATTTTGGTGCTTTTCAAATTTAGTATAGCGTTCATATTCTTCTGATATGCCAATGTATCTCCTCTAACAAAAGCACTCCAGGCCATTTTTTGTTTCGCTGTTCTTTTGAAATTATCGCCGGGAAATTTTCGTACATACGTATCAAAAAGCGTTTCAGAATTGGAGTCAAACTTATATAATTTGGCTTGAGCCAACATAAAATCAGGATAATAAAACCGCATCGCATCGTTTGCTTTTGGTTTGCTTTCGAGAAAAACAATCGCCTTATCATTGTCTTTTCGCATCATGACAACGGCTTTTGAAAAGTGAATGAGTGGGCTCCGCATACTCATGGTCTCAAAATCAGGCTTTTGATAGACAGCAAGCAACTGATCTATTCGCCTTTCATCCGTTTTCAGGTTTAATTTCAGAAATGTATATAGAAATAAAGCTTCCGGTTTGAAGTGTTGAAATTCAGCATTTTTTGAATTCAAGAGAGCTTCCAATTCGCCCAAGCCCTGATCGATGGTTCCGTACAATCCCAATATATTTATCGCCCATCGATATTGCTCCGGAACCACTCCTATCATGGAATGTAGAACTCCCAATCCCAATGCATTTGGCAAGAACTCCGGAAATTCATTTTTGTTTTCTTCCAAAAGATGGTAGGCCAAATTGATTTCATAAGCAGCAGTTAAATATTCGCCAAACAGAACTCTAGAAAAAGCCCATTGCATGTTTAGTTGCGCTATTCCCAGGCGATAATAGGGACTATTTTTGGGTCCCGTTTCCCATTGCTGGAGACGCATTTTCTTTTTTTCGCTGATTTTTTGAAACAATTCTTGATTCTCATCCAGAGTGATGGAAAGAAAATCGATGTAATTTTCTAATAAAATAGGGATTAGATTTTGGGGATCCTTTTTCTTTGCATAATCAATCTGTTTTTGAGCCGCAGCAAATCGCAATTCCAAAATCAATCCATACGCTTTTTTGCAGTCGTCGGAATAGGTGTATTGTGCGAAAACGGGTGGGACAAAAACCACAGCAAGAAGGAAAAAAAATAGCCTTTTCAGCATAAATCAGGTAAATACATATTTGAAAACTTCTTCCACTTTGTTTACGGCAATGACTTGAATCTTACTTCCTTTCGGGATTGCTTTTTGGTTGAATTTGGAAATCACTATCCGTTCGAATCCCAATTTTTCGGCTTCCGAAATCCTTTGTTCTATTCTATTTACGGATCGGATTTCGCCCGACAAACCCACTTCGGCCGCAAAGCAAATTTTATCGTCTATTTCGATATCTTCATTGGAAGAAAGTATGGCACAAACTACCGCTAAATCGATGGCGGGGTCGTCCACTTTTATTCCGCCTGCAATGTTTACAAAAACATCTTTCGAAGCCAAACGGAAGCCAACTCTTTTCTCCAAAACGGCCAAAAGCATATTTAATCGCCGAGGGTCGAAACCGGTAGTGGACCGCTGCGGCGTACCATAGGCGGCGCTGCTCACCAGTGCTTGAATTTCGATCAGCATTGGGCGCATTCCTTCCAGAGTGGAAGCGATAGCAATTCCGCTCAGCATCTGATCGCGGTGCGAAAGCAGGATTTCAGATGGATTGGAAACTTGTCTCAGGCCGCTGCTCTGCATTTCATAAATACCCAATTCGGAAGTTGATCCGAAGCGATTTTTGACCGATCGCAAAATACGATATCCGTAATTTCGGTCGCCTTCAAATTGCAATACACTGTCGACCATGTGTTCCAATACTTTTGGACCTGCAAGACTTCCGTCTTTTGTAATGTGGCCAATGAGCAAAACCGGAACATTGCTTTGTTTTGCAAATTTATGAAACTCGCCCGCACATTCACGTATTTGAGAGATACTTCCTGCCGAAGATTCCACTAGCTCGGAATGCATAGTTTGGATGGAATCGATGATAACCACTGTTGGCTGCACTTGTTTTATGGCAAAAGCTATATTTTGCATGTTCGTTTCGGTGAGCACAAATGTATCGGAAAGAGTAAGGTTTAACCTTTCGGCTCTCATTCGTATTTGCTGCTCGCTTTCTTCGCCTGAAATATAGAGCACTTTTTGATTTATCATTTGCAAAGCCACCTGCAAAAGCAGTGTCGATTTGCCAATTCCGGGTTCTCCGCCCAACAAAACGATGGAACCGGGAACCAGACCTCCACCTAAAACACGGTTAAGTTCTTCGTTCTGCGTATCTATTCTATTCAGCTCACTCACTTCAATATCCGAAATTCGTTTTGCTTGAATTTTGTTTTCACTTATTCCTGCATTTACAGTCCATTGGTCTTTTGGGGGAGTTTTCTGTACCACTTCTTCTACAAAAGTGTTCCATTGCAAACATGAAGGACATTTCCCAATCCACTTTGGTGATTCGGCGCCGCAATTCTGACAAAAGAAAGTGGTTTTTTGTTTAGCCATCGCTGTTTATGTTAAGCTTACGAAGGTAAATCATTCGCTTTGAAATACCAATAACGATTTAGCTTTCTTTTATTTTCTTCTCGATGGCAGAAGTGGAATAGCCCGGCAAAAAGTCGATGGTTTTTACTTCGCCTCCATTGTTTTTAACAATATCATACCCCACAATTTCTTCGGGTTTGTAATCGGCTCCCTTCACCAATACGTGTGGTTGAACAAATTTTATCAATTCGAAAGGCGTTTCTTCGTCGAAAAGGATGACTGCATCTACAAAATTCAGGGCAGCAAGAATGATTAAACGGCTATCTTGATCTTGCAATGGTCTTTGAGAACCTTTGATACGGCTCACAGAACGGTCGGTATTCACTCCAATCAATAGGATATCAGCTAAATCGGCCGCTTTGGAAAGGTATTCGATGTGACCGCGATGAAGCAAATCAAAACATCCGTTTGTAAAAACAATCTTCTTATTTTTTTCCTGCCATTGTTTCAATTTAATGGCCAGAGAGTTTGGTGTAAATATTTTATCGTGAATTTTGGAGAGATTATTCATTGCGCGCTTTTGTTTTTCCCAAAATTAAGAGAATATATGATATCAAACCCACAACAACAATCATTAAGGTTTGTGCTGCATGATTTGCTGTTGCATAGGCGGCGGCGGCTTTTATTGGGATATTATACAATTGTGAAAGCATTTCGGTAATAATAAAATGGTAAGAACCTATGCCACCGGGAACGGGGGCAACGATTCCTAAACTTCCTATTCCCAAAACTGTTAATCCGTCAAGAAATTTCAAATGGGAGGTTTCGGCAAAAGCGTAGAATGGGAGAATAATCATTAGCAGATACAGAAACCAAATCATGAAAGTATGAAATAGAAACAATTTTTTGTTTTTCAGTTTTTCGATACTTCGCAGACCGCCTACAAATCCATCAATAAAAGCTTCTATCTTTTGGTAGAGCATGGTAGTTTTCATCCAGGGCTTTAGTCTTCGGAAAAACAGATAAGCAAGAAACAAGAACAGGAAAAATAGCAGAATTACAATCAAGATGGCCAATTCTTTTCCTGAATAGAATCCAAGCAGTGGTTTCACCAAAATTTCGTCGAGAAAACCGCCAATTTTCTCAATTTGGGTGAGAATAACCATGCTTATGATGAAAAACAGGACCACTAAATCAAAAACTCGTTCGGCAATTACGGTTCCAAACAATGTATTGAAAGGAATGTTTTCTTTTTTACTCAAAAATCCGCAACGTGTAATCTCACCTAAGCGAGGCAAGACCAGATTGGCCAAATAACCCATCATCACAGAATAAAAAGTGGTAGAAGTTCTAGTTTTATAACCCATTTGGGCTATGAGCATATTCCATCGCAAAGCGCGAAAAACGTGACTTATCACCGCAATGATGATGGCTGCAAGAAACCACCAATAGTTGGCCGTTTTAAGTTCTTCCCATAAATCGGTCAAATTGATATTGCGAAAAGCAAAAAACAATAATCCGATGCCAAGGGCGAGGAAAAATAAATACTTAAATACAGAAACGATTGTTTCTTTCACTATTTGGATATTTTATTCGATTCGTTAGGGAAAACGATCAAAGGTTTATGGTTTTTTGCTTCTTCAAAATCCATAGAGGCATAAGAAACAATAATGATTTTATCGTTGACAGCCACTTTGCGAGCAGCAGCCCCATTTATTCCAATTACGCCGCTTCCTCGCAAACCTTTTATTACATAAGTATCAAATCGATTGCCATTGTTAATATTGTAAATATGAACACGTTCGTTTTCGATGATGTTCACACTCTCCATCAAATCTTCGTCGATGGTAATGCTTCCAATATAATCCAAGTTGGCTTCGGTAATGCCGACACGATGAATTTTCGATTTTAATACTTCTATATGCATGTTGCGGCAAAATTAAACAATATTTCCTATTGATTATAAAAGCAAAATACGATTTATCCTTTTTTTAGAGAGGAAACAAGGAGTCTATTCGAGTTCAAGATTATCTATCAAACGCACTTCACCAAGAAAAGCCGCGGCACAAACAACAGGATAATCTGTTTGATTCCAACTGCTTATAGGCTGCAGACTATCTCCGTCCACTATTTGAATGTATTCTACTTTGAAATTTTTTGAGAGCCGATCAATTGCTTGTGCTTCCAAAAGCAAGGGCGAATATTGACTTTTGTTTTCCAGAATAAATTTCAGCACTTTTGAGATTTCAACAGCTTTTATTCTTTCGTCCGGTGATAAGCGTATATTTCGCGAACTCATAGCCAAGCCGTCGGGTTCTCGAACAGTTTCCATTCCAATGATTTCGACCGGGAACTGAATTTGTTTCACAAGTGCTTTGACAATGGCCAGTTGCTGAAAATCTTTTTTGCCAAAATAGGCTTTGTCGGGATTTACTATTTCGAATAGGCGTTTTACCACCACCGCTACTCCATTAAAATGTCCGGGGCGAAAAGCGCCTTCCATAACGGTTTCCAATTGTCCGAAATCAAATTTTTCGACGGCTTCGGTAGGGTACATTTCTTCTATCGAAGGATGGAAAATGATATCACAGCCGGCTTCTTCGAGCATTTTGCTGTCTGCATCAAAAGTGCGTGGATATTTTTCTAAATCTTTGGGATTGTTGAATTGGATAGGATTCACAAATATACTTGCAATGGTCATATCGCATTGCTCTACCGAAATTTTAACCAAGCTCAAGTGTCCGGCATGCAAAGCGCCCATGGTAGGAACAAACCCAATTGTTTTACCTTGGTCTTTTGCGTTTCTAACAAAAGCAACTAATTCGTTTTTTCGCTCAAATACTAACATGAAACTATATATTTTGAAGAATACGAACCAAATCGTTTTCTATATTTTCGTTTGGAGATTCAATGATTCTCCCCAATTCAGTTTTCCCTTTGTAAACAATGAAAGTAGGAACGCGTTGAATATCCATTTTACTCATATCGATGTCTTGGGCAGTCTTTTTTCGGCTAACGGCCAGGTATTTTACTTTTTTGATATTGGCCAAATCGGCGACTTTAAAAAATTCGGGGACGTGCATTTTGGAATCGCCACACCAAGTAGCAAAGACCACTAAAATGCGAAGGCTCTTCTCTTTGGAAAATGCTTTTGTTATAAATTTCAAGGCTTCAGGATTGGCTTCATAGGCTTCGTATTTCAGTTGTTCGTTTACCAAGTAATCCTTTGATGAAATTCCTTCGCGATTAACCCAACCAATCAGAATTTCCCGATTTAAATCAGGGTCAATAATTACTTTATTTAATTCTTGCGCATAGATTCCAATAGAAAGGAACAAAAACAAGCCTAAAACTATCTTTTTCATGTGTATCGATTTTGATTTTTATCTCGCATGTGCGAAATGGAATAGCTAAGAAGAAAACACGCATCTCGATTGGTGATTTTTTTCATGGCTATTTCATCATTTTTGATTTTGAAATGAACAACAAAGGTATAAATGATTTTTCTTTGCGAACAGGAAAATCAACGCAAATTTGATTTGAAAGTATTTTGCTTTTTTTCGAGCAGGGCAAAATTTTTATCTTCCAAATACAATCCCATTATAGGCTGGGTTTTGATTGTTCGATTTTTTTTGCACAGCTATGCATATCGGCTCGGTATTCGCAAAATACTCTATTGTATATACACTTGGCCTTTAGGCATTTGTATTTTAATTTTAATTTTAATTTAACTTCCCATCCTTCCAAATGGTAAAATGAGAGCCTCCCTACTCCAGCGTAATTTCCAATAGTTTGCCACAAAGAATTTCGTATTTTTGTTTTTCAAATTGTTTTGCAATGATTTTAACAAAAGACATGAAAATGGCCGATGCCATTCATCGCAATTATTTACTTCTTCCGGTGATAAATCGTTTGGGGATTCAGTTGGGTTTTCAAGACAAATCGATCGAAAAAATTTGTACCGAAAAAGGCGTTGATGTTTCGTTTTTCTTGAGCATTTTGAATGCTTTTTTGGATACAAAAAAAACAACAACTGGACAAATACAGACTCATTCAGTAAAAAATGTTGTTGCTTATTTATTAAAAACGCATTCCTACTATATAGAGCGAATTATTCCGGAAATTGAAAACAGAATAAACTTATTGTTGCAACATTCTCAATTGAACAAAACGGAATTTTTGCTGGTAAAAAATTTTTTCGAGGAATATAAAAGAGAATTGTATGTACATATTTCTTTGGAAGAAGATCGTGTATATCCATATATGGTGGAGATTGCAGAGGCGTATCATCTTGGGCACGCCAATTCGACCTTGATTGCAAAGATAAAAAGCTATCCTATTGCCAGTTATGAAGAGGAGCATTCGGATATTGAGGCCAAATTGTTCGATTTGAAAAATATCTTGATTAAATATTTGCCCGAGCCCAAAGATAGTTATCTACAAAACCAGGTTCTGACAATGCTTTTTACATTGGAACAAGATATTAGCGATCATGCCCGCATCGAAAACAAAGTTTTGGTTCCGCAAATCACGCAAATGGAAAATGCTTTATTAAAACCACAAAACTAAAATGATTGCAATAGCTACCGCTTCGTTTGTTGTTGGGAAAGGACTTATGCATATTCTAAAGGAATTGTATTCCGGACGCCGAATTGTTTTGGTGAGTTCTGAAATGGAATTAAAAGCCCTTCTCGAGCAAAATAAGATTTCGCTTTTGATTGCTTCGATTGCTATTTTGAATGAAATCAAGCCTTTAGCGCCCAAAAACATTCAGATTGTCAAACTAATGGATTCGCGACCAAACTATTTGCAGTTGGATTATAACAATTCGGAATTGCTATACAGTGATGATGATGAATCACAAGTTTTGCATACACTGAAAAGAAATCTGGCTTTGATGGACAAAACAAACACCGCCAACAAGTCGGAGTCGGAACTCAGCGACAGAGAATTGGATATTGTTCGGGAAGTTGCACTCGGAAAAACAAACAAAGAAATAGCCGATAAGCTTTATATAAGCACCCATACAGTAATCACTCACCGAAAAAACATTACACGAAAATTGGGAATAAAAACCGTTTCAGGACTCACGGTTTATGCTTTACTGAATAAGCTTATTAAAATGGGCGATAGTTTTTAATAGCGCCGTTCCGAGTAGAAATATTATTAAATTTGCGCTTTTAACAACACGATGGCCGAGCAAATCAGCACAAAGAAACAGAAGGAAAAGAAGGTTCCCAAGGCAAAAGACGAAAAAGAAATGTCTTTTTGGGATCATTTGTCAGAATTGCGCGGAACATTTATTCGATCCCTTTTTGCTATCGTCATTTTTTCGATTGTTGCATTTCTGAATAAAGATTTCGTTTTCAACGAGCTTATCTTGTCGCCAAAAAGCCCCGATTTTTTCACAAACCGCATTTTATGTGCTTTAGGACAAAAGGTGAACATCGATTATTTCTGTGTTCAGGATTTGGCACTTCAGATCATCAATATCAATATGTCGGGACAATTTATGACTCACATGTATATCAGTTTTATGGTGGGCTTGGTGGTTTCTGTACCTTACATCATTTATGAATTTTGGAAATTTATAGCGCCTGCACTGCATGAGAATGAACGAAAAGGCTCAAGCATTTTTATCCTAATTTGTTCTTTACTATTTATTATCGGAATATTGTTTGCCTATTATTTGATTGTTCCCATTACACTAAATTTCTTTGGCTCTTATCAAGTGAGCGAAACAATTAAAAACCAGATTTCTTTAGACTCCTATATCAGCACAATTATTACGGTTACTCTTTCGATAGGAATTGTTTTTGAACTTCCTATTCTCATCTATTTCTTGGCTAAAATTGGATTGGTAAGCATTGAAACGCTCAAGAAAAACCGGAAATACACTTTGGTAATCGTATTGATTATTGCCGCCATTGTTACACCGCCCGATGTTTTCAGTCAAATTTTGGTCACCATTCCGCTTATGATACTCTACGAGGTGAGTATTTGGATGGCAAAATACGCCAAAAAACGCGACGAACGAATGGGCTAATATTCTTCAATTCGAAGACTATTTTAATTTGCTATTTTTGAAAAAGATGCTATATTTGTTTCTGAGAAACCAAAGGGAAAAACGCCATTCTAAAAATAATTCTTTAAATGATGCGTTATCTCTTAACGTGTAAAACAGCTACAGTGAAAAAAAGCATCCTAAACACATTCGTCGTTCTATTTGTTTTGGGCTTTTCGATTCCTAATTCTTATGCTCAAGTAAAAACAAATACGCTTCGCTGGTCGAAAAATTTCAGAACTCCCGCTGCTTACCGCGATTGGATGATTAGCGTATCAGGCGGTTCTGCACTTTATTTTGGAGAGAATAGCAACTACGATCTGGATCCGTTGAATAAAATAAAAACCGAAAGCAATTTGTCGTACAGCATATCGGCCGGCAAATGGGTGAAACCTTATCTTGCCATGCGTGCCAATTTTCAAATGGGAAAACTGAACACCATCAAGAGCTCGCACGAAATGACCGCCAATTTCAACGAATACACTGCCCAACTTATGCTGAATGTGACCGATTTTTTCGACTATCCATCCGGTTATCAGCGCAGATTGTACTCCTACGTTTATCTTGGCTATGGCTTGATCGATTTCAAAAGTGCTTATTATACAAATGCAATTCTTGAAAACGAAGAGGGTACTGACAAAATGCAAACCGAATGGGTTGTCCCAATTGGATTTGGCTTGGCCTACAATTACAATCAGAACTTTACTTTTGCGTTCGATGCCAGCTATCATTACATCAATACAGACGTATTGGACGCCTATTCCTATAGCGGAAGCACATCAAAAGATTTTCTAATCTATTTAGGATTCAGTGTGAACTACAATTTCAACCTGAAATACATCGAAGGATTTATCGTTCGGCCCAAAAGTCGCCGAAGCTTAAAATGGACAAAGTTTTAAGCTTTTAAAAAATCAATCACATAGGAATAAAACAATTCGGGTTCTTCGGCATGCACCCAATGCGAAGCATTCGGAATTGTATGGAGTAATAAAGCCGGGAAAGCATTTTGAAAGTCCGGCAAATCCGAATCCAAAACATAATCGGAAAGTGCTCCCCGAACAAGCAATGTAGGTTTCAGAAAAGGCGAAGCCGCTTCGATGCCGTCAAACATAAAATCGATGTTGTTGGCAATGGCACTGATACACAATCGCCAAGCAAATTCTCCCTTTTCATTGCGGTACAGATTTTTCATGATAAATTGCCGAACCCTCACCGAATCGATTGCCTCGGCCAAAACAGCATCCACTTCTTCGCGCCGTTTCACGTTCGAAAAATTCATTTTCTGCATAGCTGCAATTACTTTCTTATGATAATCGCGTGGCGGATATTGCCGCAAACTAATGTCCACAACAATCAGTTTCGAAATATAATTGGGGTTTTCCAATGCAAACCGCATGGCCACTTTGCCACCCATCGAATGACCCAAAATGATTGGCTCATCCAATTCATGTTCATCGATAAACTCAAACAAATCGTCCACCAATGCCAAATAATTGAAGTTGGGACTATGAGGCGATTGTCCGTGGTTCCGTTGATCTAAGATATAAACTTCGAAGCCTTGCTCGGCCAGTTTTTTTCCAAAATTCACCCAATTGTCCGAAATCCCAAACAATCCATGAAGAATAAGAAGAGGTTGACCTTCACCGTATTTTCGATAAAAAAGTTGCATCGTCTTTATTTTCTCAGTTGATTCAAATACATCTGGACAGTGTTTTCCAAACCAAAGTACAAGGCTTCGCTGATGAGCGCATGACCAATCGAAACCTCCAAAACTCCAGGCACATTGTTTACAAAATAGCGGAGATTGTCCAAGCTCAAATCGTGTCCTGCATTGATTCCTAAACCCATTTCGTTTGCAACAATAGCTGCTTCAACAAACGGCTTTACAGCTAGTTCTTTGTTGATTGAATACGTTGATGCGTACGCTTCGGTATAAAGTTCTATTCGATCCGTTGCTGTTTTTACGGCATTTCGAATCATTTTTTCATCGGTTTCGATGAAGATGCTTGTTCTAATTCCGGCAGTTTTCAATTCTTTTATCACTTCATACAGGAAATCTTGGTGTTTGATTGTATCCCAGCCCGCATTTGAAGTCAAAACATGAGGCGGATCGGGAACAAGTGTAACTTGAGCCGGAACAACGGATAAAACCAATTCCATAAATTCTTTGGAAGGATAGCCTTCAATATTAAATTCCGTTGTTAGACGAGGTTTCAAGTCGTACACATCTTGGTAACGAATATGCCGCTCGTCGGGACGCGGATGGACAGTAATTCCCTGAGCTCCAAAACGCTCAATATCCAAAGCCATTTGCAAAACATTGGGAATATTTCCTCCACGCGCATTGCGCAGCGTAGCAATCTTGTTGATATTTACACTTAATTTAGTCATCTTGTTTGAGTTTTAATCATCAGAAAAATCTTTTAATAATGTTCGATAAGCCGAATAAACATTGGCTCTGGAAACAAAGCCTATGTATTTTTTGTCTTGGATTACAGGCATTGTAAAGTTTCCTGTATTGTTGAATTTATTTGCCACTTCCTCCATCGATTCATCCGGACCAACAGTAGCCAATGGAGTAAACATAATATCTTTGATTTTTACTTCATTATAAAGTTCGGGTTTGAACATAATTGTTCGAATAACATCCAAAGTAACAATACCGTAAAATACATTTTCTTCATCGACAACCGGAAAAATATTTCGTTTTGATTGGGAGACTATTTTCACCAAATCGCCTAAAGTTTTATCGGGACCAATTGTTTTGAAATCTTTTTCGATCACTTTTGCTACTCGAAGCAACTGCATGACTGTTTTATCCTTATCGTGAGTCATCAGTTCGCCTCTTGCTGCCAGCTCATAAGTATAAATTGAATTGCGAATAAACAAGCGAGTGGTAACGTAGGCCAATGTAGAAGTGATCATGAGCGGAATAAAAAGATGATACCCTGTTGTGATTTCCGCAATCAAAAAGATGCCGGTTAAAGGCGCTTGCATAATGCCCGAAATCAATCCCGCCATTCCGGCCAAAGCAAAATTGGTTTCGGAGAGCGAATTGAAATCGAAAATATTTACTGCTTTAGCAAAAAACAAACCGGCATAAACACCTAAAAATAAAGCAGGAGCAAATACACCGCCTACACCGCCCGCACCAAAGGTAACGGCTGTTGCAACCACCTTCATCAGAATAATTACCAGCATCATTCCCAAGATCATCCAAATCTCATTTTCAAATTCGGAATAAAGTGTATTTGCAAACATGAGCGAAATATCGCCATGCAAAGCAGCATTGATAAAATGATAGCCTTCTCCAAACAAAGTAGGGAAAAGAAAAACCAAAAGCCCAAGAATAGTTCCTCCAATCAACAATCGGACAGTCCAACGATGTATTTTAGAAAACAGTGCTGTAATGTAGATATACACTTTGGTGAAATAGATAGAGATAAAACCTGCAAAAATTCCCAACAAAGCATACCAAATCAAATCGGAAATAGCAAAAGGTTCGAGGTTTTGTATTGCATAAACGGCGCCTCGTCCCATAAAAATATAGGACGTAATAACCGCTGAAACCGAAGCCAACAACAATGGAATAAGCGCAACCATGGTCAAATCGATCATTATGACTTCCATGGCAAACACAATAGCCGCGATAGGTGCTTTAAAAATTGCGGCAACTGCTGCCGCACTAGCAATGGCCAGTAAATGAGTAATTTGGCGATAATTCAATCGGAAAGCCTGCCCAACACTACTTCCTATTGCCGCTCCGCTCACAACAATTGGACCTTCTAACCCAACAGAGCCGCCAAAACCAACTGTGAAAACAGAAGTGATAATGCTAGAAAAAATAGTGTGTTTGGGAATAATTCCGTTTTCCTTTGCAATAGCATATAGCACGGAAGGAATTCCATGGCCAACCTTTCTCTTAATAATATAATTGATATACAATACAGCCAAAGCAATACCTATCATAGGATAAAAGAAGTACAAATAGTCCGATAAAGTATTTTCGCTTAATTTGGCTAATAAATATTGAACGAGCTCCACACCTCTTTTAATCACCATTGCTGCAATTCCTACCAAGATTCCGATAAGAATGCTAACGTAATAAATAAACTGTTCTCCTATCAGCTTCTTAATGCGCAAAATGCTTATTCTGAGGAATAATTTATTATTCATTATTTATATATCTATTTGATTTTCAATAAACAACAATATTTTGTGAATTATTGAAATGGAAAGCGCAAATTAACAAAAGATTAAATATGATTGAGATATATTTAGGATATTGAACAAGCAAAGAAAGTTTGCCTTAAAAGAAACCGTTTACGCAAAATCGAACTTTAAGAGGCGCCTTTGCCAGAAATTAGCCTGTTTTATTGATTTTAACATCTTTTATAAAACAAGTCGAGGTGACCCGGAATAATAATTCTATATTTGTGAGCGAATATTCACTCTATTATTTAAAAATGTAAAAATGAATGCAGAATTATCAGAACGACAAAAGGAAATTATTAAGGCTTCTCTCGAACTAATTTCAGAAAATGGGATACAAGCTTTAACAATCAAAAACTTGTCGAAGAAAATAGGGCTAGTAGAATCGGCCATTTATAGGCATTTCGAAAGCAAGACTCAAATTCTGGTTTCAATATTGAATTCCATTGAAATGCAAGCAATGCCAAGCGAATTGCCGAAAAATATTGGAGTGATTTTGCTTATTGAGCAAAACATTCGAAAGCGTTTTGAAACATTTGCTGCCAATCCGGCTTTGGTTTCGGTGGTTTTTGCTGAAGAATTATTTCAAAACGAAGAGACTTTGGTAAACAAAACGAAAGAGAAGATCAAACAAGGAAAAGCGAATATGATTGCCTTAATCGAAAAAGGGCAACAAGAAGGGGAAATCAGAAAAGACATAGACTCCGAATATTTTGCCATTCTAATTACCGGAACCATCCGAATGTTTGTAAAACATTGGAAAATGTCGGATTATTCTTTCGACTTGATTCAAAAAGGAAATGAGCTACTCGAAACATTGAAATTAGTACTTAAACCCGTTTAAAATGAAACATCTACTCTACATTCTTCTCGCATTGTTTATAAAAACAAGCTTTGCACAAACCGACTTAAGTTTCAACAATCTCGATTCGCTTCTGAAATATGCCGAAACCAACAGTATTTCGATAAAAACCGACGAACAAAAAATGCTTTTGGCGAAATGGCAAAAGATTTCGGCACAAGCGGGATTGGTGAATTTCCGAATGCAAACCAACTTCAATTTGACCGACAATTTGGCTTTGCCTGTGAGCTTTTTGCCAGCCGAAATGTTTGGCGGCGCTCCCGGCACTTTTAAAGAAGTAACGATGGGACAACAATATGTCGGAAACCTAAATATGATGCCGCAAATTGATATTATAAATCCGGCGAGCTGGTCAAAACTGAAATCTGCGAATGTAAATTCTCAGCTATCGGAAGTAAACAATCGGATTGCCAAAAAATTGCTTTTTGAGTCCATTTCGGCAACTTATCACAACATTGTTTCAATGCAGGAGCAAATTGAACTTACACAAAAAAGCCTGCTAATTGCCGATACCTTGCTTGTGAATATGCAAAATAAATATACGGAAGGAATTGTTAGGCAGCAAGATCTAAACGATGCACTGGTCAACAAACTTTCGCTTACCGATAAACTGGAACAACTGAAATTGTCGCTAAAACAAAACGATTACAGTCTTAAAATTTTGTGCGATATTCCTGAAAATACCGAAATTGCCATTCTTCAACAATTGGATTATAATCAGCAGTTTATCGGTGGTTTAGAAGTCGAAAATCAACTTCAGTATAAATCTTCGTTGCTGAAATCTGAAATGGCAAAAGCGGATGTAAATCTGAATCGGTTTTCGCAGTTGCCAACCGTTTCGCTTGTCTATTACGATGCGTGGCAACAAAATAGCAATGCATCGTTTTTTGATTCGAATAAGAAATGGTTGAACTCACAATATGCCGGCTTAAAAATCAGTATGCCTTTTCCCGATTTTAACAGATACACTGTTACTAAAAGCGCGAAAATAAATGCAACCATTTCGCTGCAAAATGCCGAACACACAAAGCTCCAAAACGATTTTGCCAACAAGCAATTTGTTTTGGATTACGAAAAAGCATATTCGCAATTCGTGACCACAAAACACATTTACGAACTGAAGCAACAGAATTATCAATTGGCTATAAATCAATTTAAGATGAACATACTTTCGTCCGACAAATTGCTGATTGCTTTCAATGATATGATTACAAGCCGCTTGAATTACAGCAATTCGTTGGCAAACTTACTTTTCTCAAAATCAAAAATCGACATTAATAATTCAATAAAATGAAGACAATAAAACTTATAATTCCAGTAATAGCAGGATTATTTTTGCTTAATTCGTGCGGAAGGAAAACCGAAACTACAAATCCTATCAGAAAAAACATTACCGAAACTGTGTTTGCATCGGGAGTTTTAGTTCCCGAAAACCAATATAACCTCACGGCCGAAAGCGATGGCTATCTGACTACCTTGAGTTTTGAAGAAGGAGACATAGTAAAAACAGGCGATTTGCTTGCTGTGATCAACAATAAAACCTACAATATCAACGCAAAAAGTGCAGATATGCTGTTGAAAATTGCCAGAACCAATGCCTCGCCTAATGCACCTGCCCTCAAACAAATTGAAGCCAATGCAAAAGCCGCTGAGCAAAAAATGAAACAAGACGAATTACAAGCCGAACGTTACAAAAAACTCTTCGAAACCAACAGCGTTTCAAAACTTGAATATGAAAACATGGTATTGGCTTACGAAAATTCAAAGGCGAATTATTTGGCTCTGAAAGAAAACTACAACGCACAAAAGCAAGTAGCCGAGCAACAATTAATAAGTCAACAAGCGCAAAGCGATGTAAATAAAGTGTTGGAAGGAAACAACGAGTTGCGAGCAGTGATAGGCGGAAAAGTATATTCAAAACTAAAGGAATTGGGCGATTACGTGCGAAAAGGCGAAGTAATTGCCATAATCGGCAGTCCGTCGAATCTGTATGCCGAATTGAGCATCGACGAGTCGAGTATTTCGAGAATAAAAATAAATCAAGAAGTTGCTGTTCAGCTAAACACGAATAAAAACAGCCATCTAAAAGGGATTATCCAAGAAATTTATCCAACTTTCGATAAGCAATCCCAATCATTCTACTGCAAAGCAGTGTTTGTAGATTCCTTGAACTTCCTTATCTCCGGGACACAATTGCAAGCCAATATCATCACACAACAAAAAGAAAATGTTTTGGTAATCCCTCGCAAATTTCTCGATTTCGGAAACTCTGTAACCCTCGAAGGTGGAACCAAAAAGAAAATTGAAACCGGTTTTATTTCAACAAATTGGGTAGAAATATTGAGCGGAATAGACGAAACCACCACCATTATTTTTGAAGACAAATAATTCCTACAGATGTCAAAAACAGCACATAAAATACACCTAAATGTTGATTTAGAAATCGCCTTTACCCACGTTTTGGCAAAAAAGAAACAGACAATTATTGTAGCTTTTGCAGTAGCAATAGGTATTGCAGCATTTATATTCCTAAATTCCTTGGTTGTAGGTTTCAATCGAGATTCGGATGCGGCCCTTTTTAAATCTACACCACATATTCGTATTTATGTGGACGACAAAATAAGTCAATCCCTCTTGCAAGACCCATCAAGCAAAACCACAAGTGTAATTGTGAATCCTAAAATAATCAACGAAAACAAAAAACTTCTCAATCCGGCACAAATCATTGAACAAATTAAATCCATCGAATCGGTGACCACCGCCACCACTTGGTTAAACGTGAATGTATTTTACAACAATGGCAGTTCCCAACTAAATGGGAGCAGTTCAGGTGTCGATATAACCGAAGCAAACGCTATGTTTGATATTCAATCCACAATTGTAGAAGGCAATATTCAAAATCTAGTTAGCACGCCCAACGGAATTATTTTAGGTGTTGGGATTGCCGAAAATTTAAATATCAAAACAGACGACAATATCAGTGTTGTTTCCCCGCTTGGAATTGTAAAAATAATGAAGGTTGTTGGGCTGTTTAAAACGAGCAATTCGGTTGTTGATAAAACGAAATCCTATATGAATCTTTCCATTGCTCAGCAACTTATGGCACAAGGTCCTGATTATATTACCGATATTTATGTGAACACCAAAGATAGCGACAAGGCTGTTCAATATGTTTCGACTATTAAAAGCATAACCGGCTACAATGCCGAAGATTGGAAAGAAGCCAATAAATCGGCCGAAGCCAATAAAAAAACCAGAGGCGTAATGATGGGATCAATTTCAATAATCATACTGATTGTGGCCGCATTTACTATTTACAATATTGTGAATATGACCGTAAAACAAAAAATGCAAGACATCGCCATTTTGAAAGCGCAAGGTTTTGCCGGCAAGAGTGTTGTAAAAATATTCATTACCGAAGCAATGATTATTGGCAGTCTTGGAACATTTATGGGAATGGTTTTGGGAGCTATCTTGATAAAAGCTTTGAGCAAAGTATATATTGGTGGCGACAAAGGCTATTTTCCCATTCATTTTGAACCTCAAATTATGCTCATGGGATTGATGGTTGGCTTATTTGTAACGCTGATTGCCGGCTATATTCCTGCACGAGGCGCTGCCAAAGTAGATCCTGTTTCAATCTTTAGAAATCTTTAAGTATGAACTCCATTTTAAAAGCCGAAAATATCACAAAATTTTTCTACACGCCGGTAGAATTTAAGGCACTCAACGATGTTGCTTTTGAAGTGCAACAAGGCGAATTTGTTTCAATTATCGGAAAATCGGGAAGCGGGAAATCCACTTTGCTTTATATTCTTTCGACCATGGATACCGAATATGGCGGGAAAATCTACATAGACGGAAACCTCATTACCGGATTAAATCAAGATAAATTAGCCCGCCTGCGAAATAGCAGTATCGGATTTGTTTTTCAATTTCATTACCTATTGCCCGAATTTTCTTGCCTGAAAAACATCATGATTCCGGCACTCAAATTAGGAAAATATTCGCGCGAAGAAATTGAATATCAGGCATATGAAAAGCTAAAATTGCTCGAATTGGAAGAACAAGCCTTGAAACCGGCTTCAAAACTCTCGGGCGGACAACAGCAACGCATCGCCATTGCACGTGCATTGATAAACGACCCAAAAATAATCATGTGCGACGAGCCAACCGGAAATTTGGACAGCAAAAATACCGAAATCGTGTTCAATATTTTTAAGCGTATTTCCGCCGAATTGAATCAAACAATCATAACAGTTACCCACGACAACGACTTTGCCATTGCTTCGGACCGGGTGATTGAAATGCAGGATGGAAAGATAATAAATCATGGACATTGATTTGAAATCAAAAAAAACAACTTATTTTGTTAACGAAAAGATTTTGGGGTGATGAGCGTTGTCAATTTACAAATTGCGATTGTTCAAAATCTCAAAATAGAACTTGACAAAAGCGAAAACGAGGACATGACATTTAATGAAACATCCACGACTAAACAATTCTGACACACAAGAGGATGATTATCGTGGATGTAACATGTGACCGAAACATAAAATTATAACCGCATGAAAATTTAAATCTTTTAAAAATGCAAAAAATCTTAATTGTTATCAACGACGCTCCTTACGGAACAGAAAAGGCTTACAATGCTGCCCGATTGGCAATGAATATCATTAAATATCACAGCGAAACAGTTGAAATAAAACTGTTTCTACTTGCCGATGCTGTTTTTTGCGCCTTGCCGAATCAAAAAACGCCCGATGGATATTACAATATTGAGCGGATGCTGAAATATGTGATAAAAAGAGGCGGCGAAGTAAAAGCCTGCGGAATATGTGCCGAAGCACGCGGAATAGACAAACTACCATTTCTGGAAGGAATTGAGCTAAGCAATATGGAAGAATTTTCGCAGTGGACTGTGGAATGCGACAAGGTTTTAACCTTTTAAGATGGAACATAGCCACAATCACAGCCATCATGTAAATTTAGGCAATGCTTTTAAAATAGGAATTGTCATAAATATCATCTTTATTGTTGTAGAAGTAACTTTTGGTTTTCTTTCCAATTCAATGGCATTGGTTTCGGATGCAGGGCACAATCTGAGCGATGTAATTGCGCTGGCATTTTCAGGAATTGCAATACTTCTCTCACAACGCAAACCGACACAAAGATATACGTATGGATTGCAACGCTCCACCATTCTGATTGCACTGCTCAATACCATTTTACTTTTGGCAGCAGTTGCTTTTATTGTTTGGGAAACGATCGAAAAAATGAAAAACCCTGTAACAATAAACTCAACTACTGTAATACTCGTTGCCGCAATTGGGATAGTTGTGAATGGTGCAACGGCTTGGCTATTTGCCAAAGGAAATAAACACGACCTAAACATTCGCAGTGTTTTTTTACACTTCATTGCTGACGCATTGGTTTCGCTGGGTGTGGTTGTTGCCGGTATTATAATGTTGCTGACCGGCCTTGTTTGGATCGATTCACTTATCTCTTTTTTAATCATTGCCGTGATTCTTTACAGCACCTATAAGTTGCTTATTGATTCCGTAAATATGGCATTGGATGCCGTTCCTAAAAATATTGATATTGAAGCAGTTCGAAGCTATTTAGAAAATTTACATGAAGTAACCGGTATCCACGACTTGCATATTTGGGCTTTAAGCACTACAGATACAGCTCTTTCGGTGCATTTATCTACCCAAACTCCAAAAGATGTCGGATTTATTTCGCTCATTCAGCAGCATTTGCGAAGTCAGTTCAATATCGAACATTCCACCATCCAGCTCGAGTTTAGCCACGATAACGAAAGATGTGAGACTTCCTGTGATGAGATTTAGAAAGATGACAAATGTGTGCCTTTTATTCTTTTC
>DMBV01000159.1 GCA_003445975.1 Bacteroidales bacterium
TGCTGTTCAAGAATATTTCCAATTACCAAAAGGTCGGCTCCGGCTATTAATTTCGATTTTGCCTGTTCGGCAGTGCGTATTCCGCCACCTACAATCAAAGGCAATTGGATATTGTTTCTTACCAATCGGATCATTTCTTCGGGAACGCTATTCAAAGCGCCACTTCCTGCATCAAGGTAAATAAGTTTGTGTCCGAGCATTTCGGCGGCTTGTGCTGTAAGCGAGGCAATTTCTGCTTTGTCGGCTGGAATAGGCAAAGTGCTACTGATGTATTGGGCGGTCGTAATTTTTCCACTTTCAATAAGCAAATATGCAGTCGAAAGTGTTTCTATTTTGGCTTGTTTAAGATAAGGGACTGCTTCGACATGACGGCCAATGAGTAAGTCGGCATTGCGTCCCGAAACCAAAGAGAGCAAAAGAATTGCATCGGCTTTGCTATTTACCTGCATAACGCTTCCCGGAAAAATAACCAATGGAATTTTCGTTTCCATTTTAAAAGCATTCAGGCAAGCATCGAGTAAATCGTATGAAAGTAAGCTGCCTCCAACAAATAAATAATCGATGGGCAAAGTTTGAAAACGTTTAGCCATAGCTGTAAAATCGGATTCCTGATGTTTGTCGGGATCGATCAAAATGGCAATTTGCTTCTTTCCTTGCTGTTTTTTTTCAAGGAGGGTAGAATAAACGTTCATGGAGCATTCAAAATAGAGTTCAAAAGTAAGGATTTATTTTTGATGAAAGAGAGAAAGGCTGAAAATCGAAGCGGATTTGTCTATTTTCATTGGCATTGGAGCTGTTTTGTAATCAAGAAATAAATAAATGAAGGAGGCCGGCCAGCTAAAAAAAGCGTGCTATTTTTGTAAAAACAGTCTTGGTGAAATTATTTTAGGTTAATTGATTGGTTGTAAAGAAAATAATTGATGTGATTTCCCCGACTAAGAAATAAAATACTGGATGAAACTTTGCGTTGCCGAAAAACCGAGTGTTGCACGAGAATTGGCTCGTGTTTTGAATGCGAACACCAAAAGAGAGGGCTATTTTGAAGGAAATGGGTATCTGGTAAGTTGGACTTTTGGCCATTTTTGCACACTCAAAACGCCCGAAGATTACGATCGCAAATTGCGTTCGTGGGACATCAATTGGCTTCCCATCATTCCGCATACTTTTGGAATAAAATTGATCGAAAACGAGGGCGCAGTTAAACAGTTCAAAATCCTAGAATCGCTCATAAACAGGAGCGATTGTGATGAAATAATTAATTGTGGCGATGCCGGCCAAGAAGGAGAGCTGATTCAACGTTGGGTTTATCAAAAAGCGGGGAATAAAAAACCGGTAAAACGCCTTTGGATTTCTTCGCTAACCGAAAGTGCTATTCGGGAAGGATTTGGCAATCTGAAAAACAGTTCAGAATATGACAGGTTGTATTTTGCCGGAAGTGCTCGCGCTATTGGCGATTGGCTTTTAGGAATAAATGCGAGCCGACTTTATACCGTGAAATACGGAACAGGAAAAACTGTACTGTCTATCGGTCGGGTTCAAACGCCTACTTTAGCCATGATAGTAAATCGCTATTTGGAGATTGAAAATTTTTCTTCCGAAGCTTTCTGGGAAGTGAAAACCAGCTACCGCGAAGTATTATTCAGTTACGATGGCGGACGATTTACGGAAAAAGAAAAAGCAGAAGCACTTTTTAACGACATTCAAAACGAGCTGTTCGAAATAACGGATTTTTCTAAAAATCCGGGAAAAGAATTTGCCCCAAAATTGTTCGATTTAACTTCCTTACAGGTCGATTGCAATAAAAAACTCAATCTCTCGGCCGACGACACATTGCAAATTGTTCAAGGTCTTTACGAACGAAAACTGATTACTTATCCGCGTGTGGATACCAGTTATTTGCCCGAAGAGATGTTTTCGAAGATAAACGAGATTTTGAAACAATTGAAACCCTTCGAAAAAGAGATTGCCCCGATTTTTGAAAAAGGAATAATCAAAACAAAACGCGTTTTCGACGACGCAAAAATTACCGATCACCATGCCATTATTCCAACAGGAATACAGGCTAACTTACTAAACGACCGAGAAAAAGCTGTTTACGAAACCATTGTTTATCGTTTTTTGGCCAATTTTTATCCAGACTGCGAAGTGTCCAATACGAAAGTACAAGGCCGAGTGAACGCGTATTTTTTCAACGCCACCGGAAAAGAAATTTTAATTCCTGGCTGGAGAACACTCTATCAGCAAAACGACGACGAAGAGAAAGAGGAGGAAAAACAACAAACCATTCCTACTTTTAAACTGGGTGAATCGGGCGTGCATCTTGCTCAAATTCAAGAGAAAAACACACAAGCTCCCAAACTATTTACCGAAGCCACGCTTTTGAGAGCCATGGAAACGGCCGGAAAGCAAGTGGAGGACGAAAGTATTCGCGAAACCTTGAAAGCAAATGGAATTGGACGGCCTTCTACGCGCGCCAACATCATCGAAACTTTGTTTAAACGCAATTATGTTGTTCGAAAAAAAAAATCGCTCCTCCCTACTCAAATAGGCATCGAACTGATACAAACCATTGAATACGAGCTTTTAAAATCGCCCGAACTAACCGGTAAATGGGAACAAAAACTGAATTTGATCGAAAAGGGAAAATATGATTTAAGCCTTTTTATCAACGAAATGAAAGAAATGGTAAGTCAATTGGTGCAAGATGTTAAATACAAAACGGTTGGTAAAAGCATTGGGATTGAAGTGGTTTCGGAAACAATCAGCAGTGCCAAAAATCCAAAAAAACGCATCAACAAATCAAAAACGAAAAATGATATTTTGAAATGTCCGAAGTGTCAAATAGGAATCATTTTAAAAGGAAAAACTGCTTATGGATGCAGCGAATGGAAAACGGGATGTAATTTCCGGATTCCTTTTGAAGAATTGCAAAAGCGTTTTCAAACCACCGAATTAAGTTCGGAACTTTTAGCGCGATGGAAAGAGAGTTAAGAAATGGAAGAAGTAAAATCGAATAATACGCAACTGATAGAGATTCTAAGCATGAAAATGCCTTTTGGCAAATACCAAAACCGCCGGTTGATCGATTTGCCCGAACCTTATCTGGTCTGGTTCAAACAAAAAGGATTTCCAAAAGGGAAACTGGGCGATCTGCTGGCGCTTTGTTATGAGATTAAACTCAATGGACTGGAAGACATGGTAAGAAAGATAAAAATAGGATAGAAGGCTGTTTTATTTTCTGCTTCCATTTGCGGTTTTGCAGAGCAAAAATATTCGATTTTGGACAGAAGAAAGGCCGTCATGATTCGCTCTCATTGGGTATTCAGCGTTTAGAAAAGGATTCCCACACGAACTGAAATGGAATGCCATTTTAGGTAATGCCAAGAAGCTATATTGTCGTTGAACGACCACCAATCCGGGAAGTTTTTAAAATTGTAATTGATCGCGCCAAGCATTGCTATTTTTCGCCAAACAAGTACTTTATAACCAATTCCGGCATCAAGCAAAACGCCTTCTTGTCGTGTGGCATCTCGTTTGTATGATTTCCCGAAGTCGAACATTAAATAAGGCGAATTTCCTTGTGCTTTTAAATAAGTTCGTAATTCGAAGAAAACAGGATACGTCAAGGCATCGGGGGCTTGATACATATCGCGTCCGGCGCCAATACCTATCGAGAGTTGTGGGATAACAAAATAGCCAATCGATAGACGAAGGTTTGTTCCATTCATTCGCCAATCTTTGGTCGAATACCAAGTATATTCGCCACTCGTGGCATAACTTTTTAGATAGGCTGCGTCCAGCAAGAGATAAAACCCTTTGTTTGAGTCTGTTTTTACCGAAGTGGAGGCTTTTTGCGCGAAGGCCGCAATGGGCTGCATCCAAAATACTGCAAGGAGGATTAATAAATAAAAAGCGTTTTTCATGGACTTGTTTTATCAATTGAAACCTACGATAATTGTAAACATTGTATTTTTAGTTGCTCAAAATTAGCTCATTCCGAATTAAAATCACAGTCTTTGCCAAAATAAATCGCCCTGACTTTGAAAGCTAAATGGATATTGCCGTGTTTTTGGTGTGTGTATTTGCAAAAAATAAATGGAATCAAAAAGGAAAAAAGCATGCCAATTTTCTTTGTATTTTTGACCAAAAAGAAGAGATGAACCTGTTTATAGAGAATAAAACATTTTTGGTGTGTGGCGCAGCCAGCGGCTTTGGCCGGGCTATTGCCGAAGCACTTATTGCCGAAGGAGCTCGGGTTATTGTGAGTGCTCGTCGCGAAGCTGAATTGAAAAAAATTGCCGCATTGGCTCCGGATCGCGTCCAAATTGTAGTGGCCGATTTGTTTAAAGAAGCCGATCAGGATCGCTTATTGGAAAAAATTGATTTGAGCCAGCTTAGTGGTGTAGTTATAAATGCCGGCGGTCCTCCGGCAAAATCTTTTTTAGAAACTGAAATGGAAGATTGGGACAATGCTTATGTGGGTTTGGTGAAATGGAAAGTGCGTTTAACGAAGAAAATTCTTCCTGCATTGATCAAAAATAAATACGGTCGTTTGGTGTTTGTGGAAAGTAAATCTGTAAAACAGCCAGTCGAAAATTTGGTTTTGAGCAATTCGATGCGTTTGGCGGTTGTAGGTTTCGTAAAAACCTTATCGCAAGAAGTGGCAAATAAAGGAATCTGTATGAATATAATGGCTCCCGGTTATCACGATACGCCTGCGATGGATCGTATTTTTGCAAAAAAAGCCAGCGTATTGAATATCAGTATCGAGCAAGCCAAATCTTCCATAGAATCGGAATTGGCAATGGGGAAATTGGGCAATCCGAAAGATTTTGCTCAGTTGGCTCTTTTTTTACTTTCGCCGGCATCCAATTTTTTAAATGGACAAACGATTAGCGTTGAAGGTGGATTGATAAAAGGAATTTTTGGGTAAAGCTTTTTGGGCTCCTGGAGATTCTTTCTCTTTTATGAAATAATAATTGGAATTAAAAGTCTTTGTTTTTTTTTATAAATTGTCCTTTTTGTTGATAGATCGCTAAATCTCCTTCTTCAACCAATAACCAATTTTTTCGTAAAGTTGGTCTCGCATAATGGGTTTTGTGATATAATCGTCACAGCCTAAAGAAAAAAACAAATCCCGGTCAACCTCAAATACATAAGCTGTTTGCACAATAATTGGCACATGGGGGCGTAGTGCCTTCATTTTTGACAAGACAACTTCTCCGCTTAGTTTAGGAAGTCTTATGTCGAGCAGCACCAGATTTATTTCCGGATGTTGCTCAAAAACTTTCAGTGCCTCAATGCCGTCGTAGGCTATCAAATAAGGAAGATTTTTTCGTTTCATCAAAATCTCAAGCAATTCGCAGTTTACTATATCGTCTTCAACTATAAGTATTCGGGATTGTACTTCCATCGTTCTTTTGGATTATTTAGGAATTGTAAAATAAAATGTTGTTCCGGCTCCTTCTTCACTTTCAAACCAAATTTCGCCGCCGAGAAGCATAACGAGTTTACGTGTGATAAATAATCCCATCCCGATTCCTGAATAAGATCTGGTTCGCGTGTTATCAACAATTTGAAAGCGTTCGAATATCTTATTTTGTTTATCTTTTGGAATCCCAATACCTGTATCTTTTACATAAAATAGAAGTTTATCGTCTTGGGAAGGTGAAGAAAGGCCAAATTGGATTGTTCCTTTGTGGGTAAATTTTAGTGCATTGTTTAGTAACGAAAGCAGGATTTGTTTCAGCTTTGCAAAGTCGGTAAAAAGCTCTATTTCCTTGTCGAAAAATTGGATTTCATGTTGTATATAGATCGAATTGTTTTTAAAGTTTTTTTGTTTAGTCAATATGATTTGAAAGATTTCGTCTAAAAAAGGTAAAATGGCTTTTTGCGTTTTGCTTAGACCAATTTCGCCGCGTTCTATCAAAGTTACTTCAAAAATTTCATCTACAATTTCCAACAAATTTGATCCGCTTTTTTGGATAAGCTGCGCAAATTCTTCCACATCTGCTGTACTAGTTTCGCGATCTAACAACGCACTGAATCCGATAACCGCATTCAATGGTGTTCGCAATTCATGACTCATATTGGCCAAAAAAGCGGTTTTCATTCTGTCCGATTCTTCGGCAGCTTCTAAGGCCACTTTTAATTTTTCTTCCTCCCGTTTTCGCTCGATGGAAATACTTATTTGGTGCGAAATAATTTCTAGTACATCTTTGTCTTTGTCGGTATAAGCATCCGGGTTGGTATAGCTTTGAATAACGAAAGCACCGGTTACTTCGCCTTTAATTTTTAAAGGAACACCAAGCCAAATTTCCGAATCAAAACCAACTTTTTCAATTTCTCCTTCGTATTCCAATATTTGCGCGTCGTTGCCTTTAATTAAAAGCGATTTGCCGGATTTAATCACATGAGCTGTTAGGGTATTTCCTGCCGGAAAGTCATCAATATTATCCATTTCATCTTGAAAATAGGGTAGATTGATTCGGTCGGTTTCTTTGTTGTATAGCGCAACATAGAAATTTTTTGTATCCATTAGACAGCCTAATTCTTTTTGGATAATTTGCATGGTTTCGCTCAAATTATTGGCTACTTGGGTGGCATTGGAAATATTGAGAATAATCTGCTGGATAAGTTCAGCCCGTTTGCGTTCGGTAATATCTCTGTTTATGGATAAACTGGCCTGTTCTCCATTGAATTCTATGGGCGTTACAATTACTTCTGTCCAAAACTCCGAACCGTCTTTTCTGCGCTTTTTTTCGCTTTCGATAACTATTTTNNCTTTTGAATAACCGGTTTGCAATACAGCTGCTGCATTCACCTCCAATATTTGACCCATATTTTCTTTTCCAATTTGGGTAACATATACGGCATCGCCTAAATTTTCGAACAAGCGTTTGAATCTTTCGTTGCTTTGAATGAGCTCTGTTTCGTATTTTTTTCGCTCGGTGATATCTCTGTTTATTCCTCGTTTTCCTAAGTAATTGTTGTTTTCATCGTAAACCGATCGGCAAACATGACTAATCCATTTTGTTTCGCCATAGGAGCAATTGATTGTAAATTCAATCGATTCACCCATTTCATTTTGATCGCGATAGATGTGCTCTAAAAGCAATTCCTTGTATTCGGGAGAAACGATTTCGATCAGAAGATTTTTATTATTGATAAATGCTTCGGGAGCATAACCGCTTATTTTCTCGCAAGCAGGGGAACAATAAATGTATTCTCCTTGTGGATTTACCCAAAATTCCCAATCTGAAGCATAATCGGCCAAAAGTTTATATTTCCTTTCGCTTTCTTGAAGTGCAATTTGTTTTCTCTCCAATTCTCTTTTGCGAAAAGCACTCATCAATATACTCGAAAGACGAAATAAATAATTTTCCTGTTTTACTAGGTAATCATCAACACCCATTTTGAGTGCTTCTACGGCTATATTTTCATTGCCTTGTCCCGTAACAATTACGATAGCAATTGAAAGCTTCCGTTCTTGGCGAATTATTTTGCTTAGCTCTATGGCATTTAATCCGGGCAATCGGTAATCGAGCAATAGCAGGTCGAAAGCACAGGCTGTTTTGTTGTTTAACGGTAATAAAGCCAGTGCATTTTTGCTGTCGATGGCTTTGGTTAGATGTATAAAGGGAGCGTGTTTTTTTAAATAGCGCGCTGTTAAATCAAAATCGCTTTGGTGATGCTCAACATACAAAACGGAAATGGATTGACTGTTTTGCTTAACATGGTTTAGAGTATATTCAATTTGCTCAGGTACACTTTTGTAATAAGCGGCTTTTTTGGGGATGTAATTGTTTGCTCCAGCTTTTAAAGCCGCAGTGGCCAAGTCTTCTGTTCCGGCTCCGGTAAGAATTATTATCGGAATTTCTATTTTGGCGTCGCGAAGTTCTACCAATAATTCCATCCCACTGCCATCCGGAAGATTTACATCGAATAAAGCAATGTCAAAAAGTTTGTTTAAGATTTGTTGTCTTGCTTCCGACACGCGATTGACGATAAGCAATTCACAACTTGGACATTGATCGTTTAGTTCTTTCTTTACCAAATCGGCATCATTTGCATTGTCTTCGAGTAAAAGTATTTTTCTCATGAATGGGTCATTTAAAGATGAGGTTGATTCAGGACATTCCAATACAGCTCAATTTGGGAAGCTACTTCGATAAATTTATCAAAATTTACGGGTTTAATGATGTAAGAATTGGCGCCCAATTTATAAGCTCTTTCCACATCTTTATTATCGGAAGAGGTAGTTAAAACAACAATTGGAATGGTTTGATAAACGGGGTGTGTTTTGAATATTTTCAGTACTTCTAAACCATCGAGTTTGGGCATTTTTAAATCAAGTAAAATGACAATTGGTATTTTTTCTCCGGCATCCCATTTTTCAATAAAAGCAATGGCTTCTTCCCCATCGCGTGCAATGTGAATGGGATTGATTAGATTCCGCTTTTTAAAAGCCCGTAAGGTTAAATCAATATCTAAGGGGTTGTCTTCAACCAATAAAATGGGTAAGTCTCTGCTCAAATCTTCCATAATTTTATACCTTTTCTTTTTGATGATAAATGTACTAAGCTTCTACTCGCAAGTCTTGTTTTTTCAACTTTTTATTTCTAAACAAAAACAGCTCCCTTTATTCTGCTCACTTTCTGCCCATATTTTTGCATTCATTCGCTGAGCGGCTTTGCTTACCATGGCCAATCCGATTCCCGTTCCATTGTATTCTTCAGCTAAATGAAGCCTTTGAAAAATTTTGAAGATACGATCATGGTATTTCATGTCAAACCCTATTCCGTTGTCTTTGATAAAAACAATTGTATAATCTGTTTTTACTGAACATCCAATTTCAATTTGTGGGCTTTCTGTTTTCGTGGAAAATTTAATGGCATTATCCAATAAGTTCCGAATAATCAATTGAAAACCTTCTTTATCTACAAAAAGTTCCAAGTTTTGAGGAATTGTATTTTTAATTTCTATATTCTTTTCCAGAATATTTTTTGAAAAGAGCTGAATAATATTGTCAACGGCCGAATAAATAGATTCGGAAGTTAAATTAAATTCCTTCCGTTCCATGCGCGAATAAGCCAATAAATCTTCGATGAGCAAATTCATTTGCTGGGCACTTTTACGGATCGTTCGTAAAAATGACAAAGCTTCCGGACTCAGTTCGGTTTTAAACTCTTCCAAAAGTAGCTGACTGTATCCATCAATGCCACGAAGTGGGGCTTTTAAATCGTGCGAAACGGAATACGTAAACGTTTCGAGTTCTTCGTTGATTTCCTCCAAACGTTTGTTTGCCGTTTCCAACATGAGCGACTGTAGATTTAGATCGTCCACTAAATTTAATAAAGCCGTTTGGTTTTTTTCTAAATCTAAAGTGCGCTCTTTGACTAAATCTTCTAAGTGATTGCGGTGTTTTTGTATTTCCGCTAATTCTTGAATTCGTTTCGTTATGACTTCGGTATAAAGGATTATTCCTCCCACAGAACCATCTGATTCGAACCAAGGGCGACATTCCCAGTGTGTCCAGTCAACGGTTCCGTCGGCTTGTTCGTAGGAATCTTCATCAGCGCTTAATACTTCACCTTTCAGAGCTCTTTGATGAACATCTCTCCATTTTTGTGGCAAATCTGGAAAAACTTCGTAATGGTGCTTTCCGGTTACATCTTGCTCTTTAATGTTATAATGATTTAAATAGCTTTTACTTACATACAAATAGTTCAGATTTCGGTCGTGTATAGCCACATCGCTCTGGTTGTGTTCAATCACATAGCGCATCAAGTCGTGAGAATGAGAAAGTGCAGCCTCGGCTTTTTTGCGATCTGAAATATCCAAAGCCGTAAAGGTAACTCCTTTCGAAAAATCGTTCATATCCATGGGAGTAGAACTCATCAATACGTTAATTATTTTTCCGTCTTTACGTTTAAACTGGGTTTCAATAGTGCCGGATCCTTTTTCTTTTATCTGGTCGTATTTTTCTTTTCCAACTCTTTCGTATTCTTCTTTTGAAGGATAAATCAGAATAGATTCTTTTCCAATGAGTTCAGCGGCCGAAAAACCTGTCATCTCACAAAAGCGGGCGTTTACCTCTGTGAATATCCGGTTTGAAACCACTCCAATTCCAATAGGAGCAGAACGAAGGATGCTTTCTATTTTGTTTTTTGATTCCCGAATTTTGTCTTCAGCTTGTTTTTTGTCAGTCACATCGTGCACAATCGAAAATAAGATTTGATTTTGTTCAAAATCCAGAGTTCCGCTGTAAACTTCCACATCCCGAATTTCGCCATTGGCTTTGCGATGCTGAAAGTTGAAGAAGGCTTGTCCTTTTTGCTGTGCTTCTTGCATTTTCAAAAGCGTTTCCTCTTTGTTTAAAGTATTTAAGTCGAAAACAGAAAAGCTCATTAATTGTTCCTTTGAATACCCATAAAAATTAACTGCTGCCGGATTGGCATCAATAAACTGATCTGTTTCCTGATTGATTAAAAACATAATGGTGTGATTGTTTTCAAAAAGCGAGCGGAAACGCGCTTCGCTGGCTACCAGCTCTTTTTCTGTTTTTCGTAGTTCGTCGATGTCAACAACAGAAACAATGACTTTCACCTCATTTCCGAACTGATTAGGTAGATAAGTCCATCGCAATAGAACATTTATTTCTTCTCCTGCGAGGGTTTTGTTAACGCTTTCTGATTGAAAATGGCTGTCGCCCCGCATCAACGCCAGCAAGCTTTCTTTAAAAGCATGAAATGAATTTTCGGTAAATACTTTGCTTAAATCTCCAAACAATTCAGCTTTAGAAGTTGCTTTGTAAATTTTCAAGACCTGTTCATTAAGGTTGATTACTTTAGCCAAATCCGAGCACTTTATCAATATTTCTGGATGCTGATTGAGCAATTCTTCTATCGGAAGTTTGTGTTTTTCAATTTCTTGACGAAGGTAGATTACCAATTCTGTGAAATCTTCTTCCCACAAGGCGATGGGTGCGTTTTCGAACAACTCTTTATAGCGCATTTCGCTTAAAATCAACTGATTTTTTGTTTCTTTTTGCTCTGTTGTGTCATAAATAAAAGCCACAAAAACGGCTTGGTCGTTAAATACCGAAGTGGTGATATGAACATTGGCTGAATAAAAACTCTTGTCTTTTCTTTGATGAAGGGTTTCGAAAAATATCCTGTGTGTTTTTTTCTCCAGCAAAGGCTGAATCAATTCCTTAAACTCCTCTTCGGTCATTTTCGGTTTTAAATCCAATGGTGTCATCTGCATCAGTTCTTCGTAGTTATAGCCGGTATTTTCCATAGCGCCTTTGTTTGCGTGCAAAAAGCGTAATGTTTCTTGGCTGAAGATGAAAATTTCATTGTTGGAATCTTCAACTAAATTGCCAAATTGCTTGGCCAAAGATTGTGCTTCCATAATTTCGAGGCCAATGTTTTGGAGGTCGCGGATAAAAATTGAATCAAAGCCTATTTTTGTTTCTTTATTTGAAAGTTGTTTGCTCTTAAAAAGAAGCACAAAGCGGTTAAACTGATTCTGGATTAGATTTGCGGTAAAAAACGCCATGATAACAGTGAACAACAAAACACCTAAAAATAGGCTTAAAATACGTAATAGGTTTGTTTTGAGATATTCATGGCTATCGCTTTGCATCAGAACGGTTTCTCTATTGATATTGTCTAGATAATCGCCGGCGCCAATTATCCATTTCCAATCGTCAAAACCCCTGATATAGGAAATCTTTGGCATTGGGCGGCTATCGGTAATTTTTTTGAAGTGGTATTCAAAGAAGCCGCCTTCGGGCAGTTTGGCCAATTCTATTTCTTTCTGAAAAAAATTAATTCCATTTGGATCGCTCAGTTTGGAGATGTCTTTTAGGGCGTTTTGGATGTTCCCGTCAAAGAGTTTGGCCATTCCATTGTAAGTGTTCACAAATAGATAACCGTCTTTTCCAATGCGAATGTCTTCCAAGTAGTTAAGGGCTTTGATCTGCTGTTCTTCTAAAGAAAGGGAGGTGTCGCTTTTAAGAAAATTCAAATAGTAAATAGCCCGATCGACTTCTCGTCGTAGGGTTTCTTTTTGGTTTGATAATGAAATTTGATTCAAATAATTTAATTGCGAATTAAATTCTTTGGTTTCGGCAAAAACGATTAAAACAGCACTGAGTACTATGGTAATAAAACTGACCAGACTGAATAGAATGAGCGAAAATTGAAAAATACTTAAATTTTTAATTCTGAATACACCTAGGATTTTAGTATGTAGTTTACTGCTTTTCATGTTTTCAATAGTTTAATTTGTCATAAACTCACTTCGTTCGCGTCATTTGCTGCGCGTCAGGCAATTGTCANNATCGCCTGACTATCGCCTAACCATCGCCTGACTATTCATTTTGTTTTTCCGTTTTCCCTATCGATTTTATGTAATTATTTAATTTAACACTCAAATTATTTATTTCTTTTTCTAGCGATTGAAAATTTTCGTCGGAGATTAAATTTCGATTTTTTGCTTTTACAAGCCATGTTTTGGTTTCGAACAAAGAACCTCTGGAATAGTAAAGGAAATTTTTTGCGTCTTTGAAATGAAAACGGCCGTATCCTTCACTTAGATTAGCAGCCACAGAATCCGCTGAGCGAATCACCTGTTTTCCAATAGTGTCTTTAGCAAGGTAATCCCAGTGCGTTACTATTTTCCAAACCGATTCCCCAAGGTTCATGGCCATTTCATACACTTGTAATTCTTCTAGCTTCATATTGTATTCTAAATTACTTTATAATCAGCTCAATCGTTCGCGTCAGGCAATTGTCAGGAGCTCACTGCGTTCGCGTCATTTGCTGCGCG
>DMBV01000093.1 GCA_003445975.1 Bacteroidales bacterium
CACCAAATGGAGAATGATTATCATCTGAGGCATACCATTTAACTTCTTGCTTAAAAATATTTGCAGGAATTGCAACGGCTTGTTTTAAAACGCAATTCTCAGTTCCAGTGTCTCCATCATGTTCGTGGTCAGGTGCCGATGTGCTGTGATTGTGGGCGTAGCTATCATTTTGGCAATGTGTACTTTCAATACAAACTTGCTCCTGATGGTGATGATGGGGTATAACAGCATGAGCCAATAAAATAATATTGGCAAGCAGAATAAGGAATATGGCTGTTGTTCTTTTAATCATCACAAAAATATGGCTGCAAATATATGCTGAAAATTTATAGTGAACATAAAAATTCATATTTTCCTTTAGGCGGTATTAATTTGTTCAAATTGAACTTGCAATTAGTTTTGCGATCCGAATTTCATTTGGTAAAACCATCGGCTTAACTACTTTTAGGAAAGAGAAGGTTTATTAGAATGCCATTTTTATCAAGACTGACGATTGCATAAGTGGAAATATATTTCGATTCAACAAAAATATTTTATTGCAGCCATTATTCAGAAGCAATTCGGAAAAATAACCTTAATTTTGTATTTGAAATGTGGGAAAAGGGACTGGCTTAGATCGTTTTATTTCTGGCACAATTAGAAAAAAGTTTTATTATGAAATATTTAATTATTGGCTTAGGCAGCTTTGGTGCTTCGTTGGCTGTTAAACTTACCGAATTGGGAAATGAGGTAATAGGTATTGACGCTAATATGGCTAAAGTGGATGCATTGAAAGAAAAAATTTCTCATACGATTTTTTTAGATGCAACCGATCAATTCACTGTTGGTGGATTGCCATTAAAGAATACCGATGTTGCTATCGTTGCTATTGGTGAAGATCAAGGAAGCAATATTATTGTGACGGCTTTGCTGAAAAATTTCGGAGTAAAACGATTGATTAGTAGAGCTTTGAATCCTTTACACGAAAAAGTTTTGCATGCGCTCGGTGTAGATGAGATTGTTCATCCAGAAGAAGAAACCGCCGAACGATGGGCCAAAAAATTGAGTTTACAAGGTGTTGTAGATTCTTTTAAATTAGATCGAAATTACAGCATTATTGAAGCTGATGTACCTATTGATTATATTGGAAGAACCATAGGCGAAATAAATTTCAGAGAGAAACACAATATATTGATACTCACGGTAATCAAGAAAAAAACCGAAAAAGGATTGCTTAGCCATACAAAAACTGTAAGCAGGGTAGAAGGAGTTGCAACGCCCGAAATGGTCTTCGAGAAAGGCGATATTTTGGTTTTGTTCGGTTCGAATATTGATATCCAATCTTTCCTCAGTAGCTAATCACTTGTTTATTTCTTTAAATCAATACCGATAGCTCTGATAAACTAGGAAATTGAAACAGTCGTTTTTTGTTGGCGCGTTTACTTTCCAAATTGCATTGGAACAATTGATGCAATTAGAATGGCCAGAAACTATTGTCGTTCCAAATATTGGTTTTCAGATCTTCGTTCAACTGATGTAAAAAATGCTGATGTGATTTTTCCCAATCGGCAAGCATCTTATACAACGCTTTTTCGTTTGGGTCTATCGCTTCTTCGGCTCTTTCTGAATATACTTTTACGGCACGTGTTTCAAAATCCATTGCAGCAGAAATGGCCGCCGCTTCAAAGCCAGCCGCACTGATTTCTTTTTTCATGGCTTCACTTAACACTCGCATCGACACCTCCTCTTCCGGGTTTTCGACATAGCCATCGAGTTTTAGAAATGATTTGGTTTTTTCGTAGTGAACAAATTGCTTAGACAAGAATTTGATATGCTCTTCTTCCTCGTCAGCCATCATAGAAAATATTTTTTTTGCCGAAACGCTATCTGTATTCTCTGCTACACTTGAATAAAATGCTTTCCCTCTTCTTTCTAAAAGAATGGCTTCTTTTAAAATATCTATTGCTGTGTGTGCCATATTTATATATTATTAAAGTTTCATTTGCAAATATAATTGATTTTTTGCCATTCGATTTATTTAAAACCTAGCATCGCTGCTCGGAAGTTGATTTGGCAGCAAATCCTATCTATTTTATAAAAAAGGTCATCCATTTTCATGAATGACCTTTGATGCATAATAATTTGTTTATCCTTATTCGTCACCTAAATCCCTGAGTCTTCGGGGACCTGCTTTTTTCACTTCATCGGGTGTAAAATTTGCGAAGAGCTTGAAGTTTTCGATATACCTAGAAGCCAAGGCGTCGTATTTTTTCCAATATTCCTTTTTATCCGCCCATGCATTTGAAGGTTCGAAAACATCGTCGGGGACATCGGGACAATGCAGTGGAATTTCGAATCCAAAAAGTTTGTCTTTTCTAAATTCAACACTATCGAGTTTGCCTTCGAGCACAGCATTCAACATATTTCTGGTATGACGGATTGAAATTCGTTTTCCAATTCCAAATTTTCCGCCCACCCAGCCAGTGTTGACGAGCCAGATTTTTGCACCCGACTTTTCAGCTTTCTGACGAAGCAAATTGGCATAGAAATAGGGATGATGCACCATAAATGGAGCTCCAAAACAAGCCGAAAAAGTGATTTCAGGTTCTATTCCTAATCCTAATTCTGTTCCGGCAATTTTTGAAGTATATCCGCTAATAAAATGATAGATCGCCTGGTTCATATCCAATCGGGCAATTGGTGGCAATACACCTTGTGCATCTGCAGTCAAAAAAACAATGTTTTTGGGCTGAGAATAAACCATTTTTTCCGGAACAGCATTTAGAATGTAGTCCAAGGGATAAGAAAGACGTGTATTTTCAGTAATCTTTGCATTGTCGAGATCAATTTCGCGCGAGGCCGGATCGAAGATGACATTTTCTAAGATAGTTCCAAACTTATAAGTACAAGCATGAATTTCGGGTTCTGCGTCGGCACTTAAACGGATTGCTTTGGCATAACAGCCCGCTTCAAAATTAAATACGGCATCGTCGCTCCAGCCATGTTCGTCGTCTCCAATCAAATTGCGTTTTGCATCTGCCGAAAGTGTTGTTTTTCCTGTTCCGCTCAGTCCAAAAAATAAAGCCACATCTTTGTCTTTGCCCACATTGGCCGAACAATGCATCGCCATCACATCTTGCAAAGGCATTAAGTAATTCATAATTGTAAAGACCGTTTTCTTGATTTCGCCCGCATATTCACTGTTTGCGATAATGGCCAGTCGTTGTTCAAAATTGATTACGATGGCGGTTTCACTCAATGTTCCATCAATGCGAGGATCACATTTGAATTTAGGCGCTACCATCACCGTAAAATCGGGAATGAATTGTTTTAGCTTAGCCAAATCGTTTTCTACAAGGAGCATATTTCGTGCAAAATGGGCACTCCACGCTCTATCTGAAATGATACGAACGGGTAAGCGATAGTCGGGATGTGCTCCGGCATACAAATCCTGAACAAAAAGTTCGGCTCCTTGCCAATAAGCTTGCAATCGGGCAAAAAGACCATTGAATTTTTCCGAAGTCATAGGACGGTTATAAACGCCCCAATCTATTTGATTTTCAGTGCTTTCTTCTTTTACAAAGTATTTGTCGTTGGCCGCTCTGGCAGTCCATTTTCCGGTATAAACATGAAAAGCTCCTCCTTTTACCAGATGTCCTTCTCCACGAAAAACAGCTTCTTCAACCAAGGCTTCTGTAGGCAAATTCCAAAAGATTCTATCAATATAAACCAAGCCGTGATTTTGCAGACCGTAATTCGATTTAAATTCTTCAGCCTGTTTTTTAGCCGGTGTTTCAAATTCCAAGTATTTCATTTCAAATGAATTTTCTAATGTATAATTAATTAACTATCTCCAGTCTCTAATCAATTTTCGCTCACCAATGTACAATTCGTTCGAAGAATCGGGGTCGAGCGCCCACTTAATGCGATCAATTCCTTGATTGATGTCCTTGATAGATCCACAGAATGAGATTCTTAAAAAACCGTCCATACCAAATTCTTTACCGGGCATGGTAAGTACTTTCACTTTATCGAGCAAGAATTTGGAAAGTTTGGTGGAGTCTTTCTCGTAGGCGCTGAAGTCGGCAAAAGTGTAGAAAGTTCCATCTGGTGGCATAAGGCGAATGCCATTGAAGGCATTTAAGCGATCAACCAGAACTTTTCTATTATTTTCGAGCGTTGTTTTCAATGAATTTGTACTCGACTGAACTCCATTTATAGCTCCTATTGCGGCTTTTTGCAATAGAATGGATGGTCCTGAGGTTTGATGTCCTTGGATGTTTGACATCACAGCAATCAACGATTTGTTTGCTACGGCCCAGCCAATTCTAAATCCGGTCATGGCATATACTTTTGACACACCATTGATAATAATAAGTTTAGAACTGTCGGAGAAATTTGAAATAAAGTCAAAAGGATTTGCAACTTTTACTCCATTGTAAACCAACTTTTGGTAAATATCGTCCATGATGAGATAGATTCCTTTTTTCTCACAGAATTGAACAATTTCAGCAATAAATGATTCGGGATAAACAGCTCCCGATGGATTGTTTGGGCTGTTGATAATGATGGCTTTTGTATAGGACGTTACATTTTGCTCAATATCCTGAAAACTTGGTGTAAAAGTGCCATTTTCAGGAACCACAGGAATGGGTATTGCCCCACAAAGTTTAATCATTTCGGGATAAGATACCCAATAAGGTGCCGGATAGATTACTTCGTCTTGTGGGTCAAGAATAGCTTGAAGTGCCACCATCAAAGCTTGCTTTGCTCCACTCGAAACGATGATATTTTTTGGCTCAACAAGGCGATTGTAATTATCCAACGTATATCTGATTACCGCCTTTTTCATGTCTATACTGCCGTCGGCCGGGGCATATCTAACTTCTCCACTATTGACGTGTGAAGTAAGTGCCGTGATCGCATCAATGGGGGCTTTACTGATAGGTTCTCCACCGCCCAGATGAATTACCGGCTCTCCTTTGGCTTTTAGAATAGCAAAAGTTTCGTTGAGTTTAAGAGTGGCCGATTCGTTAATGGATTTTCCGATAATGCTAATACTCATATTTCAATGGTTTTTTAAATATTATTAAATGGATTTGTGTGCAATTTTGTTGCTTTTTTTTAAGGCAATAAAGGTAAAAAAATTAAGTGAATGATTTAAAATGCGAATCAATTTTGTTATAAAGATAACAAGTAAATTATTTCGTTTTGTATTGTTTGCGATTTGCAGCTTTGCGTGGATCAAGATAAACTAAGGTAAGATTTTGGTAATCAGTAGCTGTAGGTCATAAAAAGCAGAAAGAAGCTAAGCGTTGCAGTCTTTTTAAGAGCTACATTCCGGCATCGTAAGGGAGTCGTCCAATGATGGAGCGCCCCAGCGTGATCTCGTCGGCAAATTCTATTTCATCTCCAATGGCAACTCCGCGGGCGATTGTGCTTATTTTTACCGAAACTTCTTTCAAAAGCTTGTAAATATAAAAGGCTGTTGTATCTCCTTCAACAGTGGCGGATAAAGCCAAAATAATTTCGTTTGTATTTTCGGCTTTGATTCGGTCGATGAGCTGCGCGATGGTAAGATTTGACGGACTGATTCCGTCCATAGGTGAAATTAATCCGCCCAAAACATGGTACATTCCTTGAAATTGACTTGTATTTTCAATTGCCATCACATCGCGAATATCTTCCACTATACACAAAAGTTTTTCGTCTCGGCGTGGATTGGAACAAATTTCACAAAAATCCCTGTCGGAAATATTGTGGCAGCGTTTGCAATAGACTATTTGATTTCGCATTTTGATAATGCTATTCCCAAGTCGCTCACTGTAGGCGCCATCTTGCTTCAATAAATGGAGCGCCAACCGCATAGCTGTTCTTTTGCCTATGCCCGGCAATTTGGAAAATTCACCTACGGTTTCCTCTACCAATTTGGAAGAATAATGATTGAGCATTGGATTCTGATAATTTGTATTTTTGATGCAAAAATAATTAAAATTATGCGGTCACAGAAGGGGTTTATCATTTCGTTGTTCTTACTGATCAATCTTTTTTTCTCTGTTGCACTGTCAGCTCAAAACAAGACCGATAGCAATGGAAAAAAACAGGGAAATTGGTCGAAATTTCAAGATGGAAAAAAAGTCTATGAAGGTCAGTTTAAGGACGATATTCCGTTTGGCGAGTTTAAATATTATTATCCCAAAGGAAGTTTGAAAATAAAAACCGTTTTTTCCGAACAAGGGCGCTTGAATAGAACCAAACTCTATTTTGATTCTTGGAAAGAAAGTCTCCAGGCTCAAGGAAATTATTGGGATAAGAAAAAAGACAGTATCTGGGATTATTTCAATGAAGACGGCTACTTAATAGCGCGCGAAACCTATAAAAACGGAATAAAACAAGGGACACATTTGGTTTACAATCATGTGGGACAAATTCATTTGGAGCAGTTTTACGAAAATGATTCGCTGCATGGAATTTCTACTGAATATTTGGAAAATGGAGAAAAATTTCGACAAATTTCCTATCATAAAGGAAAGTACCACGGCCTATTTAAGCTTTTTTATCCCGATGGAAAAATTCTTCTTCAGGGAAATTACGCACACGATATTCGTGATAGCATCTGGACTACCTATTCCGAAAGTGGAGAAATCGAATATCTGGATTCCTATTCGAATGGTTTGTTGATAAAACGAACCGATAAAGAAGGAAAGAAATTGGAACTAAAGCAAGAAGAAGAAATCATTCCACTCAATATTGACCCGAGTAAAATGGATCCAAATGTTATAAAACGTTAAGACTGGATATTCAGTTGATTATATTGTTTTTTCTGAACAAAACAAATTAGTTGTTCAGTTTATTTTCCAAATTTTCCAAGCCCTCTTGAGTCGCATTAATCGCTTTCTTAGTCGCTTTTTTCACCTTTTTTTTGCCTGTCTTTAAATTTTTCTGGACGCTTTTCATCGCATCGCTTTTTTCGATGTCCTTTTTAAGCTCTTGCGTTTTCTTCTTTACTTCTTTGGCAGCTTGTTCGGCTTTTTGCTCCAGTTTCTGGGTGCTTGCATACGTTTGTTCTCCCATACCAATCAGAAAGAAAATGATTAAAAATAGCAGTATGTTTTTCATTAAATTGTATAAGTTGTTTTTGAATTTATTTTTGAACGACAAAAATACATTTTTCTTCGAAAGCGCCTATGTTCTAGAATAGTTCCGAATGCATTGCGTTAGGAATGTTTCATCCATTCAAAGAGCTGGTAATGTTCTCCGTTCATTCCGGTGTTTTGGTATGTTTGCTGTGCTCTATGATTCGTTTTATCCACATACAACCGGATTCCTCTTATATTCTGGTCGCTCATTACTAAATTCTGGATATGGCTATACATTTTTTTATAAATGCCTAAACGGCGAAATCTTTCTTTAACATAGACTGACTGAATCCAATAAACCACTCCATTTCGCCAATCACTCCATTCAAAAGTAATCATGAGTGAGGCTGCAATTTCATGATCCATTTCGGCAACAAAATATTGACCTTTTGAAGAATCGTTAAAAACTGCTGCAACTCCTTTTTCGACAGTTGGTTTATCGAGTTGAAGGTTTTCTGTTTCTTTGGCCATGGCCAATTGAAATTCAACAATAGTTGCAATATCATCGGTTTGGCCTTTTCTAATTTGTAAATTCATTTTTTTGGATAATTATTTGAGTGCATAAAACAAAATTTCAATAGGATGTAAAGCTTCGCGTTGAGTTCCGTCCTTGATCTGACAGCGGCACGAAGTGCCCGCGGCGGCTATGAGCGTGTTCTGTTCGGCTTGCCGAACAGCCGGAAACAAAATCATTTCACCAATTTTCATCGACAGTTCGTAATGTTCTTTTTCATAACCAAAAGAGCCTGCCATTCCACAACATCCCGAAGGAATTTCGCTGGCTTTGTAGTTTTCCGGAAAATTCAAGATTCGCAATGTGCTTTTTGTGGAGGCTATGGCTTTCTGTTGACAATGACCATGTAGAATGATATTTTGAGAATCTGTAGTGAACTGTTCCTTTTGGATGTTTCCTTTTTCCATTTCTTGTGCCAAAAATTCTTCAATCATCAAGGCGTTTTTGGCCAACGACTTTGCTTTTGGAATTAGATTTTCATCCACCAACTCCGGGTATTCATCACGAAAAGTGAGTATAGTTGAAGGTTCGATGCCAATCAGTGGATGTTGGTCGGAAACCAAGTCGGCGAGAAACAGAACATTTTGGTTGGCCAATTTTTTTGCTTTTCTTAAAAGTCCTTTCGACAAAAACGTTCTTCCACTTTCGAGGTGCTGAGGAATGCTGATCTCGTAGCCCAATTTTGTAAGAAGCAAAATGGCTTTTATGCCAATTTCTGTATCGTTAAAACGTGTAAATTCATCGTTAAAGAAGTAAACTTTTCCTTTGGAATTGAATTTTTCGAGTTTTTGTTTTGCAAACCATTTTTCAAGAGTGGTTTTGTAAAGCAGTGGCATCTTACGTTTTGAAGAAAATCCAATGGTTTTCTGCACCAATCCGGAAATAAATTTGTTTTTATAAACCGCATTGATAAATGGATGAAAAGGTATTGTTAGCGCATTTATTTTGCTGATATTGGCAATAAGCCACGAACGCAGCGGAACACCATGTTCATCGTAATAATGCTGAAGAAATTCG
Organism: Bacteroidales bacterium; assembly: GCA_003445975.1. Lineage (GTDB taxonomy): Bacteria > Bacteroidota > Bacteroidia > Bacteroidales > UBA12170 > UBA12170. Next base: position 8,650 of record DMBV01000093.1, read on the forward strand.
GCTTTCAATTTCGTTACATCCACATTTGAAGGGCATTCTGATTTGCATGCTTTGCACGAAAGACATAAATCCATTACCTCGTACAATTCTTTCTGGTCGAATGGATTTGCTTTGTTCGATTGGGTGAGCACCTCGCGAAGCATATTGGCTCTGGCTCGTGTCGAATTGCGTTCGTCTTTGGTAGCTTGGTAACTCGGACACATGCTTCCACCAATCAAATGCGATTTCCGGCAATCGCCCGAACCAGTGCATTGTTCGGCAGCTCGCAAAATTCCAGGACCTTGATCAAAACGAAAAACAGTTTGTAGGTTTTCTGCCTTGGCCACCGATTTATACCGCAAATGGGTATTCATTTTTGGCGTTTCGGTAATCTTTCCGGGATTGAAAATCCGATTTGGATCCCACGTATCCTTGATACTTTTCAAAAGTTCAAAATTCGATTCTCCTATCATCAAGGGAATAAACTCACCCCGAAGTCGGCCGTCGCCATGTTCGCCGCTCAATGAGCCGCGGTATTTTTTTACAAGATGAGCAGTTTCTAAGGCAATGGTGTAAAAAAGCGCAACATCTGCTTCATTTTTGAGATTCAAAATTGGCCGAAGATGCAATTCGCCCGTGGCAATGTGTGCGTAATAAACACACGATTTTCCGTATTTTTTTAAGATCTGTTCGAATTCTTCAATGTATTCCGGAAGGACTTCCGGGTTAACAGCTGTATCTTCAATCACCGGCACGGGCAATTCGTCGCCGGGCATATTGGAAAGCACGCCTAGTCCGGCCTTTCGCAAATTCCAAACTTTCTTAATATCGTTTCCGCTCACCAATGGAAAATGAAAACCATAAGCGGCCGCTTCCATTTCGGCTTGCATCAATTGCGCCTTTTTTTCTATTGTACTAAATTCATCTTCAGTAAATTCCACAATCAAAAGCGCAGCAGGATCTCCTTTAACAAAAAAACGATTTTCGGCTTGTTGCTTGTTCTTTTTTGTCAGATCTAAGATGGCTTTATCGATCAATTCGATCGAAAAAGGCTTGTGTTTTAAGGCGATAAGGTTTGCTCTAAGCGCCTGTTCAATGCTATTCAGATGAACACACACCAAGGCTGAATATTTGGGTGGAAGTGGTTCTAGGTTCAGTTTTATTTCTGTGGTGAAAGCCAACGTTCCTTCCGAGCCAGCCAACAGTTTTGAGAAATTGAATTTTTCGTTTCCTTCCGAAAAAATCTCCGTCTCCAATAGAATATCAATCGCATAACCGGTATTTCTTCTTTCTATTTTCGGGTCTGGAAATTCCCGTCTGATGTTGGCTTGGTTTTCTTTGGACGATAGAATCTCGTAGATATTTTGATAGAGTTTGTTTTCGAGGGTTTCTCCTTTTCGTTTAGATTCAAACTCTTCCTTGCTCAATGCTTTAAACTTCGCATCGCTTCCATCGCTTAATAAGCAATCTACCTCCAAAGTGTGATTGCGTGTACTTCCATAAATCAGCGAATGTGCTCCACACGAATTGTTTCCCAGCATTCCTCCCAACATACAACGGTTCGAAGTGGAAGTTTCGGGGGCGAAAAACAAATTGAATCCGGCCAGTTTTTGATTTAGTTCATCCAGAACAACACCCGGCTGAACTCTTGCCCACTGTTCATCAATATTGATTTCAATAATTTCAGTAAAATATTTGGAGATATCTACAATTATACCGTTTCCCACTACTTGTCCGGCCAATGAAGTTCCTGCAGCTCTTGGAATTAGCGCGGTTTTATTTTCGTTTGCAAAGCGAATAAGCAATTTTAAATCCGATATATCTTTCGGGCGCGTTACAGCCAGCGGCTTTTCTCGATAAGCAGACGCATCTGTTGCATAAGCAATGCGTTGCAATTCATCCAAATAGATGTCGCCGCGAAATGCCTTTCTTAATTCTTCTAACGCAAAGCGAATTTTAGTATTTTCCGTTTCCAAGATGGATTATTTAGTCGGTAAAGATAACTTTTTTGAAAAAATGAAAGGCTTTCTATTTGTAAGATTTATTGCAAATGCGATCGCATAAAACGATTCTAATTTCATTACTTTTGCCTAAACAAACACAAACCTCTATGTCGCTATTGATTTTAAGTCCAACAAGGGAAACTGATTCATGGGTGAAAGCCATTCGGGAGGAAGATTCAAGCATTCCGATAGCGGTGTATTCGGAAAGAACGAATCTTTCCGAAATTGATTTTGTGCTTACTTGGAATCATCCCTACGGAGTTTTCGAAAAATTTCCCAATTTAAAATGCATTTCCTCCATGGGCGCTGGAGTGGATTATTTGTTGAAAGATCCTGATTTGCCCCTGAACGTGCCAATAACGCGCATCGTCGATCCGGAATTGTCCAAAACCATGTTCGAATTTATTCTTTCATTGCTTCTAAATCAAATGCGTGGGCTGAGTCATTTTAAGCAATTGCAACTCCTAAATCAGTGGAAACCAAAAATGTACAAACGCATCGAAGATGTTCGAGTAGGAATTATGGGGCTGGGAGTAATTGGAAGTTATGTAGCCGAAAGATTGATGAATTTAGGATTTTCGGTACATGCTTGGGCTCAAAGCGAAAAACCAAATTCCAAAGCCGAAGTTTTTGTTGGACTCAATCAACTGAAAAGTTTTATGCAAAAGAGCGATTTCTTGGTTTGTTTGTTGCCGAGTACGCCCGCTACACGAGCATTTTTGAATAAAGAAACCTTATCGATGCTTCCCGCCGGAGCAATATTAATCAATGTGGCCCGAGGCGATATTTTGGTCGAAAATGATTTGATAGAAATGCTCGATTCCGGGCATATAGAAGCTGCTTCTCTGGATGTGTTTTGGCAAGAACCCTTGCCTGCCACACATCCTTTTTGGGAACACGAAAAAATTGATATTACACCTCATGTTGCTAGCCTCACAAATCCTAAAACCGTTGCTCCACAGATAGTGGAAAACTATTGGCGAATGAAAAAAGGAGATGCGTGTTTAAATGAAGTTTCAAAAGAAAAAGGATATTAAAAATCAAAACGATGCGAGATATAATAAATTTGAAAGGAATATTTCCACCTTTGCCCACAGCATTTGATGCCGAAGAAAATCTATTTGTAAGCAAAATGCAAGAAAACATCCAAACATTGTCTAAATATGATTTAGCCGGTTTTCTTGTTTTAGGTTCGAACGGAGAGCTTGTTCATCTTACCGAAGAAGAAAAAGTGGCGGTTTATCAAGCGTGTAGAAAAGTGATTCCAAAAGATAAAATCATGCTTGCCGGAACAGGCGGACAAACCACACGCGAAACCATTCGATTGAGCTTGGCGGCTGCAAATGCCGGTGCGGATGCGGTGCTGGTTTTAAATCCCTTTTACTACAAAGGAGCCATGACCACCAAAGCACTTGTAGCACACTATCACGCTGTTGCCGATCGTTGTCCAATTCCCCTTATTATTTACAATATGCCGGGCAATTCGGGCATCGATATGACAGCTGATCAAATATTGGCCATTTCCGACCATAAAAATATAATCGGTCTAAAAGATTCGGGCGGCAATATTACCAAAATAGCAGAAATTATTGGACGTGCAAAACCGGGATTTCAGGTTTTGGCCGGTTCGGCCGGATTTCTTCTGGCGGCATTTTCTGTTGGCGCAGTGGGCGGAATTGTGGCTTTGGCGAATATTGCACCACAGCAATGTATCGATATTCAGAATTTGTATCTGAATAAAAGTTTTCCCGAAGCTCAACGCTTGCAAGCCAAAATGATTCCTGTCAATACAGCCGTTACAGCTCAATGGGGAGTTCCGGCCTTAAAAACTGCCATGGATAGTTTGGGACTATTTGGTGGATTGCCCCGAAAACCCGTTCTTCCACTCGACGAATCTGTAAAAACTCAATTGTTGGAATTGCTCAAGCAAAAAAATATCACAAACATCTAAAGAACCAAAAAAATGAAAGGAAGAAAACTTTTAATGATTCCGGGTCCAATCGAATTCGAACCTGAAGTTTTAAGTGCTTTGGGAGCACCAACAACAAGTCACGTAGCACCAAATTTTATTCAAAGTTTTGGAAATGCATTGCGAATGATGAAAAAAGTTTGGTTAGCACCCACTGGCCAGGCTTTTATCATGGCCGGAACGGGAACGCTGGCCATGGACATGGCAGGCTCCAATTTGATAGAAAAAGGAGATAGAGCTTTGGTAATTTCGACGGGGTATTTTGGCTTGCGCTATGCCGAATTGTTGAAACGTTATGGAGCAGAAGTGACTGTTTTAGAAGCTCCAATGGGCGATGTTGTTTCTTTGGAAGTGATTGAAAACGAATTGAAAAACAAGAGTTATAAATTATTGACCTTTACACATGTAGATACTTCTACAGCAGTGCTGGTCGATCCAAAACCAATTGGTGCACTCGCGCAGAAATACAATGTGTTGAGTATTTTGGATGGCGTATGCTCGGTGGCCGGTGAAGAAATAAGACAAGAAGAGTGGGGGATCGACGTGGTTTTGACAGCTTCGCAAAAAGCAATAGGTGTTCCTCCCGGATTGGCGCTTTTAGTTGCTTCCACAAAAGCGATGGAAGTATGGAAAAACAGAAAAACGCCCGTTGCAAATTATTATTCCGATTGGGCAAATTGGTTGCCCATCATGCAAGCCTATGAATTGGGCAATCCTTCCTATTTTGGAACTCCCGCCGTAAATCTGGTGATGGCTTTGGAAAAAAGCTTGGAAATAATTCTTCAAGAAGGAATGGAAATACGCTTTGCTCGTCATCATAAAATGGCGACCGCTTTTCGTGAAGCCCTGAAAGCCATTGGCTTAAAGTCTATTCCTTTGCGCGATGAAATTTCTGCTTCTACGCTTTCAGCGCCCTATTATCCAAATGGAATCATCGGAAATCAGTTTTTGCAAAATGTGAATCAAGAAGGTGTGATTTTGGCCGGAGGTTTGTTGCCCAGCATCAAAAATGATTATTTCCGCATCGGACACATGGGCTCGATAAACCGTGCCGATACACTTTCGACCATTGGTGCTATCGAAGTTTCTTTGAAAAGAGGAGGCTTTATTTTTGAAGAAGGGGCTGGCATGAAAGCTGCACAAAAAGTGCTGGGATAAATGAAAGAAGCGTTTTAGCGATGCATTGGTTTGGGAGATATTGAAATAAATTGAAACTGCGAATTTGCTCCGCTTCGTTTTCAGCATGGGCTCAAAAAACGGATTGCGACCCGATTCTGGCAGTTTTAACAAAAGAAAATATTTGTAAATAAATACGATAGATCATGACAACGAATTTTGATACGCGTGCTCAAGAATGGGACAATGATCCCATGAAAGTTGAAAGAGCTGTGCGAATTGCACAAGAAATAATGGATTTCATTCAACCAAATCACACTTTCGATGCCTTTGAATTTGGCTGTGGAACAGGATTGCTTAGCTTTCAGTTAAAAGACGCTTTTAATACGATTACCCTTGTCGATAGTTCGGAAGGGATGATACATGTTTTGAAAGAAAAAATTGCCAAAGCCGGCATTCAGAATTTCAAACCGCTTCATCTTGATGTTTTTGAACACGATTTGAAACTAGATAAGCAGGATGTGATTTATACGCTTATGACGCTTCATCATATGGTTGATTTAAACCAAATCTTAAAGCTGTTTTATTCGATCTTGAAACCGGGAGGTTATTTATGTATTGCCGATTTGGTGACAGAAGATGGCTCTTTTCATGCTCATCAGGGCGATTTCGACGGTCACAAAGGATTCGATCGGAAAGAACTTGGGGTTGTTTTATCGAACAATGGATTTCGGGTAGAATATGATCATCTGAGTTACGAAATTGAAAAAAAAGTAGGCGATGCACTGAAGAAATATCCACTTTTCTTGATGATCGGCAGAAAAGAAGACCACTAATTTATCGGGAATCCGCGTAGTTTAATATATTTGTAAGACAAAAAATAAATACATCATGGAAATAAAAACCTTAGTTCTTCAAGCACTCGAAAGTGCCGGAACACCATTAAAAAGCGGTCAAATAGCTGAAAAAAGCGGAGTGGATAAAAAAGAAGTGGACAAAGCCATCAAAGCATTGGTGAAAGAAAATAAAGTTCATTCGCCCAAGGCTTGTTTTTACGATTTAAGCAAATAAAATTTTATGGATCATTTATTTTAATTTAGAAGTCGGATGAGAAAGATAGCTGTGTTCTTGCTGTTAATCGTTTCGGGTTTTTTGATGGCACAAAATCCTTCAAAAACAGCCTTGTTGCTGATCGACATTCAAGATTTCTATTTTCCGGGCGGAAGATCGGCCTTGGTGGAACCTGAATTGGCTGCTCAAAATGCGGCACTTCTTTTGGAAAGTTTTCGTTCGAAAAAACAATTGGTTGTCCATATCAAACATCAAGCTGAAGTTGGGAGCGACATTTACCATTTGGTCGAACCTTTGGCGAGCGAAAAAGTGATCGTCAAGCGGGAGGTGAATAGCTTTTTAAATACAGATTTGCTATTTTATCTAAAAGAAAATCAGATAGATACGGTGGTTTTGTCGGGAATGCAAACGCATATGTGTTTGGAGGCTGCTACACGCGCTGCGCACGATTTTGGTTTTGTGGTTTTTGTAATTGCAGATGCGTGTGCCACCAAGGATTTGAGCTACAAAGGAACCATTATTCCAGCGAAAGATGTCCATTTATCCACATTGCAAACGCTGCAAGTGTATGCAAAGATTTTGGACACAAATCAATTTCTTGAGACGAAGTGAAATTGTAATTGGTCAGATGCTGCTTTTTTGCTAACTTGCTCCTAAATTAACAAAGTTCGGTTGGCATGATTTCTAAATTTTTCGAATTTGATTCCCGAAAAACCTCCTACAAGAAAGAAATCTTGGGGGGAGCTACTACTTTTCTTACGATGGCTTACATCGTTTTTGTGAATCCCACGATATTGAGTGAAGCGGGAATGGATAAATCTGCTTTAATTTCTGTTACCATTTGGGCAACCATAATTGGTACTTTATTGGCAGCCTTTTGGGCCAATGTGCCTTTTGCGATGGCTCCCGGAATGGGAATCAACGCTTTTTTTACTTATAGTTTGGTTATTGGGCAAGGCGTAAATTGGCAAACTGCCTTAGGCGTTGTTTTTCTTTCCGGAATTTTGTTTTTGATTTTGACTTTTAGTGGTTTTCGAACGCTCATTGTAAAAGCAATCCCGCTTTCGTTGCGAATAGCCACTGGTGCCGGAATTGGATTATTTATTGCTTTTATCGGATTCAAAAACATGGGTTTAGTAGTTCATAATCCAGCTACACTCGTTGGCTTGGGCACTTCTTCAAAGCCGTTATTTATTTCGCTTTTTGGCTTATTTCTAACTTCTGTCATGCTTGTTCGCAAAGTGAATGGAGCTATCTTTTATGGAATTATACTAACTACGCTCTTGGCGCTTTTTTTTGGAGAAATAAAAAGCCCCGAAGCTTTTTTCTCTGCTCCTCCATCTATGGCTCCTTTGTTTTTTAAATTGGATATTTTGTCGGCCATGAAATGGAGCTTGATGGGAGCTGTTTTCTCTTTTATGTTTGTCGATTTGTTCGATTCTGTTGGAAGCATAGTTGCATGTTCTTATGAAGCAGGATTCGTCGATTCCAAAGGAAATGTTCGATACATCGACAGAGTTCTCGAAGCCGATGCCGCTGCAACCGTAATTGGTTCTTTGTTGGGGACAAGCACTACTACAACCTATGTGGAATCGGCTACCGGAATTGCAAATGGGGCGCGAACAGGTTTTGCTTCACTCGTTACGGCGCTACTTTTTGCTTTCATGCTTTTTGCTTCCTCATGGATTGGAATTGTTCCATCGTTTGCCACTGCACCTGCCTTGGTTTTGGTTGGTGTTTATATGTTTAAACATTTTAAGGACATTCATTTTGCCGATTTATCTGAAGCAATTCCTGCTTTTTTAACATTGATTTTAATGCCTTTGACTTATAGCATTAGTGTTGGATTGTCGTTTGGATTTGTAACCTACGTAATTGTTAAATTAGCACTTGCCAAATACAAAGACATTTCCGGTTTGATGTATTTTATTGCTTTATTTTCGTTGATTAACTTGTATTTGAACTTTTTTTAATTGTAAAAACGGATGAAATTGTATTTACTAAGATTGGGATGGATCTGTTTACTTGTCAATTTTTTTCAACTTGCCTTTGCGCAAGAAAATAAAATTCCCGACTGGGAAAACGAAAAAGTGTTTGGAATAAATAAAGAACAGGCACATGCCACTTTTTATTCCTTTCCCAACAGCTCTGATGCCATGAGGCAGGAAGCCGAACATTCTGTAAATTATTTTTCGTTGAATGGAAAGTGGAAATTTTATTGGTCGAAATTTCCCGAAGCACGTCCAAAAAATTTCTATCTTTTGGATTTTGATGATCGAAATTGGAACGAAATTCCGGTTCCTTCCAATTGGGAATTGCAAGGCTATGACATTCCCATTTATGTAAATCATCCTTATGAATGGACCAAAAAACCAAATCCGCCTTTTGTGAGGCACGATTGGAATCCGGTTGGTTCGTATCGCCGACAATTTGAGCTTCCAAAAGAGTGGGAAAACAAAGAAATATTTATCACTTTTGGCGCGGTAAAATCGGCTTTTTATCTTTGGATAAATGGTCAGAAAGTGGGGTACAGTCAGGATAGTAAATTGCCAGCCGAGTTCAACATCACAAAATACCTGAAGAAGGGAAAAAATCTCCTTGCCGTGGAAGTGTATCGGTGGAGCGATGGCTCCTATCTGGAATGTCAGGATTTTTGGCGAATAAGTGGAATTGAACGTGATGTGTTTTTGCAGGCTCGCCCAAAAACCTTTATTCGTGATATTAAAGCAGAACCTTTTTTACGAAACGATTATAGTCTTGGGATTTTAAATTTAAAAATAGAATTGCAAAGCGATAAACCATTTTTATATACCGATTATCAGGCAGAAGCACAGCTTTATAAGCACGATATTCTGTTGAAGAAATTAAAATTGAAATCTAGCGAAATGGGATTCATGGATGATATCCAATTGCCTTTTCCCGATTTATGGTCGGCCGAACAGCCGAATCTTTATCGCTTGATATTGAATTTGATGGATAAAAACGGAAAAACATTGGAAAGTACAGCTATCGATGTTGGTTTTCGTGAGGTGAAAATTGCCGGCGGACAATTGCTCGTCAATGGAAAGGCCGTTTTGCTGAAAGGAGTAAATAGGCATGAACACGATCCTAAAACAGCTCATGTGATTTCACGCGAATCGATGTTGGAAGATGTTCGATTGATGAAACAATTCAATATCAATGCGGTGCGAACATCACATTATCCCAACGATCCTTATTGGTATCAACTTTGCGATCAATATGGCCTCTACCTGATTGATGAAGCCAATATCGAAAGCCACGGAATGGGTTATGCGCCGGAGTGCACTTTGGGGAACAATCCGTTGTGGAAAGAAGCTCATCTCGATCGAATAAGAAGAATGATGGAACGCGATAAAAACCATCCTTCTGTAATCATTTGGAGCATGGGAAACGAAGCGGGTTTTGGCGAAAATTTTGTGGCGGCAGCCGCAATGATGCGGCAAATGGATCCCAATCGACCAATTCACTATGAGAGGGCAGGAGAAGACTCCGCCACCGATATTGTTTGCCCCATGTATCCTTCGCTCGAGGAGCTAAAAGAGTACGCCGCTCGTGCCAGCGATCGTCCTTTAATCATGTGTGAATATGCACATTCTATGGGAAATTCGACCGGAAATTTAAAAGAATATTGGGATTTGATCGAATCCGAAAAACATTTGCAAGGAGGTTTTATTTGGGATTGGGTGGATCAAGGTCTAGAACGCTTTTCGGAAAAAGGAGAGAAATATTATGCATTTGGTGGCGATTTTGGTGGCGACACCATTCCAAGCGATAATAATTTCTGCATCAACGGTTTAGTATTTCCGGATAGAGAAATACATCCTGCTTTATGGGAGGTGAAGAAAGTGTATCAAAACATTGATTTTAAGTTGAATAATACTTTTGTTCATATTCAAAACAATTACTTTTTTACCAATCTGAATGCATTTCAGTTTCAATGGCAATTGCTGGAAGATGGGGAAGAAATAGGCTCTGGCGATTTTTCTGAAATTGATTTGAATCCCGGACAGTCTGTTGATATTGCTTTGCCCATGCAAAGAGATTTATTTGCTCAGGATGTAGATTATGTGTTTACGATTACTGCAAAAACAAAAACAGATTGGGGTTTGATTCCCAAAAACCATGAAATAGCTTGGGAACAGTTTGAATTGAAATCGATGCGGGGATTTAGGTTCACCAATTTGGATAAATTTGAAAAATTGATTCATTTTGAAAACGACAAAATATTGAAAATCAATGGAAACGATTTTGAGTTCGTTTTTTCGAAAGAACAGGGGAAATTGATTGGCTGGCGAAACAAATCAAAAAATATTCTTTCGAAGCTAAAAGGTGTTGAATTTAATTTTTGGAGAGGAATGACCGACAATGATTTTGGCAATCGATTTCAACTAAGAGCTGCCGTATGGAAAAATGCCGGCGAAAATCCTGAACTTCTCCAATTTGATTTTAGAAAAATCAATGAAAAAGAGATTCGGATTTATACAAAACATAGCTTAGCCAATGGAATTGCGGTCTGGAATACGATTTACATCATTGCTGCCAATGGAGAGTTAAATATTGATAACAGTTTTGTTCCGCTTCAAGATAGTTTGCCGGAATTGCCAAAATTGGGACTTACCTTTGCAATAGATTCTAGTTATCAGCAATTGAACTGGTACGGAAGAGGTCCGATCGAAAGTTATTGGGACAGAAAAAGCGGTGCGAAAATTGGCGTTTTTTCTTCTTCAGTCGAAAAGCAGTTAGTCAACTACATTCGACCACAAGAAAATAGCAATCATACTGATACACGTTGGTTTGCCTTGCGCGATAATCAAGGTTTTGGATTGTTGATAGCCGGTAATTCACTGCTCAATTTCAGTGCACAAAACTATGCCTTGGAAGACTTTGATCAGCCCGACAAAAGTAAAAATAAACACTCTGTTGACATTCAAAAACGCCCTTTTGTTTCTTTGGATATTGATATACAACAAACGGGTCTTGGCGGAGACGATAGTTGGGGGGCTCGCCCACATCACGAATACACACTTTGGGCAAAACCTTATCGTTATCAAATTAGGATAATACCTTTTTCTCCCGATCAAAAAAACTTAAAAAGGGTTTGGAAAGAAAAGCCCTTGCTCAAATCGGTGCAAGCATATTAGAACAAAAAGGGCTGCACGGTTTTTAAACTTACTTATATTTGCGAAATGGAAAACACTGAAAAGCATCCACTCATAGAGAAACAGATTTACATCCGCAATATGATTGGAAGTTGCTGTGTTCGATATTTGAAAAGTGTTTTTGAGAAGAACAATATTCATGTTTTGGCCATTTCGCCGGGCGAAGCTCTTATTGCTTATCATACCTTGGAAATGAACGAAAGACAACTGGCTGCTTTGCTCGATCAAGAAGGGTTTGGTCTTATTTTGAGTCGTGAAAAACGAATCGTAGAACAAACAAAACGGACGGTCATTGAATTGATTCACGAATTGAATAACCTCAATAGTATTGTTCAAAAATCGGACTATTTAGTCGAAAAATTAGGGTTAAGCTATCAGCAAATTTCGAAATTGTTTTCGAAACACGAGCCCATCACTTTGGAGCGTTTTATCATCTTAAATAAAATTGAACGTGTAAAAGAACTTCTTTTGTCCGACGATTTTACCCTCAGCGAAATTGCATATATGATGGATTACAGCAGCGTACAATATCTTTCCAATCAATTCAAAAAAGAAACCGGCTATTCGGTAAGCGATTATAAAAAAGAAGAGCTAAATCTGAAAAAGAACTTAGACGAGTTGTATTGAAATCTTCAGATAAATCGCAGCATTCAGGAAAAACTCCTAAGAATACCGGCCCCAGTAGTTTGAAATTACGTCCTACTCCTGTTTTCCGCACTTTTTC
>DMBV01000039.1 GCA_003445975.1 Bacteroidales bacterium
AACATTCAACATTCCCCATTTGCTAAATATTAATAAAAGACAGCAAACCCCGCCCAATTAGTCCATCCTATTCCAGCCCTCCTGAAAATGAAGGTGGCTTTGGAAATAAAATCTAAAATTTAAAGAAAAACGATAATATTCTACACACTATCAGTAATATAAAAAACCTTGGTCGGAATGCCGGAAAACCTGTTGCGGAGAATAATCTTTCTAATATCATTAAATTTGCGGAGAATAATTTATATATTTGCCGCATAAAGCTTTTAATAAATGGCAAAATACATTTATCAATATGACCAGTGGCCTGAGTTTACATGGGATGATAAAGCAATAAATGTGATTTTGGGCAAAGTCCGACATTTGCAAGGAAAGATAATAGGACAAATGGGGGCTTTGGGATTCACTTTCAAGGAAGAGGCAATCCTTTCCACTTTAACACTTGATGTTTTAAAATCATCTGAGATTGAGGGCGAAATTCTAAATTATGAGCAAGTACGCTCTTCTATTGCGAGAAAATTAGGGATAGAATATGCTGGGATGGTGCATTCCAACAGAGATGTCGAAGGCATTGTGGAGATGATGTTAGATGCAACGGAGAGATATATTGATCCACTTGATGAGGAGCGATTATTTGGATGGCATGCTGCATTATTTCCTACAGGGTGGAGTGGAATGCATAGAGTTGATAGCGGAAGTTACCGAAAAGATGAAATGCAAGTTGTTTCCGGACCAATGGGCAAAGAGAAGGTTCATTATCAAGCACCGTCAGATGAATTAGTTAAATTGGAAATGGATAGATTTTTAAACTGGTTTAATGAGGTTCCAAAAGTAGATGCAGTTGTAAAAGCCGCGATAGCACATTTCTGGTTTATTATAATACATCCTTTCGATGATGGGAATGGTCGAATTGCACGGGCACTTTCAGATATGCTATTGGCACGATCAGAAGATAGTGCTCAAAGATTTTATAGTCTCTCAAACCAGATATTGATAGAAAAAAAAGTTTACTATAGTGTTTTGCAGAAAGTCCAATCCAGCGAGGGAGATATAACTGAATGGTTGGAATGGTTTTTAAATTGTTTGTATCGCGCATTAAATTCGACGAAAGAAACTTTGAAAAGAGTTCTTCACAAGGCTGACTTTTGGGATAAGCACAAAGAAACCGAATTAAATGCGCGACAAAGAGGGATGTTAAATAAACTTCTTGACGGGTTTGATGGTAAACTTAAAACCTCTAAATGGGCAAAAATTGCAAAATGCTCACCAGATACTGCTCTAAGAGACATCAAAGATTTGATTAAAAAAGAGATCTTAAAACAAGAAGAATCAGGAGGCCGAAGTACAAATTACGAATTGAACAAAAAATAGTGAAATGCACTGGGTATAAAAAATTTTGAATTAAACATTTACCATTTAACATTACGGGCATAACCCGAACATTGAATTCCAAAATAATATTTTGTTTCTTAATTCGGAATTTGTACTTTTGCATCCGCTTTTTCAGGATACTCGTATTCTGAATAAAGAGGGCCTATAGCTCAGTCGGTTAGAGTAGTTGACTCATAATCAATTGGTCCCTGGTTCGAGCCCAGGTGGGCCCACAGCAAAAGGATAGCATTCGTGCTATCCTTTTTTAGTTTCAGGCAAGTGAGGATTGCTTCTACTTTTGCCAATCGGGTGCATAGTGCGAGACTACTGCGGTGTATTTAAAAAAAACCGCTAACTTAGCTGCATAAATTGTAAAGACAATGAACGAAAATACAGTAGTTGACATTCGCGGTGTGGATATTTTCCAACAAGATTTTCTTGTTTTAAAGAATGTACATTTGAACGTAAGCAAAGGCGATTTTTTTTATATTATCGGCAAAACAGGCAGTGGAAAAAGCAGTTTACTCAAGACGCTTTATGCTGATTTACCGCTCGATAAAGGCGAGGCTTATGTTGTTGGCTATGATTTACACGGTATAAAAAGCAAAGAGATTCCTTTTTTGCGACGAAAGTTGGGTATCGTATTTCAGGAATTTCAATTGTTGCAAGATCGAAATATTGAAGAAAATCTTTTTTTTGTGATGCGCGCCACAGGCTGGAAAGACAAAAAGGCCATGAAAGCAAAAGCCATGGAAGTTTTGGGAAAAGTGGGACTGCAAAACAAAGGCTATAAAATGCCACATCAGGTTTCTGGTGGCGAACAGCAAAGGCTGGGCATTGCCAGAGCTTTGATCAATGATCCAATATTGATTTTGGCCGATGAACCTACCGGGAATTTGGATCCTCAATCTAGCGAAGGTATTTTGGAATTGCTTTTAGAGATCAGTAAAAACGATTGTGCGGTATTGATGGCTACACATGATTATTCGCTCTTTCAGAAATTTCCGGCAAAAACCTTTGTTTGCGAAAATGGTCATTTAGTTGAAGGAAACAAAGGTGCGGCAGCCAAAGAGGAATAGGCGTTTACAGCAGTTTGTTTGGAATCGAATGGAAGGCTGTTGTGGTTTTAGCAAGGCAAAAACGAATTGATTTTTCGGGCATAAAACAGCGAAAGCAGAAAAGTCAGAATGAATAGAAAGCATCGTCGGGCGTTACAAAGCAGTTAGATATTGTTTGAGAAAAAATCAGTTTAAGGAATGAGCGCAAAGAATTTCATCAATCGGGAATTGAGTTGGCTAAGCTTCAATGAGCGCGTTCTGCAAGAAGCGGTGACCGATTCCAATCCAATTTTGGAACGACTGAAATATTTGGGTATTTTTTCTAACAATCGCGATGAGTTTTATAGGGTGCGAGTGGCAACACTCAACCGGATGAAAGCTTATAAGAAAATTGAAGCCGTTCAGATGCGCGAAGCGACACGAAGTTTGCGCGATATTCGGAAAGTAGTGGCCGAACAAGAGCTGCTATTCACGAAAGCCTATTACCAGATAAAAGACGAATTGGCGAAAAACAATATTTTTTTCGTCGATGAGAATCAATTAAATGCCAATCAGCAGCAGTATATCGAAAATTATTTCCGATTAAATATCCGAACCTTTCTTTCCCCTTTGATGCTTGATACCATTTCGGGACTGGCTTATTTCAAAGATAAATTTATTTATCTGGCAGTAAAAATGAGCGACAGTCAAAATATTCGCAAAGAAAATTATGCTGTCATAGAGCTTCCCACCGAAGAGATTTCGCGCTTTATCGATTTGCCTCGCGAAGGCGAAAAACAATATATTATCTTCTTGGATGATGTGATTCGGGCAAATCTGAAAAATATTTTTGGCATTTTTGGTTACGATGTCTTTGAAGCACATATCATCAAATTTACGCGTGATGCTGAGTTGGATATCGACAGTGATTTGGCAAAAAGCTTTCTGGAAATCATGAATGAAAGCATCAAACAACGAGTAAAAGGAGATGCTGTTCGTTTTGTTTATGACAAAGCCATCGACACAAAACTTTTAAAGAAGCTGCTGAATCATTTTGGCATTACCCAAAGCGACACGCTAAGAGCCGGTGGCCGCTATCATAATTTCAAAGATTTTATGAATTTTGAGCTTCCAATTCAATTGGAAAAAGGAAATACATTGACATTTAAAGAGTTAGCGCCTTTTAATCATCCCGATATTGTTCAAAACACCAGCATGTTTGAATTGATACGGGAGAAAGATATTCTTTTGCATTATCCCTACCATAGCTTTCAGCATATTATCAATCTGGTGCGCGAAGCGGCCATCGATCCAAAAGTGAGAGCCATCAAAATGACGTTTTATAGGGTGGCCAAGAATTCAAAGATGATGAATGCGCTTATCAATGCCGCCCGAAACGGAAAAGAAGTGACTGTATTTTTGGAGTTGCAAGCACGTTTCGACGAGCAGGCCAATATACTGTGGACACAAAAACTACAAGAAGAAGGTGTGAGGGTTATTCAAAATATTCCGGGTTTTAAAGTACATAGCAAACTGCTGCTGATTCGCCGAAAGGAAAATGGGAAAAACGTGTATTATGCCAATATCAGCACCGGTAATTTTAACGAATCCACAGCAAAATTGTATGCCGATGATAGTTTGCTTACGAGCGATCAGGGACTTTGTAAGGATGTAAACGGAGTGTTTCATCTGTTCGAAACAAAATACGTTTCGCCCACTTTTTCGCAATTGCAAGTGGCTCCGTTCAAATTGCGCGCTTTCTTTACGCAGATGATAAACCGGGAAATAAAAAATGCCCGAGCGGGAAAAGAAGCCTGGATTATTCTCAAACTAAATAACCTGGTGGATATCAAAATGGCAAGCAAACTCTATATGGCCGGAAAAGCAGGTGTAAAAATCAGTTTGATCGTAAGAGGAATTTGTGTGCTGAAAGCCGGCGTTCCCGGATTGTCGGAAAACATCGAAGCCATTGGTATTGTAGATCGATATTTGGAACATTCGCGCGTATTTGCATTTGCCAATGCAGGAAAGCCGGATGTATTTTTGTCGTCGGCTGATTTGATGACACGAAACCTCGATCACCGCATAGAGGTAGTTTGTCCGGTGAAGTCAGTGCCGCTAAAAAACGAGCTTTTGGATATATTAAAAATTCAATTGGCCGACAATACGAAGGCTCGTTGGCTGCATCCCGACAAGATGAATGAATTTCGCCAAATTGATAAGGACCTTGTCGGAGTGAGGTCTCAAGAAGAAATTCATCGCTATCTGCAAGAAAAAGCAAACGTTATCGTAATGGAATAAGAGAAAGAAAAGGCAGATCTTCATCCTAGATTTTGGATTGGAGATTCTTGCTTTGCAATTTCCCCGAATAATCTTTTCATGCTGTGGCATCTTGTTTATCTTTGCCGTCGAAAATAAATGATTATGACAAGTCCTATTCGATTGCGTTTTGCGCCAAGTCCTACCGGCCCATTGCACATGGGAGGTGTACGCACCGCTTTGTATAACTATCTGTTAGCCAAAAAACTAAATGGCAAATTCATTCTTCGTATTGAAGATACCGATCAAACGCGTTTTGTTTCCGGTGCGGAGGAATATATAAAAGAATCCTTGGCTTGGTGTGGGATTGAGTTTGATGAAGGAACAAATGGAAAAGGAGAGTTTGGTCCTTATCGGCAATCGGAACGCAAAGAATTGTATCGAAATTATGCAGATCAGTTGATCGAACGCGGCTGGGCTTATTATGCTTTCGACAGTTCCGAAAAATTAAATACGATACGACTTGAATTGGAGGCTAAAAACGAAGTTTTTATCTACAACGCTGAAAGCAGAAAGCAGTTGGACAATTCTTTGACACTTTCGCTACAAGAAGTGGAAGAAAAGTTAAAAGCAGGAGAAGCCTATGTGATTCGTTTTAAAATTCCGGAAGGCGAAGAGGTGATTTTTACCGATTTAATTCGGGGCGAAGTAAGCGTAAAAACAGCCACGCTCGATGACAAAGTGCTTTTTAAATCGGACGGGATGCCCACTTATCATCTGGCAAATATTGTGGACGATCATTTGATGCAAATATCGCATGTAATCCGTGGCGAAGAATGGTTACCATCGGCACCGCTTCATGTATTGTTATATCGGGCTTTTGATTGGGAAGCTCCTGCATTTGCTCATTTGCCCATTATCCTGAAACCAATTGGAAAAGGAAAATTGAGCAAACGCGATGGCGACAAAATGGGATTTCCCGTATTTCCTTTAAAGTGGAACGACTCCATTTCAGGAGAAAGTTTTTCCGGCTACCGCGAAGAAGGCTATTTTCCGGAAGCTTTTGTAAATATGCTCGCTCTTTTGGGATGGAATCCCGGAACGGAAAAAGAAATATTTTCGATGGACGAACTGATCGAAGCATTCAGTTTGGAAAGAGTGGGGAAATCGGGATCAAAATTCGATCCGGAGAAAACAAAATGGTTTAACCAGCATTATTTACGTACAAAATCAACAAAAGAGTTGGCCGCATTGTTTCAGCTTCAATTGCAAGAAAAAAACATTCAGATTGAAATAGAAAAGCTTGGTGAAGTTGTTGAATTGGTAAAAGAGAGAGCTGTATTTGTGAAGGATTTTTGGGAACATTCTTATTTCTTTTTCCAATCGCCTCAGGAATTTAATCCGCAAGTTGTAAAAAAACGCTGGAAAGAAAATACAGCCGGTTTTATGGCCGATTTAAAAGAATTGTTTGCGACTTCACCAAAATGGGAAAGTGAATATTTGCATGATGTGGCGGCCGATTATATTCAAAAAAACGAACTCGGTTTTGGGATGGTGATGAATGCTTTGCGGCTGGCCATTGTAGGCGATGGAATTGGCCCCGATTTGTTTAAAATCATTGCGTTTATAGGTAAAGAAGACTGTTTAAATAGGATCGACTTTGCAATAAGCACTTTGAAATAGCCCGGCTAACGATCAAACCGAAGGCATTTTAAAAGAAAAAAGCGGCAGAAAATTGATTTTCTGCCGCTTTTCGATTTCATCACTTTGTTTACATTTTTAGCGCTTTTACTCGTTTTAGATTTTTGCGACGGGCAATTTTTAGCCGAATGGTATAATCCAATTCGTACAAAGCCGGAACAAACATCAAAGTTAGAAAGGTTGCAAAACTCAATCCAAAAATGATAGACCAAGCCAAAGGTCCCCAGAAAGCAACATTATCGCCTCCAAAATAGATATGCGGATTCAGTTCGGTAAACAGCGTGATGAAATTAATATTCATTCCCACAGCCAAAGGAACCAATCCAAGCATAGTTGCCGTAGCCGTTAGGATGACGGGTGTGATTCTTGTTCTGCCACCTTCAATAATTGCACGCCGTGTAGGTATTCCTTCTTTTTTCTTGACGTCGATAAACTCAACTATCAAAATACCGTTTCGGACGACAATTCCTCCAAGAGCTACAACCCCCAATCCGGTCATCATAATGACCAAATCCATATTGAAAATAATTACGCCAAGAAGCACTCCAATAATACTGAAAATGACTTCGCTCAGAATAATTAATGATTTGCTCACGGAGCCGAATTGAGTAATCAGAATAAAGAAAATGACTCCTATTGCAATAATCATGGATTTAATAAGGAAAGCTATTGTAGCCGCTTGATCCTCTTGCTCTCCGGTTAGTTTAATCTCCGTTCCCTGATGCAATTGAAATTTTTCTGCCTCTCGTTTAATAATTGGAACAATGTCATTCGCTGAATATCCTGAAAGTACATTGGAATAAACAGTTATCACCCGTTTTTGATTTAAACGTTTGATTCCGGCATAAGAAGAAGTGTAGTCAATTTGAGCTACAGTAGACAAAGGAATACTTCGCAACATTCCTGAATTCATATCGCGATAGGTAATCATCAGGTTAACCAAGGCATCAATATTTTCACGCGTATTTTTGTCGTAGCGTAACATGATAGGGAATTCATCCTCATCTTGTTTTAGCTTTGAAATTTCTTTCCCAAATAAAGCGGTGCGCACTTCCATGCCAATTTGAGCAGTTGAAAGACCCAAACGTTGTGCGCGGTCGCGATTAAGTTGAATCATTATTTCAGGCGAATTCATTTCAAAATCGGCTTTTAACTCTTCAACTCCGGGAATATTCATAGAATCTATATGATCTCTGAAAGAATAGGCATCGGATACCAAATTTTCCAAGTTTTCGCTGGTGATTTCAATGTTGATTGGTTTTCCGGTTGGTGGCCCCATTTTGTTTTTATCGACAGAAATTTCGGCTCCGGGAATATTAGCTACTTCCTTGCGAATCATTTCAAGGTATTTTGTAGTCGAAATTCCTGTCGTTCGATGTTTTGTTTCAATAAAATTAATCGAGACTTTTCCTTTGTTAAAGGAATTGCCGGCAGAAATTAAGCCTTGTTCTCCGGCACCAACAGTAACATTCGAGATGACCGATTCTACATCAGGATTATTTTCCCCAATAGCTTGATAAACACGTTTTTCAGCGATTTTAGTAATGCTGTCGGTTACATTTTGATGAGTTCCTCCAGGCATTTTTATATATACAATAACGGTGCTTGGGTCATTGTTTGGGAAAAACAAAACCGTAGGCTTAGCAATTGAAGTAATAACCACCGTTGCAAAGAAAAGCAAAACCATACCTGCCAATATCCAAATTGGGCGAGTGCCTTTTAGAATTAATCGCAACTGATTTTCGTATATTCTCATAACCCAAGGCCATGTTTTTTCCTGAAAAGTGATAATCATTTTCTTTAGAACGAAATGAAAAAACAATACTAAAAAAACGATGAATACCAATAAGTTACCCATTCCATAGGATTTAGTAAGATAGAATACGGCGGCAAAAGCGAGTAAAATAAATATAAACATTCTTTTTTGTTTCCATCCACTTCCTTTTATAAAATCCTGATCATATTCGTGTTTCATAAAAGAAACTGCAAAAACCGGATTGAAAACATAGGCCACAAAAAGAGATGCAAAAAGCGTTATAATAAGTGTTACCGGAAGATAGTGCATAAACTGGCCAACGATTCCCGGCCAGAATGCCAAGGGAAAAAATGGAGCCAAAGTCGTTAATGTTCCTGATAAAATAGGAAGAAAAACTTCACCGGCAGCTCTTTTTGCTGCCACGTTTATGTCGGGATTGAAGCGATGAAGTCGATGGGTATTTTCAATAACAACTATTGCATCATCAACCACAATTCCGAGAGCAAATATAAAGGCGAACATAACCATCATATTCATCGTAAAACCAAGCCCTGGAAGAATCAAGTAAGCCACAAACATAGAAAGTGGCACCGACAAACCAACGAAAAAGGCATTGGTAAATCCCATAAAGAACATCAGCACAATGGTAACCAGAATGAAACCGATTATGATGGTGTTATTGAGTTCTTCCAAAGTATTTCTGGTGTGAGTACTTTGGTCGCCGGTGATTGTTACAATCATATCTTTTGGATATTCGTGACCAATCAATTCGTTGTCGACAATATCTTTTATTTCGTCGGAAGCATCTAATAAATTTGCTCCTGTTTTCTTTATTACGTTCAGGGTAATGACATTCTTTCCATCCAAACGAGCAAAACTCTCTTGCTCTGCAAAACTGTCGGAAACATCTGCCAGATCGCGCAATTTCACATAAGCTCCGCTCGAAGAGTGAATAATGATATTTTTTATTGTTTCAACATCGGCAAACTGTCCTTTGATACGCACCGTATTTCGAATTCCATTGTTAGTAAAGTTTCCTCCCGAAATAGTTACGTTTTCGGAAGCCACTGCCCGTTCAATATCGCTGAAAGTAACTCTGGCGGCTTGCATCTTGAATAGGTTTCCATTAATCTGAA
Source organism: Bacteroidales bacterium (assembly GCA_003445975.1). GTDB lineage: Bacteria > Bacteroidota > Bacteroidia > Bacteroidales > UBA12170 > UBA12170. The sequence continues at coordinate 9,258 of DMBV01000039.1, forward strand.
TCTCACGATTAAGTGCTCCAACAATATCGACACGCGTAATTTCTTTCAGTCCTTCAATTTTATCCTGCGCTATTTCTGCGTATTTTTTCAGTTTCTCCAGATCGTAATTTCCTGAAATATTGATATACATGACAGGCATCTCAGAAATATCAACATCCATAATCTGCGGCTCTGACGGCAAATCGGTTGGTAAATCGCTTTTCGATTTATCAACGGCATCTCTAACCCGTTGTTTTGCTGTTTCTATAGATAAATCAGGATCAAATTCAACTACAATGGAAGAGAAATCAGGAACGGAATTGCTGGTTATTTTCTTCACATTCGAAATAGATTTCAGCTGTTTTTCGATTGGACGAGTTACCAAGTTCTCAATATCTTCGGGCGATGTTCCCGGATATGGTGTGTTTACAACTATATATGGAATGATTACTTGCGGAAACTGTTCCTTCGGGATATAATAATAATTGATCATTCCGAGAATTGAAATCAGCGTAGCGAGCACATAAATGCTTGTACGGTTATCAATCGCCCAGCTTGTTGCAAAAAATTCTTTATATTTTTTTATTTTCGACATAATACTTCTTTTTGGGTATTAGAAAATTATTTTTTCGCCTGAATTCAAACTCTGGAATCCGGCGGTGATTATTTTGTCGCCCACATTTATTCCTTCAAGAACTTCTGCAATTCCGTTGTAATCCATTCCTATTTTAATAATTCTTTTCTCTGCAATCCATTCATTATTATTTTGTTTAGCAATATAAATGAATTTACCTTCTTGATTGCTTTGAATATAATTCACCGGAAGACAGAATGCCTTTTCGTTGGTGTAATCTTTAATTTTTACGTATGCAATCATATTGGCACGGAGCTCTACATCTTTAGACGAAACTTTACATTCAATTTTAAAAGTCCGATTGGTTGGGTCAATAAATCGACTTGTAAAGTTCAGTTTTGTTTCAATCTCTTTGCCTGTGTCAGGGAAACTTACAAATGCAGAATTCCCGTTTTTAATGCGTGTGGCGTAAGTTTCAGATACATCGGCCGAAATTTTGGCTACATTCATATTAATAACACGAATAGTAGAAGTAGGCAATCCCGGGGATGCCATTTGTCCCACTCGCAACGGAACGCTTTCAACCATGCCATCGATAGGGGATTTTATCTGTGCTAGTTTTAACTGCTCGTTTAGTGTATTTAGACGTCTTTCGAGTGATTCTTTATTCGCTTTTGCTTGCAAATACTGAATTTCGCTGCCAATATTTTTTCCCCACAAAGCACTTTGTTTTAAAAAAATATTGCTGGCAAGATCTAACTGAGTCTTCACTTCTTCCAGTGATTCTTTCATTACTTGTGCATCTAGTTCGGCCAAGAGCTGTCCTTTTTTTACAGCAGTACCTTCTTTCACATAAACGGCTGTTACAATGCCGGCCATTTGTGGGCTTACTGCTATATTTTGTTCTCCGTCAACCGTTCCTTGAACTTGAATATAGTGGTCGAAAATACATTCGTTTGCATCGACAACACTTACCGGAATGGATTTTCTTTCGATGTTTTCTCCTTTTACATTTAATTCCGATTCAAGCTGTTGTATTTGTAGGCTTAACTTTTCATAATCCACTTTAAGCTTCTCAAGTTGGGCTTTTTTGTCGGAATTCTGACTACAGGAAACCATAAGGGCAATCAGGGCAAAATAGTAAATAATTTTTTTCATCTTTGTATAATTTGTTTTTTTAAAGGCACTACGAAGGCGACGGTTCAAATTTTCATTCAACGTATGGCTATTTTTATTGGTGTTATTTCTTAGTGTCATATTTGTTTATTTAGACTTTTTGAAACAGTTCTTAAGCTCTATTTGTAAAGAAAGAATAGGAGTCTGTTTCTTTTTCATTTTTCGGATCGATTTTAGAGGACGCGAATGTTTATTGGTTTGGGTTTTCTGACGGGAGGTTAAACAATTTTTCCAATTTGGATTTAGCTCCTTGCAGATTGTAAATACTTTGATAGTAATTGGTCAAGCTAGTGAGAAATTGATTGTGGCTATTCATCAAATCCATACTCGAAGCCATTCCTTGCTTGTATTTTTCTAAAGTCCTGGAATAAATTTCTTCCGATAATTCTTTGCTTACTTTCATATTCAAATATTTCTCCAGCTTTAGTTTTACATCGTTTTGGTATTGATTAGCTTGCAAGAGAATGCTTTCCGAAACAAATTTTTGGTTGTTTTGTGATTTTTTCAAATTCATTCTTTTTTGAGCAAGTGTGGCCAGTCGCTGTCCGCTGCTGAAAATCGGTAAGCTCAGATTTACCCCCACAATGTCTTTTGGCGCAAAATCAAAAAGAGGCGCTTTCAGTTTTTCTGTATGGTTGTAATACCCATTTATGCTTGGTAAAAAGCTCGACTGGGATAGTTTTAAATCCAATTGAGCCATTTTTTCGGCCGATTTAATCAATTGATAATCGACATTATTTTCCAAATTAAAAGAGGCACTCACCAATTGAATACTTGTCTGCGTCAACGCGTCGTCCGATTCCAATGGATCTTTCAAATCCAATATCGAAACATCGGCCAAGCCCAATTGAATCTTCAATAAATTGTATCCGGTTTGGAGATTACTTTCTATTTCGTTCAGCGCATTGCGAATGGTATTGGCGGCCACTTGTAGTTGATCTACATCGGTTTTTTCAACAAATCCTTGCTTGAACATTTCCTCTATTTCGCTTTTGGTTTTAGTAATATTTTCCAAATTTTGAGCCAATATAACGCTGCTTTCTTCGGCAAGTTGAAGCATGTGATACGTGTTCACTACCGATTCAATCACTTCCAGCCTAGTTTTTTCGTTGTTTTGTTCCGAAAGTTTGTAATATGCTTTCGATGCTTGTAAGCCAACAAAATAGGCGCCATTGAAGATGAGTTGTGAAAGAGTGAGGTCGGCCACCACGTTTTGTTTAACGCCCAACTCCACAACTGCATTTGGGTCGGCAGCCGGATCGAAGAATGTAGCGGGAAGGCTGGGCACTTTGGGATAAAACGTATAGGCTGTTTTAAGGTCGAGATGAGGCAAACCACTTGCAGTGGTTTCCCAAATCTTTTTTTGTGCAATTTCCAAGTCAATTTCTGAATTTAGAATAGCTATGTTGTTCTGCATCGCCTTTGCTACGGCATCTTGCAAACTTAGCCTGAGCGTGTCTTGTGCTTTGGCAAAGTAAACATTTCCAAGGAGTAAGCTGAGCAAAAGTAGAACTTTCGTGTTTTTAATTAACATGTTTTTTTTATTTATGCTTATTATTTAATTGGTTGATTTCTGATTTTCGTTTTTCGAAATAAGCGATCCCTTCGGGAGTAGAAATAGCGCGAAGATGATTTTCGAACATGGCCTCAAAGAGTTGCTCGAAGCTGATGTTTTCGTTGAAGCAATATTCATCGCTGTGCATGTCGATCATATTTCTAACATATAAAGTAGCTGCCAATTCTATGTTCACATCACTTCGATAAAGGCCTTCCTTTATTCCTTTCCGAATGTTCATGCTGATATGATCAAAGATGTGATTTTGCTTGGTCTGCATCACCCGATCAAAAATTGCCTGATAGTATTTTCTTAATTCGAATTTCTGTTTCGAATCCAATCGGCGCATTTCGTCGTATATCAGCAGGCTGGCTTTTATCAAAATTTCGATGGCATTCAGTTCGTCAATCTTGATTTTTGCAAATTCCATGTTCCATTTCAAACCGTCGTATTCAAAAATTTTTTCAATCAGGTCTTCTTTGCTTTTTACATATTGATAGAGCGTTTTTTTAGAAATCTTCAAATTCCTGCTGATGTCGTCCATGTTCAAGTTTCGAATTCCGAATTCGTAAAACAGCTCCACTGTCTTTTCTAGGATTTCCCTCAGTTTGGGGTCGTCCCAATTTGTTTCATCTTGCATTTGTTCGCATTGAATAAATTTGTGGCAAAGATAGGAAACGTTTATTATCGTAAACGTTTCCTGATGTTAAAATTTTCATAAAATGAAAAGACTGAATTGCAAATAAAAAAGCCTGATTTTTATATAACCAGGCTTTAAGTCTTGATGAAACGAATAAATCGAAAACCTACATTAGGTTTTCTTTTGATCAAAAATCAGGTATTCCTCTACAGTTGATCCAATCCGTTTTCCAATATTTCGTAGGTATCAGAGGCAATAACCAACTCTTCGTTGGTAGGGATAACAAGGATTCGCACCTTTGAATTTTCAGTAGCAATATCCATTGTTTTTCCTCTCAGGCCAGTATTTTTTGTGATGTCCAATTCGGCTCCCATAAACTCCAAACCGCTTACTGAATTTTGGCGAGTTTGCCAATCGTTTTCACCAATTCCGCCGGTAAAAACAATCACATCTACTCCGCCCATGGCGGCCGCGTAGGAGCCAATGTATTTTTTAATTCGATATTGATACATTTTTAAAGCACACTGAGCTCTTTCGTTTCCTTCTTCTGCGGCTTTTTCGATATCGCGCATATCAGACGAAACGCCACTAATGCCCAGCATTCCACTGTGCTTGTTGATTAAGGTATTGGCCGATTCGATATCAAGCTCTTCTTTTTTGATGATATGAAACAAAGCGCCAATATCTAAATCGCCGCTGCGCGTTCCCATTATCAGTCCTTCAATGGGAGTCATTCCCATACTTGTATCTACTGATTTACCATTTTGTACAGCAGTAATGCTCGCTCCATTTCCCAAATGACAAGTAATCATTTTCAACTCACTCATTGGCTTTTGCATAAATTCGGCCGCTTTGTTGGCAACAAATTTATGACTCGATCCGTGAAAACCGTATCGCCGCACGCCATGTTTTTGATACAGGGAATAAGGAACACCATACAAAAAACTATGCTTTGGCATGGTTTGGTGAAAAGCAGTGTCGAAAACGCCAACTTGAGGAATATTTGGCAAAAGCTCGTTGATAGCATAAATACCATCTAAATTCGGTGGATTGTGCAAAGGAGCCAAATCGATGGTGTCTTCCAAAGCACTGATAACAGATTTATCGATTCGAACACTTCCTCCATATCGTTCACCACCATGTACAACTCTATGTCCCACAGCATTTATCTCTTCCAAAGAATGAATACTGCCGTATTTTTCGCTCAGCAATATGCCCAAAATATATTCTATACCCAGTTTGTGATCAAAAATCTCTCCTTCCAAACTCGCTTTTGCGCCATCTTCGCGTTCGTGCTTTATCAACGAGCCTTTCAAACCAATTTTATCTACCAATCCTTTGGCAACAACTTGCTGGCTGGGCATTTCAAACAATTGATATTTTATCGACGAACTTCCACAATTTAAAACAATAATCTTCATATTTTCTTTCTTAACGATTTGGAGAAACAGCTCTTCCTAAAAATTGTACATTACCAGGTTTTTGGTATCTTTTTCCATCTTTGTAAAGATAAAATCCTTCGCCTACTCTTCGGCCAACCATTCCTGCCCGCACCAATCGCTTGATAAATGGAGAGGGTTTGTAGCGGATGTCGCCAAATTCATTGTATAAATTATCCATCCATTTTAGTAATTTATCCAAGCCAATGGTGTCGGCCATTTCGAAAGGACCGGTAAGCAGTCCGGTTGTACTTTTGATTGTTTTGTCAATCTGCACAACATCGGCAACGCCTTCCAATAAGATAGCGCATGCTTCATTGATGAGTGGAACAATCATTCGGGTACTTATATTTCCGGGCGATTCTTGAACTTCGATCAGTTCGCGTTCAACCATTTTCAGAAATTTGCCAATGCAACTGAACGACTCGTCGGAGGTTTGGTAAGTCCGAACCACTTCCACTACTTTCACGTGGTCGAGTGGGAGGATAAAATGCATGCCAACTGCTCGTTCGGGGTGTTTCAAAACCGATGAAATTTCGGAAATGATAAGGGTGGCGGTATTGGAGGCAATGGTTGCTTTTGGCGAAACGACTTCTTCTATTTTTCGAAAAACTTCTTTTCTCTCTTGTAAACTAGTTCCTTTTTTCTTTGAATTAATGGATTCTATCACAATGTTGCAGCCCTTGAGAATACTGTAATCGGCCGATCCGTGAATTCTACTCAACATGGCTCTTTTCTCGCCTTGTGTTAGTCCCCATCGGTTTATTTTGTCGTCCAATTGTTTTTCTATTCGTACCAATACGGTCTGAACGCGTTCTTCGCTAATATCTACAAAAACAACTTCCAATCCTTTTCGGGCAGCCAATCTGATAATTTCTTGCCCTGTGGTTCCTGCACCTACAACGCCAATTTTCTGAAGTCCACCTTCTTTAATTATTTTTTTTCCTAGAGCAAAATCTTCTAATCTTTCTGTCATCGTTCTTGTTTTTAAGATTTTTTTGCAGCAGCTTGCAACGAAGTTATTGCAATCATATTTATGATATCATCTACAGAGCATCCACGCGACAAGTCGTTGATTGGAGCAGCCAATCCTTGTAAAACAGGACCCACGGCTTCGGCGCCTGCCAGACGTTCTACCAATTTGTATGCGATGTTTCCAGCTTCTAAGGTAGGAAAAACCAATACGTTTGCATAGCCGGCAATATCGCTTCCGGGCGCTTTTTTACTTCCGATGGCTGGCACAATGGCGGCATCGGCTTGCAATTCGCCGTCGAATTGAAATTGAGGTGCCATTTTTTGAGCCAGAGCGGTAGCCTGAATCACTTTGTCAACCATTTCATGTTTTGCGCTGCCTTTGGTAGAAAAGCTCAACATGGCAACGCGTGGTTGCATATTGGCGATTGCTTTGGTAGTATAGGCAGTAGAAACAGCTATTTGAGCCAATTCTTCTGCGGTAGGATTTGGATGAACAGCACAATCAGCGAAAACCATCATGCCGTAATCGCCATAATTTTTATCTTTCAGAAGCATGAAGAATGCCCCTGAAACTACACTAATTCCGGGAAGTGTTTTTACAATTTGAAAAGCCGGACGCAATACATCGCCGGTTGTGTTTTGTGCTCCGGCAACTTCGCCATCGACATCTCCGTTTTTTACTAAGAGCGTTGCCAGATAGAGTGGGTCTTCTACCAAGGCTTCAGCTTGAGCTCTGTTTTCCAGTTTTTTCCCACGTATTGAAATCAAAAGCTCGACATATTTTTCCTTTTCAGGATTGTTTTTTGGGTCAATCACCTTGGCTTTGTCAAGGTTTTTAAGTCCCAATTTTTGAGACAGGGTTTTTATTTCGCTCACATTGCCAAGCAAAATAAGCTCTGCCAATCCTTCGGCCAATACAAAATCGGCGGCCTTCAATGTTCTTTCTTCTGTTCCTTCGGGTAATACAATGCGAGATTGCGCTTTTTTTGCTTTCTCTCGGATTCCTTTTGTGAATTCCATCGTTATTAAATTTCTTGAAATGTTATATAAATATCTGTAATATAGTTCTTTGTAATTTATTTCTGATTTTGCAAAGGTACATTTATTTTCTTTCATTGTTATTTGAATAGCAAGGAAATTTTGGAAATAAATGTTCTTTGAGCTCTTTGCCGACGATTATCGAAAAATAAAACCTTGCTTAAAAGGATCTTTTGGGTCAAAGAAAAATTCGTGCTTTCCGGTAAAATAGGCTTCGCCGCTCACTCTGGGAATCACTGCATCGAAATTCCCAAAGCGGACTTGTTCAACAACCGCTACATCCATCACAGAACCGACAATGCTTTCGATCCGGATCGATTGGCCGATATTTATTTCGCCTTTGGCAAAATGCAGGGCGGCACGTGCGCTCACTCCTGAGCCCGTTGCGCTTCGGTCGAGTTCGCCATTGGCAAAAATGCAAGTGTTTTTGCTGTGGTGTTTTTCATTATCGGCTTTGCCAATAAAAATAGTTCCATACAAGAAGCTTAAATCTTCTTCAAAAGGATGTTGAATTTTGATCTGTTCACCAATGGCCAGCTTAATTTTTCTGCCCCAGTCGATTTGTTGTAAATAATTTTTGGAGTTCATATCCAATCCAATGGACGATGCTTCTACAAAAGCATAAAAAGCGCCTCCAAAGGCGATATCGAAATGAACTTCTCCAATTTCTTCCAAAAAAATAGTTTTGTCAAGAGCATATACGAAAGAAGGAACATTCAGAAAACTAGCTTTTTGAACGACTCCGTTTTCTCTAAATGCTTGGGCGATAATTTTTCCCGGCGGAGCATCAATGATGAGTTGAGGCGTGTTTCCTTGCTTTTGAATCATTCCGGTGTCTAAAACCAGTTTTACAAGAGCAATGATGGCGTGGCCACACATGGTTGAATATCCTTCGTTGTGCAAAAAAAATGTCCCAAAATCGGCATCGGCTGTTTGGGGCTCGGTGATCACAGCTCCATACATATCGGCATGGCCACGTGGTTCCCATAGGAGTCCTTTTCGAATAAAATCCAAATTTTCTTTAAAATAGCGACGTTTGGCCAAGATTCCTTTCCCTTTTATTTCGGGCAAGCCATCTACCAGTACACGCAAAGGCTCTCCTCCGGTGTGCAGATCGATGGTTTTTATTTTTAGCCAATTGGCTGGGATTTCCCAACTTGGATTTGTGTTCATTTTTTGTTTTTTTCAAAATTAACTTTTTCTTTCGAATGATGCTTTATCTGGTTTGTGTATTTTAGCCCATAAAATTACCGTTGAGAAAACCGAATGTTTTATCTTTGGCAAAAATTCAGCTTTTAGCAAGCCTCGGAAAAGAATGAAAAAGGTCGATTTATTTATCTTGAAAACCTATATTGGGCCGCTCATTATGACCTTTTTTATTGCATTATTTATATTATTGATGCAGTTTTTGTGGTTGTATCTCGACGATTTGGTTGGAAAAGGACTCGAAGTGAAGGTTTTGGTAGAACTGCTTTTTTATGCATCTTCTACTTTTGTACCAATGGCATTGCCATTGGCCATTTTGCTTTCTTCTTTGATGACTTTTGGAAATCTAGGCGAGCATTACGAATTGGTTGCACTAAAATCGTCGGGTATTTCATTGAAACGCTTGATGCGGCCTTTGGTTATTTTATCCGTCCTGATCAGTATTGCAGCCTTTTTGTTTTCGGATTTTATTTTGCCGGTGGCGAATCTGAAATTCAGGTCTTTACTCTATGATGTTCAACATCAAAAATTGGCATTTAAGATCAAAGAAGGAATTTTTAATCGCGATTTGGGCGACTATATTCTTAGGATTGGATCAAGAGAAACAGACGGTGCCGGAATAAATCAGGTGATGATTTACGATCATTCGCAAAAATATGGGAATACAAAACTAACGACTGCTCAGAGCGGATTGATGGAGCAAACCCCCAATGGAAGTGCAATTTTGTTTACCCTCTACAATGGTGTAAATTATGAAGAAAAGATTGACCAGCAAAACTTTCGAATTACACGACCATTTCAAAGAGTGGAATTTCAGGAAGAGCAAATTCGGTTTTCGCTCGACAATGGTTTGAGTAGGACTGATGAAAATTTGTTTAAATCGAGTTATCACATGATGAACCTGGCACAATTGAGTACATCGAAGGATTCTTTGGAACGGGATTTAATACGTAAAAAGGAGTATTTCTCATTGGGGCTTCAGAACCGACTGACACAATATCAAAAGCTTGATTCCGCACGAGTAAGTAGTTTTAAAGCATTGGTGGACACCAATAAGCTGGCATACAATAGCTTGTTGTTTCATATGGAAATGAAGACTCGGAAAAAAGCCATTGAAAAAGCCTTGGAAGCCACCCGAAATGCAAAAGAAAATGTGGTGAACCAGAAAAAAGATTTAGACAATCGTATTGAGCAAATTCGCAAACATTCGGTTGCTTACCACAAGAAATTCACCTTGTCATTTGCTTGTTTAATTTTGTTTTTTGTTGGAGCGCCATTGGGAGCAATCATTCGAAAAGGAGGCTTGGGGTTGCCGGTAGTGATGTCAACTATGTTCTTTGTGCTGTACCATGTTTTATCTATGATTGGAGAGCGATCGGCAGTTGCCGGCAGTATTTCTGTTTTTTCGGGAATGTGGATTGCTTCATTTGTCTTTTTGCCTTTGGGTGTTTTTCTTACTTTAAAAGCTACTTCAGACGCGCCTTTGTTTGATACAGAAACCTACAAACGCTTTTTTGAAAAAATTCAAAAACTGCTTTCCTGAAAAAAGAATAAATTTTAATTTCCCCAACTTTCCCTATCCAGACTACGGTATTGAATGGCTTCGGCTAAGTGATGATTTTGAATAGAGGGCGATGATTCCAAATCGGCGATAGTGCGGGCAACTTTTAAAATACGGTCGTAGGCTCGAGCCGACAGTTGAAGTTTTTCCATTGCGTTTTTTAGGAGAATATGGCCTTCTTTTTCCAGTTGACAATATTGTTGCATCATTTTCGAATTCATTTGGGCATTGGCATGAATGGTTGGAAATTGATGAAAGCGGGTTTCTTGAATGGTACGTGCTTTGATAACGCGCGACCGAACGGCTTCGCTTTTTTCGGACATGGCCGATTCGGCCAGATCGCGGAATGGAACCGGCACTACCTCAACTTGAATATCGATGCGGTCGAGCAATGGGCCGGAGATTCTGTTTAAATATTTTTTTACCACTCCGGGAGCGCAAACACATTCTTTTTCGGGATGGTTGTAATACCCACATGGGCAAGGGTTCATGGCTGCAACAAGCATGAAATTTGATGGATATTCGATGCTTATTTTTGAACGCGAAATGCGTACTTTTCTATCTTCCATGGGTTGACGCATCACTTCCAATACCGTGCGTTTAAATTCGGGCAATTCGTCTAGAAAGAGAACTCCATTTTGAGCTAAGCTAATTTCGCCCGGAGTGGGAAAACTTCCGCCGCCCACCAAACCTGCATCAGAAATGGTATGATGTGGTGAACGGAACGGGCGAACAGAAATCAAGGCGTCGGAACTTCCTAAATTTCCGGCTACGGAATGGATTTTGGTGGTTTCTAAAGCTTCGCTTAAACTCAAAGGAGGGAGAATACTCGGAATGCGTTTTGCCAGCATGGTTTTTCCTGCGCCGGGAGGACCAATAAAAATGACATTGTGCGAGCCTGCTGCCGCTATTTCCAAAGCTCTTTTGATGTTTTCTTGGCCTTTTACATCTTCAAAATCGAATTCGAAATTATTTAAGTGCGAAAAAAATTCTTCTCTTGTATCTACCAGCGTGAGTTCAGGTGTTTTTTTATCATTAAAAAAATCAATGACTTCCGAAATGTTTTCAACTCCATATACGTCGAGTTTATTAACGATAGCTGCTTCACGTGCATTTTGAGCGGGAAGAATAAATCCTTTAAATCCTTCTTCGCGTGCACGAATGGCAATGGGCAATGCACCTTTTATTGGCTGTAAACCGCCATCGAGCGAAAGTTCACCCATGATTATATATTCTCCAATGCGATTGTTTTTTATTTGACCGGAAGCTGCCAAAATGCCAATTGCAATGGTTAGATCGTAGGCCGAACCTTCTTTTCGGATATCGGCAGGCGCCATATTAATCACAATTTTTTTACCGGGAATTTTGTATCCTATATGTTTTAAAGCGGCTTCAATACGTTGATGGCTTTCTTTTACTGCATTGTCGGGCAAGCCAACCAGAAACCAGTTGATTCCCTGATCTACACTTACTTCAACAGTAATGGTAATCGCATCAACACCAATAAGTGTACTGCCATAGGTTTTAACTAACATAGTGCTTTTATATTGATTCTGTTATTCTTTTTTCAGGCTTGCTTGCTGAATTTAGCAGTAAACCAAAATTGTGTTCCTTGTTCGGGTTTGCTCATGAAATCGAGTGTTCCGCCTAGCAACTGGGCGAGATTTTTTGCTACAACCAATCCTAAACCGCTTCCGCCGTATTTTTTTGTGATATTTTGATTCAGTTGAGAAAATGGTCTGAACAAATCGCCTTGTTCATCCTCGGCAATGCCAATTCCATTGTCGTGTACACAAGTTTTGATTAGACAATAATGCGAAGTGTTTTCAATGATTTCTACTTTAACTTGAATCAATCCATTGGTCGTAAATTTATTAGCATTTCCAATCAGATTGAGCAAAATCTGTTTGTATCGTAAGGAATCGCCCAAAATGATTTCTGGAATAGAAGGATCGATTTCTATTTCCACGGTATTGGATTGCGATTTACAGAGTATTTTGTTTGCTTTAATAACTTGTTCGAGTTCGGCGCGAAGATGAAGTGGTTCGTGCACAATTTTTAAAGCAAAGGATTCCATTTTGCTAAGGTCAAGCAAATCGTTCAGCAGATTGTGCATGTGATTGGCCGAAAAACCAATCATTTCCATCCGCTCGGTCCATTCGGGGTTCAACTCGTTTGCATCCATCAGGTCTATTATGCCAATGATTGCACTGAGTGGGTTTCTAATTTCATGGCTTATTTTGGCCAGAAATAGCATTTTTTCTTCCTTTGCTTTGATGGCTTCTTCTTTGGCGATGGCCAGTTCAATTCGTGATTTTTCTAACTGAAGAAACACTTTTACTTTGGATTCTAGAATTTCCAAATTAACGGGTTTCACAATATAATCTACCGCCCCGGTTTTATAGCCTCTAAAAATGCTGTGATCGTCGAAATAGACGGCCGAAATAAAAATGATAGGTGTAAAAACGTTTCTATTTCCTTTGTGAATGAGCGAGGCCAATTCGAATCCATTCATTTCGGGCATGTGTACATCCAAAATCAACAGAGCAAAATCGTATTTTTGTGTAAGCTCATAAGCTTCGCGTGAACTCGTGGTGGTGTGGATTTTGGTGTCGAGGTGCTGAATAGCTCCCGTAATCCTCAAAATGTTTTCAGGAAAATCATCAACAACCAAAATGCGAGATTGTGTGGGCGTCTCCATAATTTGCATTTAAGCTTCTTCAAAGATAAATAAATTTTTCAACTATCCTAAAATTGAACAAATTAGCTATGCCTTTTGGGTACTTAAATTTTTAGTTTTTCGGCGTGTTTAAAGCGTTTATGCGACCATAAATAATTTTCAGGCGCATTGAAAATATCCTCTTCCAGCAGGCGGATATATTCTTGCATTATCCAACCACTTTCTTTTTCACCCGGATTTAAAGTAATTGGAATTACTTCAACTGTATATTTGCTTCGGGCAATTTTTTTAACTCGCCCATAAAAAACGGGAAGATTGTATTTCATAGCATACGCTTCGGGTCCGATAAAAAACGGAACATCTATTCCCAGAAATTTTGCGCGGTATTTGTAGTTAGCTCGCGGCGATTGATCTGCCATCAAACAGTTTACAAATTGAGTTCCTTCTTCGTTTAGTTTAGCGAGCGCACTCGATGCTTTTTTTGATGGAACCACCTTGAATCCATAGCGTTCGCGGTTTGCCACCATGAGTTTGTCGAAAATAGGATTGCTTAGGGGCGAATACGCTGCCCAAGTGTGAACGCCTGTTATCTTATTGTAATAAAAAAGCCATTCCCAATTGGCCAGATGTCCGGCTACCATCATTAAACTCTTGCCGGCTTCGATTTCCTTTTGGACTACTTCCTGATTGAGATAGATGTAGCGTTTCTTCAATTCTTTTTCTGAAATGCTCAGCGTTTTTAGCGATTCGATGAGGAAATCGGCAAAATGACGCATGAATTTGCGCGCAAATTTTTTATTTTGTGAAAGGCTATTGTTGGGAAAAGCAATTGCTAAATTTGTCAAAACAACTTTGCGTCGATACCGAATTACATAGTACAGTAAAACAAAAAAGAAGTCGGAAATTCGATGCAGCACCCAAAAAGGAAGTCGTGATAAAGATCTGAAAAAGGCAAAAACAAATTTATAAATCATAGGATTGTTTTTGCAAAGATAAAATTTAGTCGGCTTTGTTCAGCTTATTTCTTACTCCTTCGAGCATAGTTTCTGTGAGCTTATCTATCCCATAATTGTATTTTAAGCCCCAATCGGCTTTGGCCACGCTATCGTCGATACTTGCAGGCCACGAATCGGCAATAGCTTGACGAAAATCGGGCTTGTAATCAATTCGAAAATCGGGGATGTGCTTTTTGATTTCCAAAGCCAATTCTCTAGGATCGAAACTGATTCCAGCTATGTTGTAACTCGAACGTAAACTTAGATTTTCTTCATCGGCTTCCATCAAATCGATGGTGGCGTTTATCGCATCTTCCATAAACATCATGGGAAGCTTGGATTCTGCCGAAAGAAAAGAAGTATAGCTGCCATTGCGCACTGCATCGAAGAATATTTCCACTGCATAGTCGGTAGTTCCGCCACCGGCTTCGGTTTTGTACGAAATCAAACCCGGATAACGAAGGCTTCTTACATCCACACCGTATCTGTTGTAATAATATTCTATCCATCTTTCGCCTGCAAGCTTGCTAATTCCATAAACGGTGTTCGGTTCGGTGATGGTAAATTGAGGCGTATTGAAGCGGGGTGTTGTAGGTCCAAAAACAGCGATTGAACTCGGCCAGAATATCTTTTTTATCGCTTCCACTTCTTTTGCAAGATCCAGAATATTTAATAATGAGCGCATATTGATATCCCAAGCTTGCATCGGAATTTTTTCGGCATTGCCCGACAATACAGCTGCTAAATGATAGATTTGCGTGATTTTATGACGAATTACAAAGTGAATGAGCCGATTGCTGTCGAGTACATCCAATATTTCGAATGGACCGCCATTCATTACATCTTCAGGAGCTTGTTTAATGTCGGTTGCAAAAACCTGTTCGGCACCGTAGCGTTTACGCAGAGCGACAACCAATTCTGATCCAATTTGTCCGGCAGCGCCAATCACTAAAATATTTTCCATAGGTATTGTGTTTTATATTTGTTTAGTATCCATAAACTTTTCCTTCAAACTTATCGATTGGAACCTTCAGAAGTTGAACCTCTTGGAGCGAAGGTTTGCTGTAATTAAATTCTTTGGGCGAATAATGTTTCATAAATTGCTGAAGCAAGTTTTGTTTTTCGTCCAAATCTTCCACAAAAACGACTTTCCCGTGCGCCAATACAGATCGATATTTCATGCTCCAACTGCAAGCCACTTCTTCGTGTTGCCATCGAAGCTGATGATCGGTGCTGAAAACAACGCAAACATTGGGATTGTTTTTGAGTATATTTATTTTTTTTCCATGTGATGCGCCATGCAACAAAAGTATGTTGTCAATAAAGCCAAAATTCATGGGAATTACATAAGGAGTGTTGTCCTGATCAACCATCGAGACATAGCAAACATCGCATTTAGAAATGACATCGAGTATATCGCGTTGATTTTCTAAGTTTCTACTTTTCATCTTTGTTGTTTTTTTTGAGATGTATTTTGTCAGCAGAAAAATTGATGCTTCTACTTTTTGCTTGTACGACCCTCTTTTTTTGTCTTTGTTTAGGCTTAGTCATTGATTTTTGTTGAGCAAAAATACTAAAAATTGCATTTAAGAATAGCAGAAAAATTATCTGATTTTGTTTGAAATAACGGAATCTTTTAATCACCATGGGAGAACCGCCAACAAAACAGCCTGCGAATTTTCATTGCAAGCTTTTCTGCTTTAGTGGAGAATAACGGAA
>DMBV01000020.1 GCA_003445975.1 Bacteroidales bacterium
AAACTCAAGCCAAAAATAGGATGAAAATCGACCACCACATTGAGAAGGACTTTCATGCCTTTTTTCAAACTCTGACTTGTGGCAAATTCAAATTCCGATAAAAGTCTTTTTTTGGAATTGGCCCACAAATTTGCGCGTACTTTTGCTTGGAGGTTATCGTCCTGTTTTTCGGCCAATTCGAGGTAAAGATGACCGTTTTTTGCTTCGCTTATCGATGCAATTTCGCCAACTACCCAATAGCTTCTATCAAAGGTAGAGCGGACAAGAATTTGAATCTCGTCTAATAAATCGGACAATTTGTAAACTGTAGCTTCGATGATTTTGGTTTTAAACAAAAATACGATTTTTCGATTTTAAAACAGCAAGAAATTTTAGCCAAAAAAAATCTAAAAATATTTTCGAAAACGTTTGCGGAGATAATTTAAAAAAGTGTATTTTTGACCCATATTAAATTTTTTGGTTAAATATGGTTTGCATAAAGGTGTGGGTTTTTGCTCACACCTTTTGCATTTGTGTCCGAATAGAAATGAATTAACGTTTCAGACGCATTGCAATGGCTTCGCAAGCCAAATTCAACAAATCATAGGTAATTTCAAAATCGGCAAGCGAACCCCAATAAGGATCGGGTACAATTTTTTGCTGATTGGGAAAAACTTCATCTAAAATCAGTTTCACTTTGGCTTGATCTTTCTCGGTGCGGGCAAGGGACAAAATATCTATATTGGTGCAAATGTTACTTCCACTCTACCACAAGGTCCTGTGACTATATTAAATGGAGTGACCGTTTATTTTTATGCTTTACAAGAAGTAAAAACATCAAGTGGTTTCGAGTCTCAAACTAGTGGTGCCTTTGAGATTAAATAAAGTTTATAAATTTGAATTTTACGAATAATCTCTTTTAATTTCAATAAAAAAATCTAATCAGCAGGGTAAAGCGATTTTACCCTGCTATATTTATATTGCCTTGCAAAGGTCTCGCAACTTCATTTGCCTGAATTTTCTCACTAACTATTATAAATAGTAATGCCCTCTTTAGCTAAAGTTTCTATTTTCGAATAGAAAAGAAGTGGCTTTACTGAAAAAAAATTTACTCCATTTATTTTCAAGGCAATATGAATTGGTGCGCTTACATGCTTCTTAATAAATTTAAAGGTGTCTCGTTTTGCAATATTTATTGAGGGAATTAAGGTCTTAACAATCTCTTCATCGCCATCATAATTTATTACTTTTAAATTTCTGACCTCTGGCTGGAGTGTTTCTATCGGAAAATCTTTCTTCATTATATCTTCAACAACGTGGACAAAAGACAAACTTATTACGCGTTCCCCTAGTCCAATAATCCTTGAATCGTAATTCATAAGTTTATAGAGGGGACTTTTAATTCCATTTGGGTAAACGTCCAGATGGTGCTCAAAAGTAAGTTCATAAGCCAATTTACCAACTGCCACAACGGATGCGGTTGGATGTAAACTACGGATGGCCCCAGAACTACGCCTTGCTAATTCGGGTAATAAGCCCATAGTTGTAGCCGATTTATTAACATTAAAAACTGCATTGTCCTGATTTAAGAAATCTTCAGCTCTGCCTTTGTAATGCCAACACGGGAAAAGCAGAGTCCCCTCTTCGCCAACAGCTTCCTTCAATAAATCCAATAGTTTAATTGGTGAGAAATCAATATTCAGTTTATCTAATGAGCTATGAACAAAAACGACCATTCCTTTTTTAACCCCAAGTTCTTCCCTCAATAGTGTCTTGAATTTTGCTTCACTAATTCTTGGGTAGCGAATACTCTGATATTTCCTGAAGATGTTTCTCAAAAAGACAAATACAGGAAGGGGAACTATTTTGTAAAGTAAGTCGAACCAATTCATTAAGAATTCATTTGATGGTGATTTTCATTATAAAGATCTCTGAATGTAACAAACACTATTTCGTCCCCATATTTTTTCTTTGAAGACTGCACGAATGCTGACAGCATTTCAAAATGATAGTTGCCCATCGACTTAGGATGTCCTATCAGACTCAAAACAATTTCGTCTTCATTTTTGAATTTCTTTACATTATAATCCAATATTTTCATAAGGTATTCAATCGAATAAGTATGATTATCAACAGTTAACATACGGCTTGATAGGAGCTGTTTAATTTTGTCTTTTTTCTTTACACTTGAATTGCTATGAATCATTTTACCTCTGTTTTCCACTTTCCGATAGGCATATTTCTTTAATTTAAAAGTCGTTGGTATTTCAAATACACCTTTTGGCTTAGTAGCGATTGGGATTTCAAATATTGCGTTGGAACTTTTATTTGCTAATGAAAGGTCGCCGTTAAAAGGCAGATACCAATTTGATGTTTTTGGTATATTTCTAAAATCAACAACAGAATCATCAGAAACAAAATAATAACCTCGTGCTATTGAAGAATCATAGCGAATCCCATTTTTGTAAAGGGCCTCTAAAATTTCTGTTGTGTTTGGTGCCAGATTATAGCCTCCGGCCCGATATGCTATACATCGGTAGTCACCCCCGTTCTGATATAAAAGGCTTGTAAGTTCCTTTATTCCGCTTGTGATTATTCCTTCAATATTATTTGGGTAGGATTCATTGTAAAACTCACTTAGTGAAAACTTATTAGATGGCACAAATTGA
This sequence comes from Bacteroidales bacterium, assembly GCA_003445975.1. Classification (GTDB taxonomy): domain Bacteria; phylum Bacteroidota; class Bacteroidia; order Bacteroidales; family UBA12170; genus UBA12170. Next base: position 2,649 of record DMBV01000020.1, read on the forward strand.
TTAGACTTATATTCCATTTTAAGCCAGTGAGGATGTAGGTGTAGCTGTACGTCATGCCCAAGGCTATATGCTAAATTTAATTGTCTTGAGAATTGATCAGTATATTCATCTACATTCCATTCCCGAAATTTAGTATAACTCAGAATGTCAGCAAACAAAACAATTGGGACACCAATCTCTTCAGCCAATTGTAAAAGCTTGCTTGTTGGATCAAACAAGCTATGAGCATAATCTTTGACTATCCCACCTAAAGGTAATTCGTAATCAAAGGTCAGTAAGATTTTTATCCTTTTTTTCATCTTTCACTAATTTTCTTATCGATCATTTTGGTGATGGAACTTAAATCTCTCATTTCGCTAATTTCTTCGGGTTCCAATACAATATCAAAAACTTCTTCCAATCTAACGATTAAGTTGATATGAAATAAAGAATCCCATTTTTGATATTTGCCGAAGCTGATTTTATCCGTGATTTTTCTTTCGGGAACATCTAATTCTTCTGCAAGAATTGTTACGATTTTGCTTTTCATATTAACGTGTAGTTTTGCGATATGCCAATTTCCTCCATTATATCGTATTTATAGTGCTTCGTTCCATTTTTATCAACGTTTAAAAGTTGGAACCCCTCATTCTCAAAAAACATTTCAGTCTGAGCATTTTTTGAAGTTGGGACAAACTGACTTTTTAATGTTTTAATTCCCTTGTTGTATAGAATATTAATCAGTTTATGTAGAAGAACTTTTTCTATTTCATAGCCTAAGATACGACAGCTTAACAAGAAGCTATAAATAGTGGCTTTTTTCTCTTGAATATTCACAATAATTAGAGCTGTAATCCCATGGTCACCAAATTTATCTTTAACCGTAGCATCCCAGATTTTATAATTGCCTTTGATTAGTGCCCTGATTTCGGTTTCCGTATACCTTTTCGTTGTTAAATTGAATTGATTTGTTTTTTGAGTTAATTGAGCAATGCGAGGAATATGAATACTTTTGAGCTCCTTCAATTCTATAACAAGTCCTAAATCACGAATAAAATCATTTGTTGACAAATACTTTATACTGTCTTTTTTTCGTGAAGTATTCTGCGAGTATTGTTCTGTTCTTTTTAAGTCTTCATCGGTTAATTTATAAATTTGAAAATAACGATTGTAAAGATTTTTTAAAAATTGCAGCATCAGATAAGGCTTATCTGGAAACTCCGGAACCAATACCTGAGGAATAGCCTTTTTAATCAACTCCCTTTCAGCAGGATTATCATCAAGAAAAACCATGCTGTCTAATCCAATATTTAATTCTTTTGAGATTTCAATGATATTTTTGGATTTATCGTCCCAATTAGCCTTTACACAAGAGAAATCTTCAAGTGTTAAAGGCATCTCTGCCCTTAGTCTAAACGCTTCTTCTACATCATAATAATTGTTCTTGCTACAAATGGCTAAAATCACACCTGTTTCCTTCATACGCAACAAAAAAGACTGCAAATCCGAAAAACAGTTTCCGGGATAAGCCTGCCCAATATGTATTCCCTCAACGCCATCTTCTCCCAAAACTCCTCCCCAAATCGTATTGTCAAGATCCAGAACTAAGCATTTCTTTCTTACAGAATTAAGTGAATCTATTTTAGCTAAAAACCAGTCTTGGAATGCAGAACCAAATTTTGGATTTATTACTACCGAAGAAAGGTAATAATGTCGCCAATCTATTAATTCGGACCTGCTAAAATCAGCTAAGAATGTATCAAAGTCCAGAACCTTGACATTTTGCTTTGTTTTAGCCAAATGAAATAAATGCTGATTGTAATTATAGATTTCTGTTTTTAACTCAAAATTTTCTCCTGTATAGCAGAAAGGGGAAATATCTTCCATACTAAAACACAGAATAAGATTATTTTCGGGCATTGAATTTATAAAAAAATCCAATTTAGCTCTCATGTATTTCAACTCTTCAACAACAGATGTTTTGTCTACTTGTAAGGGAAACAAATAAAACCATACATAATAACCGAAGCCCTCCTGAAACTCAGTATCGTTGTATCCACTAAAAGAAACTCCTTGCACTCCCTTAAATAATGGCTCTACCGTAGTATTGCGAATGATGTAAAAAGCTTTTTCCATCAATAATTCAATTTGGCTGTTATCATATAAAGTAAATTATCAGAAATGATAATACGGAAACAAAGCTATTCATTTTTACGCTAAAGGCAATTTATTTGGAGCTAATACATTTTTCTTATGTGAAATTTGAATTGTATCTAAACTCCCAAAAGATGAAAGGTTCGGCGGAAATAATTACGGATGACATTCGACTATTAGAAAGAATACTTCAACCTTTAAGGTCAATTCTTAAGGAGAGGATAGGTAACTAATTTTTATGATGGAGGTGTAAAAGTTCATAAGAGGCAAGCGGTGAATAAATAATCTGTTAATTGCTTTTGCCCGCAAATTTTACTTTCAATCTGTCAATTCACACCAATCGTTTTGCCAAACGCTCACAAGCTTCTTCAACCAGTGTATAGGTTTCTTCAAAACCATCCAAGCCGCCGAAATAAGGATCCGGAACAATTTTTTGCATGTCCGGATAAACCTCATCCATAAGTAATTTTATCTTTTCTTTGTCTTTTTTATTTCTGGCTTGTGCAATTAAATCGGAATAATTGCTGCCATCCATGGCATAAATCAGATCGTAGGCATCGAAATCGGCAATCCCAAATTGTTGGCCGAGGTGTTGTGAAATATCAATGTCATACTTTTTCAGGGTTTGAATTGCCCGTATATCGGGCGATTGTCCAATATGAAAAGNNGTAATTGCAATCATGGCAGCATTGTCGGTGGTAAACTGAAATGCCGGAATATAAGTTGTCCAGCCGTATTTTTGTTCTCCGGCTTTTACTGCATTTCTTAAACCCGAATTGGCCGAAACGCCTCCCGCAATGGCTATTTCATTGATTCCTGTTTGCTTCGATGCTTTGAGTAGTTTTTTCATCAAAATTTCAACAATGGTATATTGCATACTTGCTGCCAAATCGGCTTTGTTTTCTTCGATAAACTGAGGATTCACTTTCAGTTGATCGCGCAAAAAATAGAGAAAAGAAGTCTTAACACCACTAAAACTATAATCGAGATTTTGAATCTGGGGAAAAGGAAATTGAAACGCCTTTGGATTGCCTTGCGATGCAAGTTTATCGATGATGGGTCCGCCGGGATAACTCAATCCCATAATTTTGGCCGTCTTGTCAAAAGCTTCGCCAGCCGCGTCATCAATGGTTTCGCCAAGCAGTGTCATCTTAAAATAATCGTCGATTCGAATTATTTGTGTGTGTCCACCCGAAACCGTCAGACATAAAAATGGAAATCTTGGAACGGCTTTTCTTTCGTTTTTTTGTTGTACAAAGTGAGCTAAAATATGCGCTTGCATGTGGTCCACTTCTATGAGTGGAATATTCAATCCCAATGCAAAAGCTTTTGCAAAAGAAGTTCCTACGAGCAGCGAACCCATGAGTCCGGGACCTCTTGTAAAAGCGATGGCGTGGAGTTGTTTTTTGCTTATATTTGCTTCTTGTAGAGCACGGTGTATGACAGGTATAATGTTTTGCTGATGTGAACGTGAAGCAAGTTCGGGAACAACACCACCGAATTTCATGTGAACATCTTGATTGGCAATAATATTGGCTAAAATAGTATCGTCTTGTAAAACCGCCGCAGAGGTGTCGTCGCAAGAAGATTCTATTCCTAAAATATACGTACTCATAAATAAATTTTTGCGCAAATTTAAACATTCTATTTTTTGTGATACGAAAAATATTCCGGTCAATAAGCATGATGGTGTTAGTGATTCTTTCGCTTGGCATTATTTTTACCGGATTGATTCGCAATCCTTATATCCAAACCTATACTGCCCGCATTGTTGCTATTCATTTATCCGAGTATTTGGAATCGAGCGTAAAGATTGATAAACTGTATATTTCTACTTTTTTAACGCTCCGAGCTCAAGGAGTAGAGATAAACGATTTGCAAAACAAGCCTTTAATTCATTTCAAGAATCTTTATTTGGCTGCCGATATCAACAAAGCGCTTGAATTTGGTCTGGCTTTTCGAACAGTAGAAATAGACAGTGCGTTGGTATTTATTCGCAAATATCACGGACAAAAGGAATTTAATATCACCAATATTCTAAATAAATTTATATTTTCGACTAAAGCAGACACCTTAATTCCCAAATCATTTGAGTTAAGTATCAACAAATTGGCTTTGAAAAACGCCCGTTTCAGTTACCAGATTGAAGATGAAATACGGGATGGAAGTTTTGGAATCAACTATTCGGATTTGGATATTTTCGATATTCAAGCCGACATAGAAGATATCCGTATTCATAACGATAGTATCTATGCAAAGATTGAAAGTTTGAGTGCTGCCGAAAAATGCGGTTTTCAACTGAATCATCTGGAAGGCCAGCTGATGATAAGTGGAAAAGGGTCCCATTTATTGGAAGCAAATATTGAAACACCTTCTTCAGAGCTTGCCTTGGACTTGAATTTTGATTACGAACACTGGGCCGACTATCTCGAATTTATCGAGAAAGTAAATCTGCGAGGCGAAGTTTTTGCTTCAGATTTCAACCTGAACGACATTGCCTATTTTGCTCCTGAGATGGAAGGAATGGACAATCAGCTCGAAATTTTTGGTACTTTCAATGGCCCAATCAGTAATCTAAGAGCAAGAAATCTGGAATTGGCGCTGGGCGAAAAAACGCAGTTTAAAGGCAGTGCACAACTTACCGGATTACCCAATATCTATGAAACTTTTATCAGTTTGCGTGTAGAAGAGTTTAAAACGACCATCTCTGATATTCAAAAAATAAATTTGCCAAAAGGGAAAAAAATAACTCAGATTCCGGAAATAGTAAGCAGCATTGGAACAGTTCGGATTAAAGGAAATTTTACAGGGTTTTACAACGACTTTGTTTCAAATGCTAGTTTTCAAACGAACATTGGAAATCTCACTACCGATATTCAATTTAGAAGCGATATACAGAGCGGAATTACTCAATATCGCGGCGATTTTAAAGGTCGTCAGTTCAATTTGGGACGTTTTCTTAAACAAGAAGATGTATTCGGAAAAGTAGATTTCGATGTAAAAGTAAAAGGCGAAGGATTGGAATTAGAAAAGCTCTTTGCCGATGTTTCCGGCAAAATTGGCACCTTCGAGTTTAGGCAAAATAAAATGGAAGATATTTCCATTAACGGGCTTTTTCAAGAAAGACAATTTACGGGAAATATTTCTGTTCAAGATGAGTTAATCAATGCCGACTTCCGAGGCCATATCAATTTTGATACCATTGTTCCCGTTTTTGATTTCAACTTAAAATTGGCTCACACGCAGCTGGCGTGGTTGGGATTGATGTCGGTCGATTCTTCAACAGTGATCTCTTCGGATATCAAAATGAATTTTAGCGGAAATACGCTCGACAATATTCGAGGCAATGTGCAATTGGACAATACCGAACTTATTTATAAAAATGAAGCCTATGAAATGCAGAAGTTGCGAATTCAAACGCAATCTGATCAGAATAATAGAAGAACAATTGTATTAAACTCCGACTTTGTAGATGGAGAAGCCGAAGGCGATTTTTTGCTGAGTGAATTGAAAACCACCTCAAATGTTTTCTTAAGTCACTATTTGCCCAAACTTTTTAGTCCCGAAAAGCTCGATGTCGATTTGAAAACAAAGAATTTGGCTTGGAATATTCAATTCAAAGACTTTTCAAAAATTATCCCTCTCTTTAGCAAGAATCTAAAACTTTCGAAAAACGGAAAATGGAAAGGGAAATTTGATGTCGATCGAAATAGCATCGAGTCGCAATTGGAATTGGAAAACGCAATTTATCGGGGTGTCGTTATCCGAAAACTCAAATTGGATATCAGTAGCGATAAGCGAAGTTTGACGGCCGACTTAAGCTCTGCCGAAATTGTATTTAAAGAAGAACAACCTACTGATACACTTCGCTTAGGTATTGATAATCTGCGTTTTTCGGCAAGAGCCCTCAACGATAGTGTGGCTTTTGTACTCGATTGGCGCAATAATAATAAATCGATAAAAAACGAAGCCGATATGGCCGGATTTGTTGACTTGAGTCAAATCCCAACACTTGATTTAAAATTCAGTAAAGCGAACCTAATCGTTAACGATACCATTTGGCATATTTATTCGGATAATAAATTGCAAATAGTTGAAAGTCAGATTTATTTCGAAAGATTTGGTTTTTTCTCCGGAAGTCAAAAAGTAGAACTGAGTGGAGCAATCGAAAAGAAAAACGAAAAATCATTGATCGTAAAATTCGATCATTTTGATGTTTCAAATTTCGATATCTTGACCAATTACAAAAGAATTGATTTGGATGGACTCATTGATGGTGAAATACAATTTCTGAACCTGCTCGAAAATGTCGGTTTTCTGGCCAACTTGCAAGTTAGTCAACTGAAAGTCAACAAAGAATTGATAGGAAATGTGTTTTTAAATTCAAAACGCAATCTGGACAAATCCATATTTGTCAATGCCGAAATAGTAAAACAAATCGATGAAAATCAGAGCATAAAGCCTTTGATTTTGGAAGGACTTTATTTTCCGGAAAGACAAGAAAATTCATTCGATTTTTCTTTGGTACTCAATCAATTGCCTATCCAAGTGGCCAGTCCATTTTTATACACTTGGGTCGATCAGTTTGCGGGCACTGCTTCGGGAAGTGTGTTGATAGGTGGATCGCCAAAAATGCCAAGCCTAAAAGGAAAAATAACTTTCGATGAAGTGGGATTTCGTATCATTTATCTCAATACCAAGTATAAATTGAGTGCAAATATTGATGTGAATAACGATTTTTTCGATATTCGGGATGCCGATTTTAGAGACGAAGCGGGCAATAAAGCGATGGTATATGGTGGTTTGTTGCACAACCATTTGAAGGATTTTGGTGTGGATTTGTCGATTTGGCCTCAAAATTTTATGGTCTTAAACACTCGAAAAGGGATGAACTCGCTTTTTTATGGAAAAGCATTTACCAACGGAACCGTGGATATTAGCGGTCCTTTTAGTGCGACTCATTTGAACATCAACCTGGAAGCCACCCGCGGCAGTGAAATCGTAATCCCGATCAATCTGGCTGCTGATGTTTCGGACAATGATTTCATCAATTTTATCAATCTCAAAGATTCTATTTCTGAAAAACAAGCAAAAAAGGCAATCCAAGAACTTTCTTCTTTCAGTCTGAATATGGATTTATCACTCAATCCCAATGCAAAAGTTGAAATTATTCTCCCCGAAGATTTAGGAAATATTCAAGGTGTAGGCTATGGCGATTTGAATCTGAACTTAAATAGAACCGGTGTTTTTACGATGGCCGGCGATTATCAAATCAGCAAAGGTACATTCTTGTTCACGATCAAAAATGTTTATAAAAAACGCTTTGATTTAGTGGATGGCGGTACCATTTCATGGACAGGCGATCCGTATGCAGGAGAGCTGAATATGAAAGCTGTTTACCATGTAAAAACCTCGCTCAATACGCTTGGTGCCAGTCAAGATACTTCGTTCCGAACACGAATTCCGGTAGATTGTGTTATTGGATTAAAAGATAAAATATTGAATCCCACCGTAAAATTTGGCTTCGAATTCCCCAATTCTTCCGAAGAAATTCGGCAGCTTGTTTTTAGCCAAATAGACACCACAAATGAAGCAGAAATGTCGCGGCAAATCTTGTCGCTTTTGGTTCTGAATAGTTTTAGTTTTTCTTCGGCTACAGGAAATTCCAGCATCACTACCGGAGTGAGTGGTTCTTCTTTGCAATTGGTTGCAAATCAGCTTGGAAATTGGCTCTCTCAGATAAGCAATGATGTGAACGTGGGTATAAAATACCGACCGGGTGGCGCCATTACAAACGAAGAAGTGGAAGTGGCTTTATCTACTCAACTCTTCGACGAACGCGTTACAATTGATGGCAATTTCGGATACCAAAACCTGGCAAATGCGCCAAATTCGAATACCAGTAATATTGTGGGCGATATCAATGTGGAGGTAAAAATTACCAAAGATGGCCGATTTCGGTTGAAAGCGTTCAATAGAACAAATACAATCGATTTGATAGACAATACCGCCCCTTATACACAAGGCGTTGGGGTGTTCTATCGAAAAGAATACAATGTTTTTAAGGACTTATTCATTCGGCAAAGGAAGAAGAAAGAGCCTGAAAAAGCGAAAGATCCCGAAATTGAAACTGCTCCTCAAAGCCAAAGCGGCTCTTGAATTTATTCATCTTTAATCCTTTTCTGATGCAGTCAAAAAAGCAATTTGTAGTTTATAAATCTTCTGCCGGATCAGGGAAAACAACAACTTTGGCCATAGAGTACCTAAAACTCTGCTTGCCCAAGCCCGAAAATTTTAAACACATCTTGGCGCTTACTTTTACGAAAGATTCCGCCAACGAAATGAAAGAACGTATTGTTCAGTATTTGACGAAGATTCTAAAATACCAGCAAACAAACGAAATCGATTTTATCTTGATTCCGCTTCTACAAGCNNTCTTTGCACAAAATAGGCAATGATAAATCGAGGAAAATAGACGAAGATTTGCATCAGTTGGCTAAAAATCTTTTGGACGATGTAAAAGAAGAATTTTTGATCGAACTACGCAAACTCACTATTGATGAGCTTTTGGAATTAAAAAATCAAATCTTTGAAGAAACGGACCAATTCAGGAAGTTTGTAAACGAAGAAGCCTTGCTTGCCAAACAACTCATCCTCAAAAATGGACTGAATTGCAAAAAATTTTATTATGGTACCGGCAATATTTGCAATTGGTTTTTTGAATTGGCGAATCCGAATTTTGATAATAAATCACTCAGCCCAAAAGATAGAGTTTTGAAATCGATCGATGAGGATAAGTGGTGTTCCTCGAGCATCCTTCCTGCCGACAGAGCTAAAATTGAATCCATTCAAGAAGAACTTAAATCGCATTTTTATCGCTTGCGTGATTTTATCGAAGCAAATTCAAACGATTATTTGATTCTTTCCGAAATGGCTAGTCAAATCTATCCTTTGGCTGTGCTGATCGAAATTGAAAAACTTGTCTTTCAGTTTAAGTCGGAATCCAATATTTTGCATATTTCCGATTTTAATAAATTGATTGCAAAGGCGATAGCAGGAGAACCGGCTCCTTTCATCTACGAACGAATTGGCAATTGGTACAAACATTTTCTTATCGACGAATTTCAGGATACTTCTTCTTTGCAATGGAACAATTTGCTTCCTTTGATCGAAAATGGCCTGTCGATGGGAGAGTTTAGCTTACTAGTTGGCGATGGAAAACAATCCATCTATCGATGGCGTGGTGGCGATGTAAGTCAGTTTTCGGAACTTCCCAATCTTCTTCATGTAACAGATGATTTGGGGAAGCAAAGGGAGAAAATATTAATCGAAAATTATGCGTCCAAAGAATTGCTTCAGAATTTTCGTTCCGACGAAGAAATAGTCCATTTCAACAATGCGTTTTTTGGCTTTATCGAACAATCAAATTGGCTGGCCTCGCAGCACAAACAGGTATATGCACAAGCGAAACAAACTGTTGCGCAAGAAAAACGCGGCTTTGGAATCGTCGATATTCAATTGATTGAGCCGTCGGACAAAGATCAGATGAATGCCAAAATAATGGAAGCTATCCAAATTGCGCTCAACGAAGGGTTTCAATACCGCGATATGACCATTTTGGTGCGAAAAAATGGCCCCGCGGCCGAATATGCCGATTTGCTCATGGCCAATAAAATTCCGGTGATTTCGCCCGTTGGATTGCGTGTTTCGTCTTCGGCCAAAGTTCAGTTTATCCTTAGTCTGTTTCGCTATGTACTTTTCCCCGACGAAAAGATTTATCAATTCGAAATACTTCGGTTTTTGCTTGACCAACAAATGCTCCCCAAACTTAGTCTGAGCGATTATCAAACAGTCAGTTCTGAACTTCAACAAAGCTCACTTGGCTTTTCTGCTGCTTTTGCCAGTCTTTTAAAAGATGCGAAATATGAAATAGATCTAAAAATGCTCTCCCATTTTGACGTGTACGAGTTGGCCGAATATTTTATCCGACTTTTTGGACTTACCCAACCCGATCCTTATTTGCATTTTTTCTTGGACAATATCCACGAATTTAAGCTTTCGCCCTATACGCAACTGGCCGATTTTTTGTTGTGGTGGGAAGAAAATAAATTGGGCTTGTTTATAGATATGCCCAAAGGATTGAATGCCGTAACCATTCAAACAATTTTTAAAGCCAAAGGACTTCAGTATGCTGTGGTTATTTTTCCTATTCCTGACAATAGCTTAATTACTAAGAATAAGAAAAATACAAGCTGGTTGAATCCTGGAATTGAGAGACTGGAGAAACTAAAATTTTCGCCTTTTTCGATCAACAAACTTCAAAATACTCGGCTTTCTTCGGTTTATGAACAAGAACAGGCCAATAGCAAACTCGACGATATCAACCTGCTGTATGTAGCAATGACCCGAGCCGAACATCGTTTGTTTATCCTTGCTGATCAAATTAGAAATAAAGATGGAAAATCCATTCCGAGCCCCTATGACGGCGCATTGAAACCTTCTTTTCTTTTTAGGGATTTTCTGGCCAATCACAAGGAATGTCAACTGAACGATGCTCATTTTCGTTTTGGCAAAATGGTGAGTTTACCTGCCGAAAAACCTCTGGACGAAAGTGGATTTTATTATCTAAAAAGTCTTCAAAGCGAACGTTGGCGAAACTATTTGGAATTGGCCAATACGGAAGAGCTTGCCGATCAATTCGAAAAAAAGAATCTTCAAAATTGGGGCATTCAGGTTCACGAAATATTAGCCAGTATTCTTACTGTCGATGACAAAGAAAAAGCAATGAACACTGCTTTCTACAAAGGACTGATTAACCAACAAGAAGTGGACATGCTAAGTATTTATTTTGATCAGCTCTTTTTGCATCCAAGCTTAGAGCCTTTTTATACAAGTGGCGCATTATCGGCCAATGAGGCTGAAATTGTCGATGCTTTTGGTTTGATTCATCGTCCGGATCGATTGGTATTTTTCGACGACAAAACCGTCATCATTGATTATAAAACGGGCAAAGAAAACGAAAAACACAAAAGCCAAATCTTCGATTACGCTCAGCTTATGGCTCTGCTCAATTATCCCAAGCCCGAAAGTTATTTGGTGTATCTGAATGAAACAATAAAAGTGATTGCGATTTAGAAAGGCAAAAAAAATGTTAGAAAAAAAACAATTATTTGATTAAGTTTGCACATATATAAAATGATGAATTATGGAAAATAAAGTATCTATTTGGAAAAATTCTGTTAATTATGGATTGTTAGCTGGCCTTTTGACGGTCGCTTTTTCATTGATTTTATGGTTGTTGGACTTGATGGAAAATAAGGGATTGGGGATGATTGGTTATCTGGTATTGGCATTTGTTTTGTTTATTGGGTCGAAAAACTGGCGCGATAATATGAATGGAGGTTGGATGTCGTATGGCGAAGCATTTAAATCCGGATTTTTTATCGTACTGATTTCTGCCATTATTGGCGTTTTGTACAATTATGTGTTTTTTAATTTTATCGATCCTGAATTTATTGCCAACCAAATGTTGCAGGCAGAAGAACGAATGCTAGAAGCAAAGCCTGATATTTCGGACGAAGACTTGGCAAAAGCAATGGAAATATCTGCTAAATTTACCAGTTCTTCCATGCTGGCGGTCATGGGATTGGTAATGAGTCTTCTATTTGGAACAATTCTTTCTGCAATTGTTGCTATTTTTGTAAAAAAAGAAGATCCATCGATTGTTGGATAAATCTTAAGAAAAAATGGAATGAATATATCGGTGGTAATACCTCTTTACAACGAAGTGGAATCCATTGGCGAGTTGAGTCAGTGGATTTCGCGCGTTATGCAAGAAAATGATTTTTCGTACGAAATAATCATTGTGGATGATGGAAGCAGAGATGGCTCTTGGGAAAAAGTACTGCAGTTGTCGGGCGAAAATTTAGCCATCAAAGCCATTCGTTTTCAAAGAAACTATGGAAAATCAGCCGCTTTAAGCCAGGGATTTCGATTTGCCAAAGGCGATGTAGTCATCACAATGGATAGCGATTTGCAAGACAGTCCGGATGAGATTCCGGCTCTTTTTCATAAAATTGCAAACGAAAATTTTGATGTGGTAAGTGGCTGGAAGAAAAAACGCCACGATCCATTTATCAAAAGACGGACTTCGAAATTTTTCAATTGGGCTACACGAAAAGTGAGCGGAATAAAACTTCATGATTTTAATTGTGGATTGAAAGCCTATAAAAACGAAGTCGTAAAATCCATCGAAGTCTATGGCGAAATGCATCGTTATATCCCCGTAATGGCAAAATGGGCAGGATTTACCAAAATTGGCGAACTGGTTGTAAAACATTATCCCCGTAAATACGGACAAACAAAATTTGGAATCGAACGTTTTGTGAATGGTTTCCTCGATCTGCTTTCCATTTCTTTTGTCTCCCGTTTTGGGAAACGTCCGATGCATTTTTTTGGCTTGTGGGGCACTTTTTTGTTTGTAATTGGTTTTGCTATTGCTGCTTTTTTGGCTTACGAAAAGATTTTTAATGCAGTCTATAAAATGACCGATCGGCCTTTGTTTTATTTGGGCTTAGTAGCTATGATTGTAGGCGCTCAATTGTTTTTAGCCGGATTTCTTGGCGAACTGATTTCGCGCAATTCGATCACCAAAAACGATTACATCATAGCCGATACAAAAGGATTAAATTCGGATAATACCTAACTCAGTGAGCAAAATCATCCTCATCGGACCGGCCTATCCATTGCGAGGCGGAATTGCTGATTTTACGGAGCGATTGGCCACCGAATTGATGAGCAATGGCCACGATGTTTCTATCGAGTCGTATAGCTTGCAATACCCAAATTTTCTTTTCCCTGGAAAAACACAATNNAAAAAAATAAAACTACGAAATGTATTGCTGTGGCTCACAATATTTTGCCACACGAAAAAAAAATTGGAGATCGGATTTTGGCCAAGTATTTTGTGAAAGCAATGGATGGATTTTTGGTTCTATCGGGATCAGTAAGTGAAGAATTGATAAGTTTTCGTTCCCAAAAACCAATCCGAATAAGTCCACATCCGCTCTACGATCATTATGGCGATCGCCTGCAAAAAGAAGAAGCTGCACAAATACTTCAATTGGAAGCAGACTGGAATTACCTGCTATTTTTTGGATTTATCCGCCCTTACAAAGGATTGGATTTGGCTTTAAAAGCACTTGCCAGCACAAAATTGAAAGAACTGAAAATCAAATTGATTGTGGCGGGCGAATTTTATTCCGATCCAAAACCCTACCTAGATTTGGTAAAAGAATTAGATATCGAAAACCGGGTTATTTTCCGAAGTGAATATATTCCTGATACTTTGGTGGCAGCTTATTTTTCAGCAGCCGATTTAATTATTCAACCATACAAAGAAGCTACGCAAAGTGGCGTTACACAAATTGCCTATCATTTCAACAAGCCCGTTTTGGTAACCAATGTAGGTGGACTATCAGAATTGGTTCCTCACCAAAAAGTGGGCTATGTTTCAGGCTTATCAGCAGAAGAAATTGCCGGTTATATTTTGGATTTTTATGCAAATAATCGCGAAACGGAATTTACAAATGCTATTTTGGAAATAAAGAAGAAGTACAGTTGGAAACTGTTTGCCGATCAGTTCGATCAGTTAATTCAAGAATTGGATAAAAAATAGCCATGCAAAAAACAGTTTATTTTGTTGTGGGGCCAACGGCTGTTGGCAAAACGGCCTTTGCGATAGAATTGGCAAAATACTTGAATACAGAAATCGTTTCGGCCGATTCGCGTCAGTTTTACCGCGAAATGAAAATAGGCACCGCTGTTCCATCCAACGACGAACTGACCGCAGTAAAACATCATTTGATAGGCAATCTTTCCATTCACGAAAACTACAATGTTTCTGCATTCGAAAACGATGCTTTGGCGATTTTGGAAAAACTTTTTCAAGAACATAACGCTGTTGTAGTTGTTGGTGGCTCGGGTATGTATTTGGATGCTTTGGCATTTGGAATCGACGATTTGCCCGATGCTTCGCCGGAAGTGCGCAAAGATTTGAAACAACTTTACGATCGGGAGGGATTGGAGGCGATTCAACAAAAATTAATAGAACTGGATCCGGTTTTTTATGCCGAAATGGATACACAAAATCCCAAAAGAGTTTTGCGTGCACTCGAAGTCTGTTTGACGACCGGAAAAGCATATTCAGCCTTGCGCCTTGGACAAAAAAAGAAACGCGATTTTAATATCCGATGGATTGGTTTGGATCAAGAAAGAAGCAAATTGAACAAGCGCATCAATTTGCGCGTGGACAAAATGTTGGAAAATGGATTGATTGATGAAGTGAAACAACTTTATCCCTTCAAACATTTAAACGCATTGAATACTGTTGGTTATAAAGAGTTTTTTGTCTGGCTCAACGGGGAAGAATCTTACGAATGGGCCGTAGAAAAAGTGAAAACAAATTCGCGGCGTTATGCCAAGCGCCAAATGACTTGGTTTCGGAAAAACGAGGATATATATTGGATAAATGTAGGCGAATTGCCAGATATTAAAGAGTTAATTTATAAATTGAGCCATGAAAAATAGCTATTTCATTTTTGTTTTGATTCTTTTTTGGCCTATCTTGGAATTGAATGCGCAATCAGCCGATAGCCTAAATACCAAAATTGCTTTCAAAAAAGCAATTGTGCCAACAGTCCTTATTGGAGTCGGATTGCTTTTGAACAACAGCCAATTGGAGCAAAATTTTCAGACTGCTCTGCGCGATGAAGTTGGCAACGACTTTGAATTTTCGATCGACGATTATGCGCAATATGCGCCCATTGCCGAAATGTATTTGGCCGATATAATGGGTGTAAAAGCGAAGAACCATTGGTTCGACCAAACTAAATATTTGATCATTTCGAATATTATCACATCAAGTCTTACACACGGACTGAAAAATCTAACGTTAAAAACACGTCCAAACGGAGCCGACTTTTCTTTTCCTTCCGGACATACTACCTTCGCTTTTACCAATGCAACGGTTGTTTACAACGAATTTCGTCAGACTGCCCCGGTTTTGGCTTACAGTGGTTATGCCTTTGCCATCACAACTGCTTCTTTTCGAATGATAAACAACAAGCATTGGCTCTCCGATGTTTTGGTGGGAGCAGGCATCGGAATTCTGGTTACTGATTTGGTTTACTATTTGGAACCCTTGAAAAATTTCAATCCGTTTAAAAAAGCAGAAAATATTACCTTAATACCTTACAAGAATGATGAAAATTTTGGAATTTATTTTTCATATAAGTTTTAACTTTGCCAAAAAATAAAATCGAAAAGAATGATTAAGCATATTGTAATGATGCGTCTTGTGGAATTGGATATTCGAGAAAAAGAATCCCAACGTAGATTGATAAAAGAAAAATTAGAAGCACTTCAGGGAGTTGTTCCAAGTCTAATTTCGATGGAAGTTGGATTAAATACTTCCGATAGAGATGTTGCTTTTGATTTGGTTTTGGTTTCTACCTTTAAAGACGAAGCCGGTTTGGAAGCTTATCGTTTGCATCCGGAACATGTTTTGGTGCTCAATTTTTTGCGATCATTGGTAAAGGAAACGGCCGTTACCGATTATTATCTCGATTAGATACGCTCCCAC
>DMBV01000140.1 GCA_003445975.1 Bacteroidales bacterium
TTCCTTACCAAGGAAGCGCTCTACCACTGAGCTACATCGGCCAAATTGAGCGGGAGACGAGGCTCGAACTCGCCACCTAAAGCTTGGAAGGCTTTCGCTCTACCAAATGAGCTACTCCCGCTATTGTTGTTATTTTAATTTCGCTATCATCTCGATAACGATCGGGAGGGCTACTCCCGCTATTGTTATTTTAATTTCGCTATCATCTCGATAACGATCGGGAGAGCTACTCCCGCTATTGGTAATTTTTTAAGAACTTTTTTTGTGGGGAGAGGAGGATTCGAACCTTCGAAGGCTACGCCAACAGATTTACAGTCTGCCCCATTTAACCGCTCTGGAATCTCCCCAAAATATTTTATCAAAATGTACATGAACGCTGTCAAAAAAAAATAAAATGTCTTTTTTGTGTTAAAGTGAGCCGATGGAGGGATTCGAACCCCCGACCAGCTGATTACAAATCAGCTGCTCTGGCCAACTGAGCTACATCGGCAAATTACTGTAAACACAGTTATTTCAACACTTTCAAAGTACTTCCTTTCATAAAAAAGCAGTCCTCTTCTCAAAAAGGACTGCAAAAATATAAACTCTAGCTCTAATAACAAAACTTTTTTATCTTTTTTTATTAATTTTAAAGCAATTAGCTTGTTCTTTCCTTTTCTTTGTGCTTCAATAATTGCTTTCTCATGGCTTCCAAACATTCATCTACGGATTCTTCGAATGTTTTTGATTGTTTTTTTGCAAAAAAATCGCTCCCTTTGATAAATATTTTTATTTCGGCCACTTTATTTTCCCGACTTTCCGACTTATCGATTTTTAAACTTACCTCGGCGCCTAACAGGCCATCGTGAAAAGTGACCAATTTGTTTACTTTACTATGAATGAGTTCTTTAAGTTTTTTATCGGCACTAAAATGAATTGAATTAATACTAACGTCCATTTGACCTCCTTTTTTATGCCTTTGGGTGGGCTTGTTTGTAAATATTCTTTAACTTTTCGATTGTGTTGTGTGTATAAATTTGAGTTGCTGACAAATTAGCATGACCTAACAATTCTTTAACCGCATTCAAATCAGCACCATGATTGAGCATATGTGTAGCAAATGTATGCCGCAACACATGTGGACTCTTCTTTTTCTGCGTGCTTACTTGGCTAAGATAGCTATTTACGATTTGATAAACAAGCTTTGGGTACATTTTTTTACCTTTAATACTTAGAAAAAAATTAGAGTCCGTAGCTAAGTTTTTAAATTCCATTTCTTTCAGGCTAAGGAATGATTTGACCATTGGCATGATTTCTTTATGAACTGGTATTAATCTTTCCTTATTTCTTTTCCCCAAAACTTTGATTAATCGGTTTTGGAGATTGAAATCTTTTTCCTGAAGCTGAATTAATTCAGCGCGCCGAATTCCGGTGGCATAGAAGAGCTCGACAACCAACCGGTCTCTAATGGCTGTATAGGAATTTAGGTCTTCCAAATTGTTCGAAAGCATATCCATGCTTTTTTCTTCAATGAAAACGGGAAGTTTCTTCCTCACTTTAGGACCACTTATCTTCAATATTGGGTTGTGATCAATTTTTCCGGTTTTTAATAAATAGCGAAAATAGGATTTGAGCGCGCTGATTTTCCGATTGACTGTTCGTGGACTGTTTCCTTCTTCCATTAATGTAGCAATCCAAGAACGAACAAATACAAATTCGATGTCGCCAGCTTTCTCGATTTGATAAGTTTGGTTTAAAAAAAGAGCAAACTGCTCCATGTCTTTGGCGTAGGCATTAAGGGTATGAATTGAATATCGCCGCTCAAATTGTATGTAATTAAGAAATTCTGCTATAAACATAAAAAAACCCTTAGGGTTTGTAAATTTACAAAAACCCTAAAGGTTGACAACAATCTCCGTGAAATTAAATTTAGTCGTTTTCCGTCTGCATTTGCTGCACGTAAATTGCTTTTAATTTTTGCTCTCGTTTTACAACAGAAGGCTTAGTGAACTTCTGACGGATTCTTAACTCTTTTACAACACCTGTTTTTTCAAACTTACGTTTAAACTTCTTCAAGACTCTGTCAATGCTTTCGCCTTCTTTTACCGGAACAATAATCATAATAAATAACTCTCTTTCTTTTATTAAAATAATTTATTTAACTGCAGAAATAAATTTCTGAAAAGTGGGTGCAAAGATATAAAAGTTCTGAGCTCTAACAAAATATATTCAAGATTTTCGTGCTCAGTTGAGTTATTTCTTTTTGAGTGTATCAATGTGACACTATTTTCCCGTCAAACTCTTGGGTATTCTTCCATTTTTGATCGCTTCGGAGCGCAATCTTCGCCCAACAATCCGTTCAACCATGGCTCCTATCTCCAATATTTTATCGATATCCAAATTGGTTTCAATTCCCATTTCATCCATCATCACAACCATATCTTCTGTTGATACTAATCCTACCAGATTTGGGTCTTTATAATAATACGAACCGGTTCCGGCAACCGGAACTCCACTTACGAAATTGGCGGGTTGTCCACCGATTCCACCCATGGTAGATTCATAATTTGTCATTCCTGCCTGAAGGGCTGCCAAAACATTTGCCAATCCCCAGCCCCGTGTAGTATGAAAGTGTACAATGTGTTTATCCGGTTTTTGAAAATGATCCATCAGCATGGAAAAATAGCGATAAACGCGATCGGGCGAAGCGGAACCATCATGATCGGCATGTTCTACATCGTTGGCACCAATATCAATCCATCTTTGTGCAAATTCTATGGCTTTTCCCATATCTGTTGGCCCTTCGATAGGACAGCCCCAAATAGTACTAACTGTTCCATTGACTTTGATGCCGACATCGTGGGCTTTTTTGATTTGCTCCTCGGCCATTTTCCAGTATTCTTTCAGTGATAAACCGGAATTTTTCTGATGATGAGATTCGCTGGTGGAAACCATAAAAAGGATTCGATCAGGCCCGTAGCCTTCGAGTTTTGCCTGAATGGCGCGTTCAACAGCCGTTTCTCGGATTGTTATGGCCGTTAAACTAACATCTTTGATCAAATCTTTTACTTTCTTGGAGTTACGAATGGCTTTGAAGAGATTATCGCAATCTTTAAATTGAGGCATCCCGATAGGATTGCCAAAATTTGATACTTCAATATGTTTAAATCCGGCAAGAATAAGCTGTTCTAATGTCCAAAGCTTTGCTTCTGTCGGAATAAATTTTTCTTCGTGCTGAAACCCATCCCGAACGGAAATATCGCCAATGGTTACTTTTTTTGGATAATTCATAATTTCGGTTTTAAAGTTAGATCTTCATTTCAGGAATCTCTCCCTCTACAATGAGTGGAGCGCCTGTTTTTTCAATAATTTCCTGAACACTAACGCCGGGTGCCCGTTCTAAGAGTTTAAATCCCTTGTCTGTTACTTCCACCACCGCCAAATCGCTCACTATTTTCTTCACGCATTGAACGCCCGTTAGAGGTAGCGTACAGGCTTTGATCAATTTTGGATTTCCATCCCGATCCGTATGGGTGGTGGCGACAATAATATTTTTTGCTGCTGCAACCAAATCCATTGCTCCACCCATTCCTTTCACAAGTTTTCCGGGTATTTTCCAAGAAGAAATGTCTCCTTTTTCACTTATTTCGAATGCCCCTAACACCGTTAGATCAACATGCCCACCTCGAATCATTGCAAAACTCAAAGAGGAATCAAAAAAAGCAGAACCAGCAATGGTGGTTACAGTCTGTTTTCCTGCATTTATTAAGTCAGCATCGGCTTTCCCTTTTTCGGGAAATGGACCAATGCCCAATAATCCATTTTCGGATTGAAGAATTACCTCCATTCCTTCCGGAACATAATTGGCAACAAGAGTGGGAATTCCAATTCCTAAATTGACATAATAGCCATCTTGCAACTCTTGTGCAATGCGTTTGGCGATACCATTTTTATCTAAGCTCATATTTTTCTCATTTTAGCTAAACATCCTTTATTAATGCGACGAATGATTCGTAATTGATTTATCGAGTAGTTTCAAATTCAATTCGTTTTTCATAATCAACGCCCTGAAAAATACGTTGAACAAAAATTCCAGGAGTATGAATTTGATTTGGATCCAACTGACCTGCCGGAACCAATTCTTCCACTTCCGCAATGGTAATTTTGCCGGCCATCGCCATCGCTTGATTAAAATTATTAGCAGTATTGCGATAAATCAGATTTCCCATTGTATCGCCTTTCCATGCTTTTACGATAGCAAAGTCGGCTTTTAACCAATGTTCGAGCAGATGCATTTTTCCATCGAATTCGCGTATTTCTTTTCCTTCGGCTACTTCGGTTCCGTATCCTGCCGGAACAAAAAAAGCAGGGATTCCGGCGCCACCGGCACGAATTCGCTCCGCTAAGGTTCCTTGCGGAATCAAATCCACTTCCAGTTCACCCTCCAAAAGTTGACGTTCAAATTCTTTGTTTTCGCCAACATAAGAGGATATCATTTTTTTGATTTGGTGTTTTTTTAGCAATAAACCCAAGCCAAAATCATCGACACCGGCATTGTTCGAAATACAAGTTAGATCTGTTAGATCGCTTTCTACTAATGCTTTAAGGGTATTTTCGGGTATTCCACTCAGGCCAAATCCTCCCAACATAAAAGTTTGTCCGTTTTGCATGCCGGCAATGGCTTCTTCTGCATTTTTTACAACTTTATTCATATGTTTATAATTTTATGTTTCGGTCATATGGAACATTCATTTTAATCATGACCATGTGTGCCAATTGTATTTGCCATGAATGTTTCATCTGTATATTATTTGTTTTTATTTGTCAGATGGAATAGCCATAACGAATTTATTCATTCTAGTTGGTGATTTTTTAATCATGGCTATTTCATACTTATCTGTTTTCTATAATAGTAAGGTTAAAGATAAATTTCTTTCTTAATAAATATCAAGGTATTAGCATCCAATGTATCGAGAAATCACCAATCTTTGAATTTCGCTTGTTCCTTCACCTATTTGCAAAAGCCGTTGATCGCGGTAAAAACGCTCAACAGGATAGTCTTTCATCAGGCCATAACCTCCATGAATTTGCACCGCTTCGTCGGCTACTTCGCGCGCTATTTCGGAGCAATACAGTTTGGCCATGGCGGCTTCTTTGGCAAATGGTTTTTTTTCATCTTTCAACCAACAGGCTTTATACAACAAATTTCTTCCAAGTTCAATTTTCATTGCCATATCGGCCAATTTAAAAGCATTTATTTGAAACTTGCTAATTGGTTTTCCGAACTGTTTTCTTTCCTGAGAATATTTCAAAGCGGCTTCAAAAGCGCCTTGTGCAAGCCCTAATCCCATGGCTCCAATCGATAGGCGTCCGTTGTCCAAAGTAGAAAGCATAATGTGAGAGCCTTTGCCAACTTCTCCCAATAAATTCTCCTCGGGGACTTCACAATCGTCGAAATACATTTCGGAAGTATCCGATGCCCGCCACATCATTTTTCCATGCATGGGCACTTGTTTAAATCCGAGAGTTCCTCTTTCTACAATAATGGTGGTAAATTCTTTGGAACCATCCGGAAATAGTTTGGTTACGGCTTGTACGGTCGCTCCCAAAGAAATATCCGAGGCGCCATTTGTGATAAATATTTTAGAGCCATTGATAATCCATTTTCCATTTTCAAGTTTGGCCGTTGTTTTGCTTCCGCGAGAATCGGATCCGGCATCTGGTTCGGTTAAACCAAAAGCCCAAATTCCATCTCCCGTGCATAGCTTTGGCAAATATTTCATTTTTTGTTCTTCGTTACCATAATAATAAAGAGGTCCTATTCCCAACGAATTATGCGCAGCCAAAGTGGCTGCCTGCGACCCGTCAACTCTTGCTAATTCTTCGACCGCGATGATGTAAGACAGTGTATCCAATCCTTGCCCGCCATAAATTTCGGGCAAATACATTCCAAACAAGCCCAACTCTCCCATTTTCTTTGTGAGCGCATAGGAAAACGCTTCTTTTTCGTCCAATTCTTGAGCCAAGGGTTTTATTTCACGTTCGGCAAAATCCCGAACTGTTTGTCGGATTAGATTTTGTTCTTCACTTAATTCAAAATTCATGTCAGATAGATTTAAGAGTTAAATATGTTTTGTTTATTAAACAAATTCAAAGATATAAATGATTTTTAGAGGTTTTCGCTTTCTAGCTTCAGCAGTATTTTGCTTCCGTCAACCATATCGCCTTCGGCAGCATTCAGTTGAGCTACAATTCCGTCACGTGGAGCAATTAGATTATTTTCCATTTTCATGGCTTCCACAACGATGAGCACCTCTCCTTTTTTTACCATTTTCCCTGGTGAACTCAATATTTTTATTACTTTCCCAGGCATTGGTGATTTTATAAAATCGCCGGCTTGGCCAACGATTGCGGCTTCGAAAAAATCAGGAATGCATAAATCATCTTCTCTGATTAGTTTGTAAGTATTTCCTTTTATGCCAACGTTGTACACCTTGTCCTTGTTTGCCGATATCGTGAATTTATGACAAGAGTCATTAATGGATAACTGAATAAAATTCGGGTTTGACTCTTTCACTGCAATCCTGAATAATTGCCCTTCGATTTCGAACAATGCGGTATTTTGATTTTTTTCCAATATTCTAATCGCAATTACCTGCTCATCGAGCTGAATTTTTATCAGCATCTGCTGTCGCCAATAACCTATCTTTTCCCAAATTGAATTGGAATTTTTGTTTTGAGCGAATAGCTGATGTGCCAAAAATGCGCTTAAAATACTTTGTTTAGGAACTGAAAGTCGCTCCTTTTGAATCCAAAGCAGCAGTTTTTCTGATTCGGAATCACAAAATTTAGTATCGATATTATTCTGTTGAAAGGCTTCGTTTTGAAGAAGGCTCAGCAGATATGCAATGTTTGTTTTTATTCCATGAATCGCGTAGTTTTCAAGGGATTGAATTAGTTTCAATCGAGCCAAATCGCGATTTACTCCAAATCCAATCAATTTGCTCAACATAGGATCGAAAAAGCTCTTCACTTCGATTGCTTTTTCAATTCCGCTATCTATACGTATTCCATCGCCTTTAGGCTCTTGATAAAAAGTCATTTTGCCAGGCGAAGGCAAAAAATCATGTTCTGGATCTTCAGCATAAATTCGCGCCTCGATGGCGTGTCCGTTCTGTTTGATATCTGCTTGCGAAAACCCTAAACGATTTCCTGCAGCCACCAAAAACTGTTCGCGAACAATATCTATTCCGGTAACGATCTCCGTAACAGGATGTTCAACCTGAATACGCGTATTCATTTCCAGGAAATAATAATTCAGATTTTTGTCAACTAAAAACTCGATAGTTCCGGCATTGTCGTATCCTATTGCTTTGGCAATTTTTACCGCTTCAGCACCCATTTTTTCACGCACTTCGGGTGTGAGTGTGGACGAAGGCGATTCTTCTATCACTTTTTGATAACGCCGTTGAATAGAGCATTCGCGTTCGTATAAATGGACAATATTGCCAAATTTATCACCCATCACTTGAATTTCGATATGCCGAGGATTCTCCACATATTTTTCGACGAAAACTTCGCCATCGCCGAAATAAGCATTCGCTTCGCGGCTGGTAGATTCAATTGTTTCGCGCAAATATTTCCAATCGTGAACAATGCGCATCCCTTTTCCGCCACCACCTGCAGCCGCTTTTACCAGAACGGGTAATTCGATAGATTTTGATGCCTCGAGCAGCTTTTCGATGGAACCGACCAATGCTTTAGTCATTGGTATTCCCAACGCATCCACAAACGAACGCGCTTCAATTTTGTTGCCCATCAGCCGAATGGACTTTGCCGAAGGACCAATAAAAACCAATCCTTTGTTTTCGCAGGCTTCCACTAATTTAGGATTTTCGGCTAAAAAACCATAACCCGGATGAATGGCTTCTGCATTNNATCCACTATAATCATCCTCCTGTGTGTCAAAATTGTTTTGTCGTGGATGTTTCATTTTGTTTTGTTTATGCATTTTGCCTGTTTGGCATTTTTTGTTTTCACAATATGGCCTGAAAGCGAATGGTTTTTGTGTATCACTTTACCCAATTTGGTTTTCGTTTTTCCAGGAAAGCCGCCATTCCTTCCTGACCTTCATCCGAGGCTCGAATATCGGCTATCATTTTTGCGGTATATCCAATTGCTTCTTCAAGAGAAAGTGTATTGGCAATATCGTAAAGCAAATTTTTACAATGGCTCATCGCTTTTGGTCCGCTTGTTTTCAGCAATTCTATCACTTCCTGAAGATAACTTTCAATTTCTTCTGCAGGCATCGATTTATTTATCAATCGATGATAAGCGGCTTCTTCTCCTTTGAATCTTTTTCCTGTCAACATCAACTCTTTAGAACCATATTCGCCTACTCTTTTGGTTACGTAGGGCGAAATGCAAGCAGGGA
>DMBV01000122.1 GCA_003445975.1 Bacteroidales bacterium
TAGCTGCAAATTCTGTTTCATAAGCTTGTGGTTGGCATATTTCTTTCTTTTGGCTCTATGGAAAGCAATGAACTTGTTTCAGATGAATTTGGAAGCAAACTCGATGCCTCAAAAGTCAGATTTGAAAATCAGTTTCAGATTTTATAGAAATCATTTAAGAATTTGTATTTTAGTGATAAATCTACGGGTTTTCAATTGACTTCTCATCTTCATTTGATTGAATTGGTTTTTATTTAATTTTGCACACGTAATTTTGTGATCGTTCTGCTCAAAAGAAAAGGGGTAGAACCGAAACCTCGAATAAAATAGTCAAATGGGAGAGCCTATTCAGAACAAGAAATACATCGATTTACAGAAGATAATTGCCAAAAGCAATGCGAAAGTATTGAAAAAGCTTCCTGGCTTTGTGGTGCTTTTGCTCAAAAAATTGATCCGACAAAACGAAATTAATCAGTTTCTCAATAAATATTCGGAAAATATGGGCGTCGATTTTTTGGTAAACATGAAGCGCGAATTGAATATTAGCATTGAAGTGGATGGAATTGAAAATCTTCCGGAAAACGGAAAATGCATTTTTGCGGCAAATCATCCTTTTGGTGTTGCCGATGGATTGGCTTTAACCTATACAGTTTCTCAAAAATATGGTTCGCTCAAAGCCATTGCCAACGATGCATTTATGTTTGTCCCTCAAATGCATCCATTGGTAGCTGCTGTCAACGTTTTTGGGCGTTCTTCGAGAGAATACATCCAGGCTCTGGACGAAGTTTACAATTCAGAAAGCCCGATTACACATTTCCCTGCTGGCAGAGTGTCGCGAAAATATCATGGGAAAGTTCAGGATCAGGAATGGCAAAAAAGCTTTATCACAAAATCCGTTTCCAGCCAAAGAGCCATTGTTCCTTTTTATTTTCATGGAAAGAATTCGCGTTTATTTTATTTTGTTTTTAGTCTTCGGCAGAAGTTAGGTATCAAGCTGAATATCGAATTGGCCCTTTTGCCCCATGAGCTTTTCAACAAAAGAAATTCCACTATCAAAATTAGTATTGGAAAACCAATTCCATATTCTACGTTCGACAAACGATTTTCGCATCATGAATGGGCTCAATTGGTAAGAGCTCATGTGTATCGGTTGGGCGAAAAAGGAACGAACACCGATTTTGCTCCTGAAATAGAAAACGCACAAAACGTAAAATAAGTACCCCAAATTTTCGAACAATCTCTTTGCCTAAAATGTTTATTTTTGTGCATACAAATAGAACAGTATGTTATATCCATTAAAATTTGTTCCACAATTTCGCGAGAAAATTTGGGGCGGGCAAAGAATCAAAAACCACTTAAATCAAAACCTTGGCAATTTGCCCAATTGTGGCGAGTTATGGGCTTTGTCGGGATTTCCCGGCTCCGAAAGTGTCGTTGCTAACGGTTTTTTGGCCGGCAATGAACTGAACGAGTTGGTCGAAATTTATATGGACGAATTGCTGGGCGAAAAAGTTTTTGAAGTTTATAGCACTGTTTTTCCTTTGCTTATCAAAATTCTTGATGCAAACGATTGGCTTTCGATACAAGTTCATCCGGATGATGAGCTGGCACATCAAAGAGGTCTGGAGGGTGGCAAAACCGAAATGTGGTATATTTTACAAGCCGAAAAAGATGCAAAATTGATTTCCGGATTCAATCAGAAAATCAATCAACATCTCTTTCTGCAAAAAGTGGAAGAGAAAGATTTGGCTTCGGTTCTGAATTTTGAAACTGCTCAGCCGGGCGATGTTTTTTATATACCAGCCGGAAGAGTTCATGCATTGGGACCGGGTTTATTGCTTGCCGAAATTCAGCAAACCAGCGATACCACTTATCGGATTTACGACTGGGATCGAAAAGATGAGAAAGGAAACGAACGGGAACTTCATCTTGAAGAGGCCAAAGCCGCCATCGATTTTGAATTGGCCGAAAACTACAAAACGAACTGTATTAGCAAAAAAAACGAGACTGTTTCATTGGTAAAAAGTCCCTATTTTACCACCAATCTTCTTGATTTGAATACGCCTATTCAGAAAGATTATTCCGATTTGGATTCTTTTGTTATCCTGCTTTGTGTTGAAGGTGTTTGTGAGATTGACGATCGAACAAACGAAAAAACGCTCCTCTTAGCCGGAGAAGTGGTATTGATACCTGCAAGCGCAAAACACATCTTGCTCAATCCGCTGAATGTAGCCAAGATTTTGGAAGTTTATATCCAGATTGATGGAGAAGGTTCGCTTTAAGATTAAGGTTTTTTCAACAACCTCTCCAGTTTTAGTCTAAGCAAATCCGCATTCACGGGCTTTTTAAGGTACTCAACAGCTCCGAATTTTAAGCCTTGTAGCTCAATAGCTTCATCATTAATGGACGTCATAAATAGCAAAGGGATTTCAATTTTTTGCTCGTTCATATATTCCAATAGCTCTAATCCGTCAAATTTCGGCATATTGATATCGCTCAATACAACATCGAATTTGGTTTTTGCAATTTCCATCAATGCACTCACCCCATTGTTGGCAATTGTAACTTTATAATTTAGTTTTTTTAGAATCTCAGCAACCACTTTTTGATTTATCAAATCGTCTTCAACTAATAAAATGTGAGCGGTTCTTTTTGTGAAATCTTCTTGTTTGTCATCAGGAATCATTTTTGAAAACAACTCATTCAATTCAACCCACATGCACGCCGAAGAAGTGTCGGACATGGCATAAGGAATAATTACTTTGTTTCCATTTAAAATACTTCCACACGAATAAACAACATTTGGCACATAGCCTTCGCGCTCTTTTTCGTTCGGAACGAGCAAAGGCTGTTCGAGTCGTCCAATTATTTTTGAAGGATCTTTTAAATCCAGAAGCAGCGCACCCAAAGCATATTGTCGCATTGTACCAACGCCGTGAGTTATGAGCAGCCAACCTTTGTCCGTTTCAATTGGCGATCCGCTATTGCCTATTTGCACACATTCCCAAGCATATTTTGGCTCTTGCAGCAAAGTAGCTTCTTGCCAAATATTGATATCGTCCGAAAACATAATGTAATTGTTGATTCCATCAATGCGCGAAATCATGGCATATTTACCATTTATTTTTTTTGGAAAAAGCGCCATGCCTTTGTTTTGTGCTTTTTCGCCATACATAGGCATAAATTTAAAATGATAAAAATCCTCCGTTTCAATCAGCGTCGGTAAAATGGTATATCCATTGTAAGCCGTATAGGTTGCGTAAAATACTGTTCTTCCATCGTCGTGGGTGAATTTGACAAAACGCGCATCTTCAATGCCATTGCTTTCTGATGCTGAAATAGGGAATATTACACGGTCGCCAATAGCCGTATCAAAAGAGAACGTAATTTCGTGATTCGTGTGAGCCAACCAAGAAAGTGAATTCAAAACAGTTTGATTAGTAGGCGTAAGTTTTATAGTTTCTTTTGCTTCTCGAAGAGCTTGCATCAATTGATTAAAATCGAAAGTGTCGTTCAATTTATCCATAACGCTATCGATAACAATCTTTTTATCGACATCCATTTCATTGAGTTTAAGGATAAATTCGGATTTCAAATAAATCGTGTTTTGAATCACTTCGGCTTCGTCCACCAAACGGCTCGAAGTGTTAAATTCAATACTTCCGTCCGAGTTTACTATTCCACCTCTAAAAACGATAGACGAAATATGGCCTTCACCTGTAGCTCTAAAACTGACAATCACCCGTTTTTGTCCTTCCAATAAATTGCTTTGATCAGGGTCTTCAACCATCGAAGGGTTGAAAAAAGCGGCCGATTCGATGGAATATTCATGGGTAAAATAGGCGCCAATAAGCATCCGCTTAAATTCGGGCAATTCGTTCGGATTGAAACCCAGCTGATCAACAAAATGCCGAACGTGGTTAAAATGTTTGTGATAAATTTTTGAAATATTGCGATGCCGATCCGAAAAATTTCGGAGTGTTTGATTGAGCGTTTGTCGCGCTTGTTCTTCATCAATTTCAATCACTTTTTTAATGATATTTTTCACTCTACTTTCCGGTCCGGGGAAAAAGAAACGAGCAATAACGCGCTTTGGATCGGGTTGAAAAATTGTTTCTAAGCGGTGAACATGTATGGCCATAATTGTGCTGATTAAACGATTAATAATTGTTTCGGTTTGATATTGATTCTATTCTTCGTGAAATTGATTTCGAATTTATAAAAATTTAAAATAGTATCCCAACGCTTTCTTTCTTGATAATTAATTTTCTAACAACTTTCTTCGGTTAGTTTAAAAGTCAAATAGGCATTTAACCAAGCCAAAAGACTTTCGCCCCCTTGATTTAGATTTAGACTGTCTTCAAACATGCCGTCGCTGCATCCTTTGCTTTGTTTGTCGTAGAGCGAAGTGTACAAATCGTTGTTGCCAAGAAACCAAGAGAAGGAAGTGACCATTTTGGCTTTGTATTTCTTGTCGCTTGTGATTTTGTATAAACAATGGTAAAGTAGAGATAAGGATGAAGCATCAATGGGCTGTTGCGAAAACAAAGATTTTTTCTTTCCTTTTTCGAGCCATTTATCATTCCCTACCAAGGAAAGATGGCCGTTTTTAAAGCTGAATTTTTCTAAAAATGCGAGGCTTTCCATCGCAATTTTAAAATAGTCTTGCTTTTTCAGGTAGGCGGCACCGGTAAAAAGGGCCAATGGCAAAACCGCGTTATCGTACGAAATTTTAGTTTCGTACCAATGCCAGGTTTTGTCGGATACAGCCACATAAGAATTTACTAGCCGATTGAGAAGTTCTTCCAGCAACACCTTCAATTCGGTGAAGTTTTTGTCATA
Source organism: Bacteroidales bacterium (assembly GCA_003445975.1). Lineage (GTDB taxonomy): Bacteria > Bacteroidota > Bacteroidia > Bacteroidales > UBA12170 > UBA12170. The sequence continues at coordinate 4,822 of DMBV01000122.1, forward strand.
ATTCAAGTATAAAACAATTCCCGTTATGCTGCCGGCTATTCCTCTCAAATCGTTCAAGGCTTTGAAATTGGGCAAGGCTTTTAAAAACAACTCCATAGCAAAGGTCTTCTGGTGGAGAAGTGGTGCGTGTTTTATGGAATATCCCAATGCCCAAATGGCTCTGCCAAAGGCATCTTCCGACCGATTGTTTGGCAAATGATTTTTTGAATAACTGAGCATATTCACAAATGTTCCGTTCTCCAATTGCATATAATTCAAAAAACTTAGAAATTTGGTGATAAGCTTTTGAGATCCCATGGATGGGTTTAATCTATACAGTTTAATAGCCATTATGAGCGCGCGTGCATTGTCGTCGGTACAATAGCCGTGCGAATAATCTGGTATGGAATAGCTCGCATGTTGCAACATGCCCGTCTGATCTGTTAAATTGTAGAAATGTTCTAACGACAATTCCGGGATTGCATCCAAAAACTGCTGTTCTGTATTGCTTGTTTTCTGGGTGATTGTTTTTAAAATAAGTTGAACATTTTCGATGGTTTTATTGCTTACTGCATTCCAAGTAATTGTTTTTCCGTAATCAAAAGCAAGTTGTTGTATGACATGAAGCTTTGCGGGATGCTTCATTAAATCCAAAACCGATCCGGCCAATTGACCGTGCGAATTGAAATCGAACAACATTCCGCGGCCATCGGCCAACAATTCAATCGCATGCCAATAAGGAGTCGATAAAACTGCTGCCCCGGAGCTAACGGCATAGGTCAGTGTGCCACTCGTGATTTGTGCCTCGTTGGCATAAGGTGTTATGTATAAATCGCAAGCGCCTAAGTAGTCCATCAGTTCATTTTCGCTTACATATTTATCCAGAAACAAAACATGCTTATTCACACCCAGTTCGTCGGCCAATTCAATCAATGATTCGCGATAAACCTCGCCTTCATTTTTTACTATGTGTGGATGTGTTTTTCCAAGAACCACATAAAGCGTGTTGGGGAATTGGATGATAATCTCAGGCAAGGCTTTTATGGCTGTTTCAATTCCTTTTGAGCGGCCTATCAATCCAAAAGTCATCAATATGGTGAAGCCGGACCAGCCGAAGGCTTCTTTTTTGCTCACTTTGTTTAGCTCCTCGAAAGAGGGCGCTCCATGTTGAATAATGGTAATTTTTTCGTCTGGAAATTGGTGAAAGTCCATCAAAATTCTCTTTGCATACTCTGTCATCACAATCAGTTGCGTCGCAAACAAACGCATATTTTCTAAAATCTGTTGCTGATGAAAGTTTAAGGATTTTACAACAGAATGTAAAGTGATGAAAATTGGGATTTTTATTTGGCTAAGAAAAATATTTACAAAAAGACCGCTTTTCCCTCCAAAAATTCCATATTCATGTTGTATATGACAATAATCGTACTGTCCATTGTTTATTGTTTTGGCTATCTTATAGTAATCTTCCTTATTTTCTTGAAAAACGCATTGTTTTACGATGGATGGATAATCGTAGCCTTCGGGCTTGTCGTTCATCGCAAAAACATCAATTTGGTTCGGCTGGGATGTTTTTGGATCAAGGGTGCCCAACAGTGACTGAACAAAATTTTCAGTGTACGTTGCTATTCCGCATTTACGTGGAGGATAATTTCCAATTACAGCAATTTTCATTGGTAGGTTTTTTTAATAATTGATTTACTAATGTACTAAAAAATAGAACTCTAAGCACAAGGCTTCAATTTTCTTTTACCAAATTCTTTTCGGGCTTAAAGAAATGCAAAACAAGAAGGCTCAATTTCGATAGATAAATACGCCGATGGGCGACTGCAATTGGGAAATTCAATCAATGAATGCCGAACAAATTTTCTTAAACTTGTCGCTAATGAAGGAAATCGAATAAAATAACGTGCGCTTTTAGTCCTTATTATTTGGCTCAGTTTCAGAAATGGCTTGGTTTTTTTTTCCGGATTGCCATTTACTTAGTACAAAATCGTAAATATTTTGAACTATTTGAATGGCAGGAATGAGTAGCGAAATTTTACTCGCAAGCGAAGTTAAAAAGTGCGTAATGCTTAGGCTTTGCTTTAAATCAGAATACTGTAGATTCATTTTGAGTTCGTTTTTGCTTATTTCGTTTTCCAAACGCAAACGTTCATGCTGAAGTTGGCTCAGGCTTTTTATCTGCAAATATCTTTCGGTTCTTTTCATGATTCGTCCTCCTCACTTAAATTGCTTTTTGCTTCAAAAAACAAGGAAATAAATACCTTTATCATTGAATCTACAAAAATTTTTTTCCTTCTGATATAAAAAAGGAAAGCTAGAAATAAAAATAGTCCACCGGTAATTAAATCGCCATAAATTTTTGAGCCTAGAAAATCTGCAATCCACCAACTGAATGCCGAAGCAGAAAATGCAACTGCAATACCGATGAAAAAGAATAGCAATACGATGGAAATCAAGCGAGAAAATACACGTGATAAGTTTTCTACCAATTGAAGTTTTAGTGCGTCCATACGCATATCCAAATATTCCTTGGCTGTGCCAGCCATATTTTCAAGTCTGTCAATTGGACTTGAATCTTTCTCAGTTTTTGTCATTTTTCAACTATTGATCTCCAAAGATAGTTTTTTTTAATTTCAAAGAAAATGTTTTGACGAATGTCTAAAATCAAATGAAACGCTGTTTAGTCAATCAAAATTTCAATTTTCTTTACGGTCCAGCTCTTTCAAACCAGAATAATGAACAAAGAGTTCGCCGCCTTTTTTTAGAAAATGTTTTTCGGCTTCGTTTTTTGCTTCGGCATTAGCCAAGCCAATGCTTGCAAATTTCAAAATAGCGTTGTGTTTCTGAGCGTGTTCTTTTATCTGTTTTATTTGATAATTGCTCGGTAAGTCGCCAATATCTGGATAAGAAGCACTCTGAACCACAATAAAATACAGTGTTTCCTCTTTCGTGGCCACTATTTGAGGGAAAGTTTCCATATCAGGTTCTACCGATAAAATTTTAAAACCTGCTTGCATCAATTCTCGATAAACAAAGCGCAATCCAAATTCGTGAATGTCCTGTGCTGTCATAATTCTAAATAGTCTTCTCTGGCAAAAATAAGGCATTTCCATCAAAAAGAATTGCGAATCATCAAAGCTCGACGTACATTTGTTTGCTAATCGATGCCGACTTTCATTTTGACAGGCAAGATTGAAAGTCAAACTGATTTCGAGCAAAGTGGCAGAATTTTGTGGGTTATTTTGGCTCGCCGTGCTCGTAAATTCGGTTCGGTGCCTCGGTTGGCGAAAGTGAAATAATTCGACAGGATACTTCCACCGCTTGCGGTGGAGATTTAATTTCTTAGAATGATTTTAGATTGTTATTGTATTCACAATTTAACTTTGAAGGCGCAATTATTCGCGTACCTTTGCAAAATGAAAAATAAAAATGGGGTGTTGGTATGAGCAAGAACACAAAAAATAAGAAACTTTTTGATGAATTTCCGGGCGTTTCAGCTCAAGAATGGGAAAATCAACTTATCAAAGATTTAAAAGGCGCAGACTATACAAAAACACTTTTTAAGAATACAAGGGAAGGAATTTTATTGCATCCGTTTTATCGCAGTGAAGACCTGCAGAAGAGTCAGTTGGCCGATCTGCTTCCAGGCCAATTTCCCTTTCTGAGAGGAAAAAACGAATCCAATTCCTGGCTGATACGACAAGATATTATCGTCGATAACTTCGCGTCGGCCAATAAAAAAGCCATCGAATTGGCTGCCAAAGGGGTAAATTCCATCGGTTTTCTATTTTCGAACCAGATAGAACTAAGTGTGAAAGACATCGAAAACCTCATGGAAAATATTCATTCCGAAGAATCGGAGGTAAATTTTTTGTGCGGAACAGCTTCTCACAAAATCCTTTCTATCTATCAGGAATTGGTCGAAAAATATCAACGTAATCCCGAAAAAATTTACGGCTCGGTCGATTTCGACCCTTTTATGGCATTCACCTTCAGAGGAAGGTTTTGCCAAACCGAAGAATATGCATTTACACACGCCAAACAGCTTGTTTATGCTAGCAAGGAGCTGCCAAATTTCAAAGTATTGGCTGTTCATGGCTTCAATTTACGAAATGCAGGTGCCACCATAGTGCAAGAACTTGCTTTTTCACTCGCACAAGCAGTAGAATATATCGATAAACTGAGCAATCAGGGACTTACGGCCGATAAAATAGCGTCGCGTATCAAATTTAATTTTGGCGTGGGATCCAATTATTTTATGGAGATCGCAAAACTTCGCGCTGCGCGCTATTTATGGTCAAAAGCACTCTCTGCTTTCGAAATCATAAATCCGGAATCGGCCAAAATGAGCGTTCATTCCGTTTCTGTCTTATGGAATAAAAGTACGTATGATCCTTATGTAAACGTATTAAGAACAAGCACCGAAGCAATGTCGGCAATTATTGGCGGAACCGATAGTTTGTGTCTGACGCCCTTTAATATGACCTATCAGATGCCAAACGAGTTTTCGGAACGAATTGCTCGAAATCAACAATTGCTGCTGAAAGAAGAAAGTTTCTTGGATAAAGTTACGGATGTTTCCGCTGGTTCTTACTTTATCGAAAATCTTACTTTTGAGCTCATCCAGAATGCTTGGGATTTGTTTTTAGAAGTGGAAGAGAAGGGCGGTTATATTGCAGCACTTCGACAGGGATTTGTACAAGATTCAATCGAAAAAGAAGCGGAAAAAAGCAAATTAGCAATGGCTACACGACGAGAAATTGTGCTCGGAAATAATCAGTATCCCGATACAACCGAAAGCTACACCGAAATGCTCAACCCGGATATTTTTGAAGACCTGGATTTAACGCTCCCCAATTCAGAAATAAAAACCTTAAAACAATCCCGTTTGAGTCAATCGATAGAGCAAATTCGACATAAAACTGACCGCTACGCTCAAAAAAATCCACGGCCGAAGGTGTTTATGCTTCCTTTGGGAAATAAATCAATGCGTAAAATAAGAGCTCAGTTTGCTTGCAATTATTTTGCCTGTGGAGGATTTGAGGTTGAAGACAACAATGGTTTTGAAAGCGTTGCAGAAGCTGTGGAGACGGCCAAAGAAGCCAAAGCGGATATTTTTGTCATCTGCTCGAGCGACAGCGAATATCCAGCCCTTGCAGAAGCCGTTTACCATGAGCTTCGCCATCACGCTTTGCTTGTGATTGCAGGATTTCCCAAAGAATATGTAGAAGAAATTACGGCAATCGGAATAAATCATTTTATTCATGCAAAATCAAATATTGTGGAAGATCTAAATGCGTATCAATATGAACTTGGGATTGATTAAAAATTTTAAAACGAAATGAAACCTGATTTTAAAAATATTAAAATTGAACCTTTTTTTGATCAACCATCAAAACAAAAAAAGTTCAGCGCATTATGGAAAACTGCCGAAGGGATAGATGTAAAACCTGTTTACACAGCCGCGGATTTGAGCCATGTTGGTCATCTTGATTATGCTGCCGGAATTCCTCCTTTTTTAAGAGGCCCATATTCGGGAATGTTTGTTACGCGTCCATGGACTATTCGCCAATATGCCGGATTTTCGACGGCCGAAGAATCAAATGCTTTTTATCGTCGAAATTTAGCTGCCGGACAAAAAGGCTTGTCTATTGCCTTCGATTTAGCCACACATCGCGGATACGATTCAGATCACGAACGTGTGGAAGGTGATGTTGGAAAAGCGGGGGTAGCCGTAGATTCTATACTCGATATGGAAATCCTATTCGATCAAATTCCGTTGGATAAGATGTCTGTTTCTATGACAATGAATGGTGCTGTATTGCCCATTTTGGCTTTTTATATTGTAGCCGGATTAGAACAAGGTGTTCGATTGGAGGAACTCAGCGGAACAATTCAGAACGATATTCTGAAAGAATTTATGGTTCGCAACACTTATATCTATCCGCCGCTTCCCAGCATGAAAATCATTGCTGATATTTTTGAATACACTGCCAAAAATATGCCCAAATTCAATTCTATCTCCATCTCAGGCTATCACATGCAAGAAGCAGGAGCAACTGCCGATATCGAACTCGCTTATACGCTTGCTGATGGTTTGGAATATTTAAGAGCCGGAGTAAATGCCGGAATGGATATTGATTCGTTTGCGCCGCGCTTATCATTTTTCTGGGGTGTGGGAATGAATCACTTTATGGAAATTGCCAAAATGCGTGCTGC
>DMBV01000149.1 GCA_003445975.1 Bacteroidales bacterium
CCTAAAACGGCTTAATTTGCTCGAAAATGAAAAAACCGCTGTGGTGAGCGGGTTCTTAAACGCATTTATAAGGTTCTGCTTTTTTAAAATGGTTTGCATTTTAAAATCAGGGAATTGATTCTATAAAGCTCCCTAAAACCACAACTGATCGTAAAAGTTCAAAGTATTGTCTTTGTCCCCAATAAATTGGACAGATTTTTTAAAAATGCCTCTGCCTGTTTAGGACTAAAACTGGAAAAATGATCCCGTCAATAAGCGAATCTTTTTGAATCTTTTTGATAAAATACATTATCTTTGAAACGTCAAAATCAATCAAATGCTTCCCGAAAATCAAATAAAACAGCTCGAAAACACCATTCTCAGCCTGAAAAGCGAATTGAAACGGAAAGAACGCGAAGCAGATAATCTGAAAGGCGCTTTTTTGGCCAATATATCGCACGAAATAAGAACGCCTATGAATGCGATTGTTGGTTTTTCGAGTTTGCTGCGCGACAACGACATCAGTTTTGAAGATCAAAAGGATTTTCTGAATGAAATCATCAGTTCTGCTCATCATCTCACCAATTTATTGGACGACATCATCGAAGTGGCTTCCTTGCAGTTTGCTTCAAAAAAAGATTTAAAGTTAGAAGAAGTTAACCCAGCCATCGTTTTGAACGATCTCATTGATGAGTTTCAATTCAAAAAAAACAGCGTTTACAAAGAAAATGTAGAAATACAGTTGAATATTAACTGGCCTGAAAAGAGGCATCTTATTACAAACCAGCGAATACTGCTAAAAATATTGAGCAATTTGATGGACAACTCCTTGAAATTTACCAGCAAAGGACAAATAGAGTTGGGATTGGCTCCTCAGAACGATTTCGCTCAGTTTTATATTTTTGATACAGGCATCGGGATTCCAAAGGAAAAACTCAACCAGATTTATTCCAATTTCTCAAAAGTATGGAAAAAAGAAGGAAAAGTGCTTTATGATGGTTTGGGAATTGGATTGTCCACTGCGAAAAATTTGGTGGAACTGATTGGCGGCGATTTAGTTATTGAATCAACCGAAGGCATTGGTACCAAAGCCTATCTAAATATTCCATATACAATTTCCTCCAATACGAGTTTTATTTAGCAGCGGCTTGCCGGCTTCAAAAGAAATTTTTCCGATAAATTAAATTTAAATTTCACCTTAGATATTCTCTACGGAATATTCATGTATTTATGACTTTGCAGCGAAACTTTCCAGCGTGGATTTGCCATGATGTATTCGGTAATCAGAGGAATCATCTCTTTGGCTTTGCTCCATTCGGGCTGAAGATATAAAATGCACTTTTCGTTCACCCGTTTTGCGTTCTTCTCCGCCCAATCCAAATCGCCCGAATTGCTGATAATTACTTTCAACTCATCAGCTTTGCTGTAAATAGCTTTTAATGGTGGCGAATTTTTTTTTGGCGATAAGCAAATCCAGTCCCAATCGCCCGACAATGGATGCGATCCGGAGGTTTCCAAAAAACGTTTCACTTGTTTGTTCTTAAGTTCTGAACACAAATAATCCAAGTTGTACATCAATGGTTCACCGCCTGTTACCACTACCGCTTTTGCAGGAAATTGCTCTGCATTGGCCACAATTGCATCTGTTGGCGTTGGCGGAAAAAGCTTCGCATTCCACGATTCTTTCACATCGCACCAATGGCAACCCACATCGCAGCCGCCAACGCGGATAAAATAAGCAGCTTGTCCGGTATTAAATCCTTCGCCTTGAATGGTATAGAACTCCTCCATCAAAGGAAGCATTTTTCCACTTAGCAACAGCTCATCGTTTTGTTGATTGTCCATTTTCGGCTTAGTTTGTTAGATAAACACGTATTACTTTCAACTTCTCTTTTTGCTCAACGCGAAGATAATTCAATCCTTTTTGGAGATTCCCGGATTCTAAATTTACCATCTGTCGTTCTTCTTTTTGAGCCGTAAAAGTGAGTTTCGTTTCCGATTTCCATGCTTCGTTCAAAATTTCAATCGAATAAGTGCCTTTACTCAAACCAACAATTTCAAGAAGAATGGTTTTGTTTGATGCTTCATAGTGGGCATTTAATTGAAGCGTTTCTGTCGGTTTTGTTGAAGAAACAGACTCTAAATTGTGATAAACAAAATCAGCAGGAATTTTGAACAAACGCTGCTGAAAATAACTTCGTTCGCAACTGACGAATAAATTGCCCGATTCGTCAAAACAAACGCCTTCCGTTTGGGCTCCATGAATCGTTTCCAAATGGATGCGACGCTTTTTCCCTTCAAAAAAATCATCCTCATCGAAATCCTGAAAAATCCACAAAAAAGGCATAAAGTCTTTGTAGCCCAAAAGCACTAAAGTCTGGTTTTCTGCTCGGTAATGAGCTGCTGTAATCAATCCGTCGGCTTGAAACTGAGCAATCAATGCGAGTGAATAGTTGCCTGCCTCTTTTGGCACGGAATACATACGTGTGTTTCCATCCACCCAATTTTTTGTGAACAAATAGAGTTTGTCTTCGAAACTGATCATTGCTTCGCAATCAAAATCGGTCTGTCTCGATTTTTTTTCAAAGTTTTCTTGATCAGCATAACGAAAATAAATGAATTCGGCTTTTACGCCCACATCGCCGTGGAGCGGAATATCTGCTTTTGCGATCTTATAAATGAGCAAGTTTGTTCGGTTGCCCAAGTTGTTTCCAAAATCGCCAATATAGATATAACTATCGTCTTGAGTGAGCTCTTCAAAATCGATATTTGTTGCATTTTCGATGCGGATAGTTTGCAGTATTTTGCCCGAATGGCTGTCGAGACCATAGATTTGAGGCTCGCCGCCGCTGTCGTTGAGCGTCCAGATCGCATTTCTGAAAAAAATCAAACCCGAAGTTTCTTCTACGGCGTTTGGGAGTTTTTCTACAATTATCTGAGGCGAATAAATTTCGATTTGATTGCGCGGCTCAACAGTTTTCTGAGCTATTGTATAGTTCGAAATAGCAAGAAGCGATAAAGTGAAAAACAATCGTTTTACTATCTTCATGTTTTTAGAATTTTGTGTTTCAGTCGCAAAAAATACGCGCTCATATTTTCAATTTTCTCGAACGAATCTGAATTTGATTCTTTTATTGGCCGCGTTTTTTTGCGGCTAATAAAGTGTTTTTAAGCAAAGCAGCAATCGTCATTGGTCCAACACCGCCCGGAACTGGCGTAATAAAGCTGGCTTTTTTTGAAACCCCTTTAAAATCTACATCGCCAATTAAACGATATCCTTTTTCCAATTTAAGGTCTTCAATTCGATGAATGCCTACATCAATAACTACGACACCTTCTTTTACCATGTCGGCTTTTAAGAATTCGGCCTGGCCAATGGCAGCAATAATAATATCAGCACTTTTGGTTATTTGGGCAATGTTTTCTGTACGACTATGGCAAAGTGTAACCGTTGCGTCGCCTAATTTTGCTTTTCGCGATAGCAAAATAGAAATAGGAGTTCCAACAATATTGCTTCGGCCTAATACAACAACATTTTTGCCTTTTGTTTCGATCTTATAATATTCCAATAAATACAAAATTCCTTGAGGCGTAGCAGGAAGCAGGGCTTCTTCGCCAAGAACCATTTTCCCGATATTCATCGGATGAAATCCATCTACATCTTTTCGATAATCGATCCGGTTGAGAATGCGCTCTACTTGAATGTGTTTCGGCAAAGGAAGTTGAACGATGAATCCATCCACTTCCTCGTCTTGATTGAGAAAATCCACCAGATTGAGCAATTCGTTTTCGGTGGTTTTTTCTGAAAGTCGATATACGGAGGAGGTGATTCCAACGGCCCGACTTGCTTTTTCTTTGGCGTTCACATACGTCTGACTTGCAGGCTCATCGCCAACCAAAATGGCAACCAAGTGTGGTGCTTTGAGGTCGTTGTCAATCATTTTCGCAACTTCTGCGGCAATTGTTTTTTGCAATTTTGCAGCGGCTTCTTTTCCGTCGATCAGTTTCATTTTTTGTGGTATTTTAATTTTGTTTGATTTAGCGACGACCGCCCATTCGTCCCATTAAATTCGACATGGCTTTTCCTCCGCCTTGGGTAGTCATCATTTTCATCATTTTTCGTGTTTCGTCGAATTGCTTGAGCAATTGATTGACGGCTTGAATGGTGGTTCCGCTTCCGGAAGCGATGCGTTTTCTGCGGCTTCCATTTAAAAGTGCCGGATTTTCGCGTTCTGATTTGGTCATGGAATAGATAATGGATTCGATGTTTTTAAAAGCATTGTCATCGATATCAACATTTTTCATGGCTTTGCCCATGCCGGGTATCATGCCCATCAAATCTTTCACATTTCCCATTTTCTTGATTTGCTTAATCTGACTGAGGAAATCGTTGAAATTGAATTGGTCTTTGGCAATTTTCCTTTGAAGGATTTTTGCCTCTTCTTCGTCAAACTGTTCTTGAGCGCGCTCCACCAACGAAACAATATCGCCCATTCCCAGAATACGATCGGCCATCCGCTCAGGATAGAATACATCCAAAGCGTCCATTTTTTCGCCTATCCCGACAAATTTGATTGGTTTTTCTACCACCGAACGGATTGTAAGGGCTGCTCCGCCACGCGTATCGCCATCGAGTTTGGTAAGTACTACGCCGTCGAAATCCAATCGATCGTTGAATGCTTTGGCCGTATTCACTGCGTCTTGTCCCGTCATGGAATCGACCACAAAAAGGGTTTCGTGGGGTTTGACGGCTTTTTTGATTTCAGCAATTTCGGTCATCATTTGCTCGTCGATAGCAAGTCGGCCAGCAGTATCGATGATTACAACATTGTATTTTTTTTCGTGTGCCAGTTTTACGGCAGCAATGGCAATTTGAACAGGATTTTTCAGGTTTTCGTCCGAATAAACGTCCACGCCAATCTCTGCACCCAAAACTTTAAGTTGTTCAATAGCTGCCGGACGATAAACGTCGCAAGCAACTAAAAGAGGTGTTTTTCCTTTTTTGTTTTTGAGATAATTGGCGAGTTTGGCAGAAAAGGTTGTTTTTCCGGAGCCTTGCAAACCCGACATAAGAATGATGGTGGGATTTGGAGTGATATTAAGATTTGCAGCTTGTCCGCCCATCAATGCCGCCAATTCGTCGTGCACAATTTTTACCATCAACTGGTTTGGAGAAATGGAGGTTAACACATTTTGTCCAATTGCTTTTTCTTTTATAGCAGTGGTAAAATCTTTGGCAATTTTAAAACTCACATCGGCTTCAAGCAGCGCTTTGCGGATTTCTTTTACTGTTTCAGCAACATTAATTTCGCTAATTCTTCCTTGTCCCTTCAATACTTTCAGGGAGCGTTCTAATCTTTCGCTTAATCCTTCAAACATAGTCTTTTGTATGATCTGTTTTTTGAGTTGGCAAAATTAGCAAATATTCTTTTAGTATTGGCGGCTTTTCAATCTGTGAGGTTTTAATTTTGAGAAACAAAATGGATCCGGCTATCCTCATGAGTAGGAAAGTCGGTCCGCTGGCGGTGCGAAACTTATTTCGGAAGGCAGGAAGCTCCTTTTTCGGGTTCCATCCATGGCAAATGATTTTTCCATTGAACATGAAAAACAAATGTTGTTCGGGTATAGAATTGTTTTTAGCGATAGCTGCGAATTAATAGAAAAGCTCCAAAGCTTTGTGTTTAACGCCAATAGTGATGGGCGTTTGTCCTTTTAATTCGCCATCCGGTGAAACCACTTTTGGGGTGATTGTATGTATTTTGATATCTTTTCCCTGCATTATTTTTACTTCGGACAAATGAATGTGTTCGCCGGAAAGAATTTTGGGAAAGGACTTCATCAATCGGAGCGTGCTCATTTTTTTCAAAACGGTGATGTCTAAAATGCCGTCATCAAAGGCGGCATCGGGAGCCATTAAGAAGTTGGAAGTATAGCGTGTATTGGAAACTTCCACAAATAATGTGTCGCATTCAAAAATTTCGCCATCTACTTCCAACTTGGTTGCTACCGTTTTTAAATTTATGGCGCGATAAAAAATGCCAATTGTATAGGCAAAATTCCCTAACCATTTGAAATTTTGAGCGGTAAGAATTACATCCGAAACAAAACCGATGCCTAAAATATTAAAAAAGTAGAAGGGAAGTTCGCCATTTTGAGCAATTCCGGCATCCACCCATTTGGTTTTTTCGGGATTTAAATTGGCAATAACTTCTTTGATTTGTCCGGTAGAATAGCCTAGATCGCGAATAAACGCATTGCCCGTACCGATTGGAATAATCCCAAAGGGAGGTTTTCGAACGGCAGGATTTTTTAGATATCCGTTGGCTACTTCCATAATTGTTCCATCGCCGCCGGCGGCAAATACTCCATCATAGCCATCGAAAGCTGTTTCTTCAACCAATTGGCTGGTTTTTTCTTTTCCGGGAGTAATTTGGATATCCACTTCATGACCGGCTTCTTGAAACTGTTTCAGGATATTGTCTTTTTGCTTACGAGCACGCCCATTTCCGGCAAAATTGTTGTAAAAAAGAATAATTTTCACGATGAGAAAGATTAGTTGTTAAAAGCTATTTTGCGTTCTTGGGAGTAGCAAATATAATTAATTAATCCAAAATCGACTTTTTTCGTGCTCAATCAAAAATGGCAGTGGTTTTCGCTGTTTATGATTCCATGATTTCGCTGAGCTCTAGCCAACGAAGTTCTTTGGCGTTTAGGGTTTCCATCAGAGCGTTGAATCGGAATGAGGTGGCTTGAAAATCTGCTGGATTTAGTTTTCCCGAATTCATCTTTGAAAGCAATTCCTCTTTTTCTATTTCGAGGCTGGCAATTTCTATTTCGAGTTGTTCAAACTCTTTTCGTTCTTTGAAACTGGCTTTACGCGCCTTTTCTTTTGTTGGTTTTGTGATGGCAGTAGTTTTTTTCTCTGCTTTTTCCGCCTTCTTTTCGTCTGACAATTCTAGGTCTTTCTGCTCACGATAGTCGGAATAATTTCCAACAAAATCCTTTATTTCGCCATCGCCGTTGAAAATAAACAGGTGATCTACAAGCCGATCGAGAAAATACCTGTCGTGCGAAACAATAAGCAAACAGCCTTGAAAATCGAGCAGGAATTCTTCGAGTTTCCCGAGTGTGAACAAATCTAAATCGTTGGTAGGTTCATCCAGAATCAAGAAATTGGGGTTTTTCAATAATGTGAGCACCAGATGAAGCTTTCGTTTTTCGCCACCGCTCAGGTTGGAAAAAAAGCTATGCTGCAAATTGTAAGAAAATCCAAAATAGAATAAAAATTGAGAGGCCGAAATGGTGGTGTTGCCTATTTCTATTTGGTCGGCAATCTCTTTCACAATTTCCAATACACGCATATCGTCCTGCAATTGGATTCCTACTTGTGTAAAATAGCCAAAACGTGTAGTTTCGCCTGCAACGATTTCGCCGCTATCTGCCGCCACTTTTTTTGTAAGCAATTCTAGGAAAGTAGTTTTTCCGGTTCCATTATCTCCAACAATACCAATTCGTTCGCCACGCTTAAAGATGTAATTGAAATTTTGGATCAGATTGAGCTGGCCATACGCTTTGTTCAGTTGCTTAATTTCCAGTATTTTGCCACCTTGGCGGCTCATTTTCACCTGAAAGTCGAGCCGTTTTTGTTCCAGTCGTTTTTTTGCTATTTTTTCAATATCGTAAAACGAATCGATGCGCGCCTTTGATTTGTGTGTACGTGCTTTGGGTTGTCGGCGCATCCACTCCAATTCCGTGCGATAGCGATTCTTGGCTTTTTCAATCTCGGCCGTCTCCGCCGCTTCGCGTTCGGCTTTCTTATTTAAAAAATAGCCGTAGTTTCCGCGGTAAACATAGCTTTGTTGATTGTCGATCTCGATGATTTCGTCGCAAACGGCATCTAAAAAATAGCGGTCGTGTGTTACCAACAACAGACTCAATTTTTGCTTGCTCAAATATTCTTCCAGCCATTCGATCATTTCGATGTCTAAGTGATTGGTGGGCTCATCTAAAATCAACAAATCGGCGTCGTCGATTAGAATGGAGGCCAGAGCGAGTTTTTTCCGTTGTCCGCCGGAAAGCGTATCCACTTTTTGTTCAAAATTGGTCAACGCAAATTTTTCGAGAATTTCTTTGATTTTCAGTTCATAATCCCAAGCTTCGAAATGGTCCATCGCTTCAGTGGCCGTGTGGAGTTGTTTTTGAGTTTCCTTGTTCTGTTCTTGTTCGAAATTTTTGAGTGCGTTTCGGTAAAAGCGGATGATTTTTATAAAGCGATTGTCAGCATGAAAAAGCACTTCATTTACGCTGAGCCCATTTTCGAAATACGGATCTTGCTTTAAATAGGCAATCCGTAAGTTTTCTTTTTTGCGAATTTCTCCCTCATCGGCAATGTCCTGCCCGCATAAAATATTCAATAAACTGGTTTTCCCGCTTCCATTTTGTGCAATCAGTGCTATTTTTTTCCCCTGATTCAATTGGAGGTTTAAGTTTTGAAACAGTGGTTTGTCGCCCCACGACTTGGATAAATTTTCTGCGCTCAATAAGGAAATGGCCATGTTTTTTTGTTTTGCGCAAAAGTACACAATTGACTTTCAATTCTAAGAACAAAATGCAAAGCCGGAAAACGGGTCATACTGATGGCGGGTGCAATAAAAATTCATATTTTTGCACGAAATTAACTGCCGTGAGTCCGAAACACTTTTTATCTTCTTTGATCTCAGAAACACAAAAAATGAGCGGTCGAATAGGCTGGCAAAGTCCTTCAAACATTGCACTGATAAAATATTGGGGGAAATATGGCCAACAAATGCCAACAAATGCTTCACTCAGTTTTGGTCTTTCGAATGCCTTTACGCAGACCGAAATAGAATATTCCTCCAAAGAGAACGAAAATGCAAATCACCGCTTCTTTTTCGAAGGAAAAGAAAATAAAAATTTTGAATCAAAAGTGTTGAAATATCTGGAAGATATATCCATTTATTTCCCATTTCTGAAGCAATTGGATTTAAAAATCGACAGTCGAAACAGTTTTCCGCATTCAGCCGGAATTGCCTCTTCTGCTTCGTCCATGAGTGCGTTGGCATTGTGTTTGTGCAGTTTGGAACAAGAACTTGTGGGCAGTTTGCAGGAGCCCGACGCATTTTACACCAAAGCCTCTTTTATAGCCCGATTGGGTTCCGGAAGTGCTTGTCGCTCGGTCTTTCATGGCTATACTGTTTGGGGAGATTTTAACGAATTGATCGAAAGTAGCAACGAATATGCAGTGCCATTTTCGTACGAAGTTCATCCCTTGTTTTCGCAAATTCAAGACAGTATTTTGATTGTTAGCAGTGAGGAAAAGTTGGTTTCGAGCCGTGCCGGTCACGCTTTGATGGATGGCCATCCTTTTGCTGAAGCACGCATTGCTCAAAGCAAACAAAATATGAGCTGGCTTTTGGCTGCTTTGCAACAAGGCGACACAGACCGATTTGTTGAAGTCGTCGAAAACGAAGCCATGAGTTTGCACGCATTGATGATGAGTTCTAAACCTTGGTATTCATTGCTTCACGCCAATACATGGATCATTTTAGAAAAGATTAGAAATTTTCGTGAGAAAACAGAAATTTTCGTTTGTTTTACTTTGGATGCGGGGCCAAATGTACATTTGCTCTATAGTTTGGAGGATAAAATTTTGGTGGATCAATTTGTAGAAAATGAATTGAAAGCTTACTGTGATAATCAGCAAGTGATTGAAGATAAAATGGGCTGTGGTCCAAAAAGAATTTTTTGAGATGATACAAAAAAGTGAAGTTTTTTA
>DMBV01000170.1 GCA_003445975.1 Bacteroidales bacterium
TGGAATTAATCTAAAACCGCCCCACTCACACGATACAAACTTCCAATTAGATTCTTCGCAAGTCGGTTTTTATCCAACAAAATATCCTTACATTTGTCGGAATTGAAAACAGAATTTTAATATCCTAATCCAAAGGAAATCAAAATTATACACATGAACAAGAACTTAGATTCGAGCGGTGAATTTATGAACGCTGGCGAAAAAGACATTGAACAAGTTTTGCGCCCCGGGCAATTTGCCAATTTTGCTGGTCAAGGGAAAGTGGTTGAGAATCTGAATATTTTCGTCAACGCTGCCCGCCGACGTGGCGAAGCAATGGATCATGTATTGCTACATGGCCCTCCCGGATTAGGAAAAACAACCCTTTCGATGATTATTGCCAACGAATTGAATGTTGGCATTAAAATAACTTCCGGTCCAGTATTGGACAAACCAGGCGATTTAGCAGGCTTGTTAACAAACTTGGAAGACAAAGATGTATTGTTTATTGACGAAATACACCGTTTGAGTCCAGTCATTGAAGAATACTTGTATTCGGCCATGGAAGATTATAAAATTGATATAATGATTGAATCGGGTCCCAATGCACGCACTGTCCAAATAGAATTGAATCATTTTACGCTTATTGGAGCTACCACTCGTTCCGGATTATTGACTGCACCGCTTCGCTCCCGTTTTGGAATCAATGCACGTTTAAATTATTACGATGCAGAGACACTCGAAAAAATAGTTACCCGTTCAGCAGGAATTTTGGATGTCCCCATACAAGAAGATGCCGCCAACGAAATTGCCCGACGAAGTCGCGGAACACCTCGAATTGCAAACCTTTTGCTGCGAAGAGTTCGAGATTTTGCCGAAATTAAGGGAAATGGAAAAATTGACCTAAAAATTGCACAATATGCACTGAATGCGTTGAATGTAGATAAATACGGTTTGGACGAAATGGACAATCGAATTCTGACGACTTTGATTGACAAATTTAAAGGAGGTCCGGTGGGACTTGGAACAATTGCAACCGCTGTGGGCGAAGATGCCGGAACAATCGAAGAAGTGTACGAGCCTTTTTTGATTCAAGAAGGTTTTCTTGTTCGAACACCGCGCGGCAGAGAAGTTACAGATGCCGCTTATCGTCATTTAGGAAAATTCAAAACGACCCGACAGAACGAATTGTTCGATTAATTCTTGTAGTCAAAATTTTCGACCATGATTCATCATTCTCTTTCAAAAAGTGAACTGACTGCTTTCATTAAAGAAAAAGCGATCGAATTGGGTTTTTTGGATTGTGGCATTTCAAAAGCCGAATTTTTGTCTTCGGAGGAAGCGGAATTGAATAAATGGCTGGAAGAAGGCCGACACGGTTTGATGACCTATATGGAACGCAACAAAGAAATGCGTCTCGATCCTCGAAAATTGGTTGAAGGTGCAAAATCGGTCGTTACCATTCTCCAAAATTATTATCCACCCGTAAAACTAGAAACCAACGACAATTTCAAAATCTCAAAATATGCGTATGGCATAGATTATCATTCGCTGGTAAAGTCGAAACTCCATCGTTTGACGGAGGAAATTAAACATTTTTTTCCTGATTTAATCTTTCGAATTTTCGTTGATTCGGCTCCTGTAATGGACCGCGTGTGGGCAAAAAAAAGCGGTCTGGGCTGGATTGGTAAAAACGGCTTGGTGCTGAACAGAAAAAACGGCTCATACTTTTTTATCGGTCATATTATACTCGATCTGGAACTGGATTACAATACTACAGAGGCGAAAGATTTGTGTGCCACTTGCACGCGATGCATAGATGCTTGTCCAACAAATGCCATTTACGAGCCAAGAAAAGTAGATGCCCGAAAATGTTTGTCGTATCAAACAATTGAATTTCCGATCGTTTCGGAGCGAAGCCCAAAAGAATCTTACCACGATTGGATTTTTGGTTGCGATATTTGCCAAGATGTCTGCCCTTGGAATTTAAAATTTTTGCCGACTCACCAAGAAAATGATTTTTTACCAAAACCTGAATTGTTAGCGATGCGAAAAGCCGACTGGCATGCCTTGAGCGAATCGCAATTTGATGAATTGTTCGAAAAAAGCGCGCTTAAAAGAGCAAAATATGCAGGATTGATAAAAACAATCGACTGGATTTCGGGTTGAAGAAGTCCTTATTTATTTCCTAAATAAAAATCAATTTTTTTCAGAAGTAATGGAATCGAAATTGGTTTAGAAACATAATCGTCGCAACCGGCAGCAAGACTTTTTTCTCTATCGCCACCCAAAGCATAGGCGGTTTGTGCAATAACGGGCAAATTAGGACGTTTTTCTTTAATCTTTTTTACGACCTCATAGCCATTTAAAAGTGGCAAATTAATATCGAGCAAAACTAAATCGATCGAATCATTGTTGAGAACTGTTTCGACAGCATCTTTACCATTTTCGACCCAGAGTACATTTACTTTCGATTTTTTTAACAGCAAACGCAAAAAATTATAATTACTCATAATGTCTTCTGCAATCAAAACATTTTTGCCTTCCCAAACGTAATTGTTGATATTAAAATCTGTTGTATTCATCTTTTTCGAATTAATTTTCAATACTAAAATAAAATGTAGATCCTTTGCCAACTTCCGAATCAACTCTAATTTCCCCTTCCATCATATCCAACAAATGCTTCACAATAGACAGCCCTAAACCTAAACCATCATGAACTCTATTTTCGTCGTCGGAAAGCTGGCTAAAGTTTTCAAAGATAAGCTTTAGTTTATCTTTTTCAATACCAATTCCTTGGTCTTTCACGAAAAATTCAAACTTAGAATTGATACGTTTAAAACCAAATTCAATTTTTCCATTTTCTGAAAATTTGAATGCATTGTCGATGAGTTTTGTAAAGATATGTTCCAATTTCTTGGCGTCAGCAGTAATCAAATCATCGGTAGGATCTCCGGTTTTTGTGTTTAAACGTATCGCCAATTTAACACCTTTATTTTCATAGCGTTTATTGACTTTGAATTTATCATACACTTGTTTGATAAATGCATTGAGCGAAAACACGTTTTTTTCAATTTTCAGATCATGNNCTTTCATATTCTTTGGTTTCGGAAATATCAATTCCCGAAAAAGCAAAGAAAATGGGTTCTTCCTTTTTGTTTTTGATTACCACCGTGTTTAAAAACACCGGAACCAATGAATTGTCCTTTTTTACGTGCCAAATTTCCGCGCTTTCAAAGCCATCTTGTTCCAGACTGATTTTTGCCATTTTCGAAAATGAATAGGGCGAATCTTTGGCACTCAACAATTGAAAATTTTCACCTAAAAGTTCATTGGTTTCATAACCGTGAATTTTGGAAAAATATTTATTCAGATAAACAATTTGGCCTTTAATATCTGTAATAGCCAATCCATATTTAGCAATATCGGCAATCAACTTAAAGCGTTCTATTTCCTGAAGGTATTGTTTCCGTAATGAAATATCTCTAACTATACAAACAACGTTCAGCTCGCCACCTATTTCTACCGATGCCATAGACATTTCAATAGGCAAACGACTACCATTCATTTGAGTGGCGCTTAGTTCAATATTTTTGCTATGTTGTTTGTTTTCAATTACATTTTGAATTAATTCAATGCCTTGTCTGTATTCGTCGTTCAAATTATCCGACGAAAAAAGAACCCGAATATTTTGGTCAATGATATCTTCCTGTTCATATCCAAAAAGGCGTGTTGCTTCCAGATTCCAGAATTTTATTTGCCCCAATTCGTCAAACATAATGATGGCATCGTTGGCCGACGAAGTGATAGCACTCAACTTTAATTCGCTTTCTTCGATCCGTTTTAAAGCCTGTTTGTGTTTTTCTATTTCGTTTACCAAGCCTTGAGTTCTATCTACTACCAAACGTTCGAGGTATTTTCGGTAGTTTTCCAATTCTTGATCGACCAAAATTTTCTTTCTGGTCATTTCGATAATGATTTCGAGCTGAACGGATTGAATAGGTTTTAATAGATAACCAATTGGATCCACCGCTTTTGCACGTTCCATCAAAGATTTATCCGTTTGACCAGTCAAAAATAATACCGGAATATCTTTTGTTTGACGAATAATTTCGACCGTTTCTATTCCGTTCAGTTTTCCGGACAATTCAATATCCATGAGCAGTAAATCAGGCGAATTATCTAAAATATAGGCGATAGCTTCTTCCCCGCTTGGAACAACTCCCACAATTTTATGGCCCATTTCAATCAAATAATTCTGCAACAATCGAGAACTAATCAATTCGTCTTCTACAATTAATATTTTAAAAACAGCCATATACTTCTAGAGTCAATATTTTATCCAAAAGTAGGAATATGTGAACACAAAACAAAGCCAAGATAAACGGAATCAGAAATTAAATCCTACACTCTTAACAATTGTTTAATATAAAATTCATTCCATGCCATAGATTTTGGATAACTTTGTGGTTTAAAGTCATCTAATGGAAAACAATACAATTAAAATATTGCTCGTTGACGACGAAGCCGATATCTTGGAATTTTTAAGTTACAATTTAAAAAGAGAAGGCTATCAAGTTTTCACGGCCAACAACGGGAAAAATGGCGTTGCCAAAGCAAAAGAGATAATCCCAACTCTGATTATTTTGGATGTGATGATGCCTGAAATGGACGGCATCGAAGCCTGTGGCGAAATACGATCGATCCCGGAACTAAAAAATAGTTTGGTTGTTTTTCTTACGGCACGAGCCGAAGATTATTCGCAAATAGCCGGTTTCGATGCCGGTGCCGACGATTATATTACAAAACCCATCCGCCCAAAGCTCTTTCTTAGCAAGATAAATTCCATTTTGAGACGATATGCTCCTTCCAACGACGAATACAATGCAGGCTCCGAACATTCTGTTCATTTCAATGCCTTCACCATTGACAAAGAGCGATATATCATAATTATTGATAATAAAGACATCAATCTACCCAAAAAAGAATTTGAACTTTTGCAACTTCTCACCTCAAAACCGAGCAAAGTTTTTACGCGCGAAGAGATATTTTCGAATGTGTGGGGAAATAGTGTGATTGTTGGCGACAGAACAATTGATGTTCACGTTCGAAAAATTCGCGAAAAAATAAACATCGACTGCATTAAAACAGTGAAAGGCGTTGGCTACAAATTTGAAGATATAAAGTAGAGAACCATGCGCGAATCAACCTATTTGGCCGCTCGTATGTCTTTGATTATTGGCATTTTCTTCAGCATCGGTTTCCTAATCATTTATCTGCTATCCAATCTCAACATTGGCTACATTTTAGCTCTCTTTTTTGCTTTTGTTTTCTTTACCTTTTGGATTATCCGAAGTCATACGAATTCCTATATCTATCAAAAAATTAAGATCATTTATAAAACCATTCATGATCAAAAACGAGGCAAACCCGAAGTGCGCGAACGCCAACAATCCTTGCCAACCATCGAAAATGTACATCACGAAGTAATGGCCTGGAGCAAAGAATATCAAGATCAAATTCAAGAACTAAAACGATTGGAAACCTACCGAAAAGAATATATCGGCAATATTTCGCACGAGCTTAAAACGCCCCTTTTCAATATCCAAGGTTACGTATCTACGCTCCTAGATGGAGGTTTGGAAGACGAAAGTATCAACAAGATTTATTTGAGTAGAACAGAAAAAAGCCTTAATCGATTGATAAAAATTGTGGAAGAACTTGATACCATTACTCATCTGGAATCGAATACTTTGAAACTAAAATTGGTCAGATTCAATATTCTGAATCTCGTAAAAGAAATATTTGACCTCTACGAAGTGGAAGCCAATGTCAAAAACTGTCCACTTTTATTCAACAAAACATACGATTCGCCCATTTTTGTCGTAGCAGATCGGCTTCAAATTCATACACTTTTGACCAATTTGATTGGAAATGCCCTCAAATATGGCATAAAGGAAAATCCCAAGATCAAGATTAGTTTCTTTGATATGAACGAATACATTCTGATTGAAGTAACCGACAATGGCCCGGGAATTTCAAAAGAAGATTTGCCACGTATTTTCGAACGGTTTTACAGAACCGACAAAGCGCGCTCCCGCGACACGGGTGGTTCCGGATTGGGATTGGCTATTGTAAAACACATTGTAGAAGCACACAACCAAACCATAAATGTGCGGTCCACTCTTGGATTGGGAACTACTTTTGCCTTTACATTGCAAAAAGCCTAAACAACATCGCTTCGGTATTGATTTTAAAAATCATTACTTTTGCTTCCATAAAAAAACACTTAACATGAGAAAAACCATTTTTATCCTCTTCGGATTTTTTTTAATCTTACAAAGTTTCGGACAATCCAAACTCACCCTCAACGACATTTTTAATAGCAAACAATTCAATGCAAAATCCATTCGCGGAATCGTTTCGATGAAAGATGGACAACATTATTGTCAACAAAATGTTCGAGGAATTGTGGAGTCGAGCTACAAAACCGGTGAAGAAACCAGATTGATTGTGGATGCGTCCAAACTGCTGTTGGAAAATTCCAGCAAACTCAATATCGATTCCTACAATTTCAATCAAAACGAAACACAGGTTTTGCTGGCAACAAATACGGAATCTATCTTCCGCCACAGTACTAAATCCGATTTCTACATCTACGATCTGGCAAGCAAAAAATTAAAAGCCCTTTCGAGCAATGGCAAACAAAGTTTGGCTAGTTTTTCGCCCGACGGATCAAAAATTGCTTTTGTTCGCGACAACAATCTTTTTATGGTAGATCTAACAATAGGCAACGAAATACAAATCACTCAGGATGGAAAACCAGGTTCCATTATCAATGGTTCTACAGATTGGGTTTACGAAGAAGAGTTTAGCTTTTCGCAAGCCTATTTTTGGTCGCCAAACGGCAAATTCATCGCTTTTTACAAATTCGACGAAAGCCGAGTGCCCGAATATGAGCTTACTTATTATGGCAACCTTTACCCTCGCCACGAAAAGTACAAATATCCAAAAGCAGGCGAAGTCAATTCCATCGTAAATATATATACCTATGCCGTTAGTGATGGCAAATTGCAAAAAATAGATGTTGGAGAAGAAACCGACATTTATATCCCGCGTATTCAATGGACCAATTCAGATGAAGCACTTGCTATTTCACGTTTAAATAGATTGCAAAACAAACTGGAATTGCTGCTTGCCAACCCACAAAGTGGAATATCAGAGGTCATTTACACCGAATCAAACAAATATTATGTAGATATTGCCGACGATCTTTATTTTGTTTCGGGTAAAAAAGCAGCAAACGAAGGTTTTCTATTTACCAGCGAATCAGAAGGATTTAAGCATATTTATTATTTTTCGATGCAAGGTGAGCTAATAAAAAAACTTACGAGCGGAAATTGGGACATTGATCAGATGATCGGTTTCGACAAACAAAACAAAGTGGTTTATTTCAGTGCAGCCAAAAGCTCTCCCATCAACCGCGAAATTTTTGGCGTTGACCTAAAAGGGGAAATGTTTGAAATAGAAACAAATATAGGCTGGAATTCAGTAAGTTTTAGTTCGAATTTCGATTATTATATTTCCAATTGGAGCGATGCCAATACAGCACCTATTTTCAGTTTGAAAACCAAAAACGGCAAATTGATTAAAACACTGGAAAACAACTCATTGCTCAATACAACTGTTCAAAAATTCGGATTTCTAAAGAAAGAATTCTTTAGCCTGAAAACAACCGAAGAGATCGACCTAAACGCCTATCGCATTTTGCCTCCAAATTTTGATGAAAACAAAAAATATCCGGTTTTGTTTTATGTTTATGGCGGCCCCGGTTCCCAAACTGTTCAAAATCGCTGGGGCGGAAGCCGTGATGCTTGGTTTCATTTGCTGGCACAAAATGATGTAATCATTCTCTCTGTCGACAATCGTGGCACAGGATTTCGCGGCGAAGAATTTAAAAAGATGACTTATCTGCAATTGGGAAAATATGAAATCCAAGACCAGATTGATGCAGCAAAATACATCAGCACGCTCCCTTATGTTGACGCGGACAAAATAAGCATATTTGGCTGGAGTTATGGCGGTTATATGAGCTCGTTGGCCATGACAAAAGGATCCGAAATTTTCAGTAGCGGAATCGCCGTTGCGCCTGTTACAAACTGGCGTTATTACGACAATATCTACACCGAACGATTTATGAGAACACCTCAGGAAAACGCGCGCGGCTACGACGATAATTCGCCAATCAACCATGTTGAAAAATTAAAAGGGAATTTCCTTTTGGTTCATGGCGAAGCCGACGACAATGTACATGCTCAAAACACTTTCGATTTTATAAGCGCATTGGTGGCTGCAAACAAGCAATTTGAGCTGATGATTTATCCAAACAGCAACCACGGAATCTATACCGGAAAAAACACCACTTTAAATCTTTACACAAAAATGACCGAGTTTTTATTTGATCATCTAAAGTAAGTTGTAGTGAACCGACAAAAGGCTTGTCTTTAATGCAAAGCAAGCCTTTTGTTATTGTCTATAATTTTTCGATTTTGAAAATAAGCGAATGGACGAAAAAAGCGTAAGAAATGCAAGTGCATAGCTAAAAAGCGAATCAATATAAGCATGAATTCCTTTTCCTTCCAACAAAAAGAAAAGCAGCAGCGAAATCTCAACAGTAAGCACTGTGAAAAATTTTATCTGAAACAAAGCCCATTGGCCTTCCATAATTAGCGATAACTTCTGTTTAGAGAGATTGTAATTTCTTCGCCATTGAATAAAGTTGACAGGAATAGAAAAGCTGTTCACCACCAATCCAATCAATGCAATATCGTGCTTTATCTCTCTTGGATTGAAAATACGCTCCGTAGCCATTCCAATCACCACAAAAAAAGAAGCTAAAAAAACAAACGCCATAAATAAAGCATTCATTTTCTCCGACCTGTACAAACGCGTTTGTTTTCGGAATGAATGCCGAGCTGTCATCCAACTCAAAAAAACAGATAAACTTTGTGCAGCACCCATAATCATTTGGGCAATCAGCGTCAATGAATTGGAAATGACTGCTATAAACACAAATGGCAACCAAGTTCCAAAAATAATCCAGAAATTAAATTTCAATAACTGCTTCTTCTTCAAAGCATACGCCTTATCTTCCTGAATCTTATTATGCAAATTTCCTCCAGTTTTCTTGATTTAAATGAAAAAGGCGAATGTTTACATCAAAATTTTGTTTCAAAAAACCGGACAGCTTTTCGGCGGCATAAACTGAGCGATGTTGACCACCTGTGCAACCAAAGCTAATCATCAGATTCGAAAAATCGCGTTCTTGGTATTTTTTTACGGATTGATCGACAAGCAAGTAAACAGCTTCCAGAAAGTGGGACACTTCTGCACTCGAATCTAGAAATTGAACTACCGGAGCGTCTTTTCCGCTCAAACTTTTAAAGTCGTCCAACCGACCGGGGTTTGGCAGTGCTCGGCAATCAAATACAAATCCACCTCCATTTCCGCTCTCGTCCGTTGGATAAGAACCGTTTAAAAACGAAAAGCTAGTGATTGTTATAGTCAGCATATTCAATGATTCGTCGCAAATTTAGATTTATATTTTAAAATTTGTTCTAAAAGCTCTAAAAAATAAGGAATCTCCAAATTAAATTCAGGAGAATGAATCAGGTTTTTCAGATTTGCCAATGCCAAAGGAATACTTTCTTTAAAATACGTTTTCCCTTCAATCAAACCTCTAAAACCGTATGTTCCAAGAGTTTGAAGTATTCGTATGAACAGAATGGAATGAAAATCGTTTTCAAAATCGGCATCCACATATATTTCTTTTTGAAGAACGGCTTGCTTATATTCGCCTTTTAATTCATCCCGAAAACGGGGGCTTAAATTGGCCGAGGCTTGATAGAGCAACGAGACTATATCGTACAACATTGGACCTCTTCGGCCTCCTTGGTAATCGATAAACCAAACCTCCTCGTTTCGGATTTGAATATTTCGAGCCTGAAAATCGCGAAACATAAAATTTTGTCCACGCATTTCACTTATCGTTTTTGCTAAAACTTCGAAATCATTTTCCAATGCCTGCTCATCAAAAGGGATGTCGGTCATTTTCAAGAAATAATATTTGAAATAATTCAAATCCCACAATATAGCTTGCGAATCAAACTCGGCACGTGGATAGGCAAATTCTTCAAAATTACAATGCGTCCCCCCGTGAATTTGCATCTCAAGTAGTCGACTCAATGCATTTTTGTATAGCTTTTTGATTCGAATTGACTCTCCTTCTGATTTCAATAAACTCAAAAGATTAAGATCGCCCAGGTCTTCCAAAAAATAATACTTGGATGTGGAATCCACATAATAGAGTTCAGGAACAGGCACACCTGCATTTCGAAAAAAAGTGGTGTAATAAAAGAAGGCTTTATTCTCTCTCAAATCGGAACTGTATGCTCCAATAACACTTTTATTTTCGTAATACAGTCTAAAATACAATCTTGGCCCACCTGAATTACTACTGAGTGCAGTAATAGAGGTTGGAGAAGTATTTTTCCATTTTACAAACAATTGATTGAGTTCTTCCAGATGACCCATTTTACGCCCTTTTCACAAAGATAAAAAAACTCCCAATCAAATCAATGATCAGGAGCCAATTATTATTCCCACTTAAAATTAACGCGTGGTAAAAATACATTATTTCGAATGTACTTTGCACTAATTTTAAAAAAATATTCACATTTTTTTTAAATAAAAAAACTCCCAATCAAATCAATGATTAGGAGTCCATTATTATTCCCACTTAAAATTAACGCGATGTAAAAGTACATTATTTTTAATGCGCTTTGCGCTAATTTTAAAAAATAATTTACATTTTTTTTAAATAAAAAAACTCCCAATCAAATCAATGATCAGGAGCCAATTATTATTCCCACTTAAAATTAACGCGATGTAAAAATACACTTTATTTAACGCGCTATACAATAAATTTAAATTTTTTTAACAATTTATTTACGTTTAAAAAAAACTCCCAATCAAATCGATGATTAGGAGCCAATTATTATTCCCACTTAAAATTAACGCATCGCGGCAAAGATATAATCTTTTTTAGTAATTATAAATAACTTTCGATAATTAATATCATATATTTAATATCTTATTAAATATTTTTACAAAGACAAATCATTTTAAGCAGATTGAAAATGCAATTTATATTGTTTCTAAAAAATAAAAAGGCAAAATAGTTTGAGAAAAATAGAAGATGAGCCAGTTCTTTCAGTCTGAAAGCCAAAACTTTCATTTAAAGACGCTTCTTTTGGGTTCAATCTATTCAGCTTGTAAAATATACGTCCAGTTTCCCGCCAATTTTGGTTTGACGGTTTCCGTGTACCCAAAAGAACAACAACAATTTCAACCAAAAGAGACGATTAAAAATATTTTTCTATTTTCCCAATCAGTTCTTGCTTGTTTATAGGCTTAGTAACATAATCGTTGCATCCGGCAGCCAATGCTTTTTGCTCATCCCCTTCCAGAGCAAAAGCCGTTTGGGCAATGATAACAACTTCCTTATTAAAATTGCGGATTTGTTGTGTAGCATCGTAACCGTTCAAATCGGGCAGTTGAATATCCATAAGCACCAATTGGATATCCGTATTTTGGCGGCACATTTCTACGGCTTCATTTCCGTTTCGGGCCACCAAAATAGTTGCATTCAATCTTTTCAAAATAAGCAAGAGCAGGTAAGCAGATGCTTCGTCGTCTTCGGCTATTAAAACCTTCATATTCCAATTTTTTGATTCATTTGTCTTTGTTTCTAACTTCTGCGGCACAACTATTTTCTCGACAAAAGGCAGCGTAAAATGAAAATTTGAACCCAAATCGGGCTCACTAAAAACGCCAATTTTTCCACCGAGCATTTCAACATATGCTTTACAAATAGCCAATCCCAAACCTGCTCCTTGCAAGGCTTGTTTATCCTCAATATCGGCCTGCACAAAACGCTCAAATACCGCCTCTTGCCGATCCATCAGGATACCAATTCCGGTATCTTTTACATAAAATTCCAATTCTGTACATGCAGTTTCGGTTGCGATTTGGTTGATTTCACCTTTAGATTCTGATTTTGCTGATCTACAACCAAATTCAACCCGCCCTTTATTGGTATATTTTAGGGCATTCTTTATCAGATTTACAAAGATGGCATAAAACTTATCACGATCTGTTGTGAGGATTATTTCTTTGCACTCTAACTCATTTACAAAACCAAGCTGAAGACTTCTGGCCTCCGCTTCGGGCTTAAAGAAAACAAACAAATCATTAAGATACTCATTCACATTTACTTGCGAGAAATAGAGTTTCATTTGGCCGGATTCTATTTTTGAAATATCTATGATATCATTGATAATAGAAAGCATTCTACGCCCACTTTTTTCGATAATCTCCACAAATTGCAGGCGTTCTTCTCTTGTAAGCCCCGTCTCTTTAAGCAACTGAGTAAAGCCAAGGATTCCATTCATAGGAGTGCGAATTTCGTGGCTCATATTGGCCAAAAAAGCCGATTTTAATTTATCGCTTTCTTCGGCTTTTTCTTTCGCTTCTTTTAGATGATCAACAAGAACAATGCGTTCCGAAATTTTCCATACGCTATCCATGAGCAAATTCAATTGCCGAATATCAGAATTGTTGTAATCCTCGCGTTTGTTTGCCACGCCCACAACAGCCACAATTTTATTTTCCGAAAACACAGGAATTGTCAAAAACTTTAACAATTTTACATGACCTTCTGGAGTTCCCTTTTTATAATTGCTTTCGGCTTGATAATTATTGATAGTGATGGGTTTTCGTTGCCTAACGGCTTCGCCCCAACATCCAGTTTTATCCAAATCATAAACGGTTTGAATATCGCGAACTTCACACTGTTTCATCACCTCTTTCGACCACGAATTAAGCGTAAACTGCTGGGTAGTTTCATTGTAGAAATAAATATAGCCTATTTTACTAAACGTTATTTTGATGGCTTCTGTAAGCGCAAAATCCAATAATTGTTGAACAGAATTGGTCTGGTATTCCGAAATTCGGAGCAAACTTTCCAAGCGTTCGTTGTTTAATTCTATTTCGGCTTTCTGAATGCTAATCTTATTTTCATTTTCTTCGGCCTTTTCCTTGGCGCGCACAAGTTCCAAATCATATTTCTTTTTATCGCTGATATCTTCTTTGATGGCAATAAAATGTGTTATTTCCCGCTTTTCATTCAAAATGGGCGAAATCAATGCCGATTCCCAATAGAGTTCTCCGTTTTTCTTTCGATTATGAAATACTCCTTTCCATTCGTTGCCCGAAAGAATTGTCTTCCATAGCTGAGCGTATTCATGCCCAGCCGTTTCTCCTGAGCTCAGTAATTTGGGATTCTGACCCAAAACCTCCTCAAAAGTATAGCCGGTCAATTCGCAGAATTTTGCATTTACATATTCT
This sequence comes from Bacteroidales bacterium, assembly GCA_003445975.1. Classification (GTDB taxonomy): domain Bacteria; phylum Bacteroidota; class Bacteroidia; order Bacteroidales; family UBA12170; genus UBA12170. The sequence goes on from DMBV01000170.1 coordinate 13,447, forward strand.
ATATGTCCATTGGTATCGCTTATAATAATGGAAGCAGGACTTTGCTCAACGGCTTGCGAAAGTTTGCGCAAAGATTCATCTGCTTTTTTTCGAGCTGTAATATCCATCGCATAAGCCCTAAGTTGAATCAAATCCCCCAACTCATTGAATATTCCAAAGGCATTTAAAATTACAAATAGCGTTTCGCCTTGACGTGTTAACAATTGCAGTTCGTAATTTTCGACCCTTTTGTTGGTCCTTACTTGCCTGAGCAGTTCTTTCCGATCAGCGGGGTTTTTATAAAGCTGATTGATATCAAAGTGGATGGCCGAAGATTTCTGGTCAAAACCAAATAATTCGACAAATGTTTTGTTACAACTAATAATTTCTCCTTCCATGGTAGAAAGATAATCAGCGGAAATATCGTTTTCGAAATAAGCCTCCAATTCGTTGTTTTTTTGCTGCAATAATTCTTCGCTTTGTCGTATCTGAGTAACATCTCTTTGAATTCCAAAATGTCCCGTAATGCGTTTCTGAGCATCGTACATACAGATATAATCTCCTTCTACTACCATATCTGTCCCATCAAATTTCTTTTCTTTGGTATCGATATGCAATTTTCCGGTATCAAAAAAATTGCGCCATATTTGTTTTCCATAATCAAGATTATGGGCATAAAAATCGGATGGTGTTAAACCAACAAATTGCTCTTCGCTCGCCAAATATTGATCGAGCATGGCTTGATTTATTTTTGTAATGCGCTGATGATCGAATACATAATCGAGCACTTTGTCTTTATCAACAGCATCGTTCCATTCCACTGCTTCGTCGAGCATCATAAAAAAGAATCCATCGAGCGATTGCGAAAAGAAAAGCGAAAGCCGATCTTCACTTTCTTTTAATTTAATTTCGGCCGTTTTGCGTTCGGTAATATCGATGGCCATTCCTCCCACCCAACTTTCAGTGTTCGAAAATTGCAAGGGAAATTTAAAAACCAACGATTCATGCAAATTTCCTGCTTTATCAAAAACATGTTCTTCTGTTTCAAATACTTCATTTATTGCAAGTGCAGTTCGATCATGTTCTTGTAAAACGCTGGCGGTATGAGCGTCCCAAATATCAAAAGCGTTTTTCCCAATTATATCTGGCAAAGAAATCCCTTGTTGCTTTTCAAAAGCATGATTTACAAAAGTATAATTCAAATCTTTGTCTTTTACCCAAGCCAAAGCAGATGTACTATTCATGAATTTTTTAAAAATTTCCCTACTCGCGCGCAGCTCTGCTTCTGTTTTTTTTAGTTGACTAATATCCACAAATATTCCTTGCAGATGAGTGGCTGTATTTTCAGTATTCCGCCGAACAAATGTCTGATCTTGTATCCAATGTACTTCGCCCAATTTATTGATGATTCGGTATTCATGAGTGAAAGCGAGTGCATTGGCAGCTAACTGGTTTTCAATTTCACGAAAAACACTTTCACGATCATCGGGAAAAATAATTTCCGAAAACGAAAAAGCCGTTTTATAAAATTCGGAAGTCTGAAAACCGTATTGCGAAATATTTTCGGAAATAAATTCCACCGGCCAGTTTGCTTCAATTTTTAATAGAAAGGCTACAGCTTGACTTTGATTTACAATAAATTCAAGCTCTTTCAATCGATTACTGAGTGCGCTAAGATCTTCGATCACCTTTTTTCTTTCCAGCTCTGCAAAATACGTTTTTGTAATATCTTGACCAATGCTCACTGTCCCAACAATTTCGTTCTCGTTGTTGCGCAGAATAGAATTATTCCAAGCAATGTGGCGCAACTCACCATTTTTTAAGCGAATGGGATTTTCATAGTATTCTACAATTATTCCTTTTGCCAAACTGACTATTAATTGCTGCAAAACCTCTGGATTGCTTTCCGGAACCATCTTAGCAAACCAATCTTCGCCTACAAGCTCATTCGCAGAATAACCTGTAAAAGAATAAAGGTAAGAATTGCAAAAATCCACTCGTCCTTTTGTGTCGAGCATAACAGCAAGGAGCTTGACATTTTCCAATATTTTTTTGTGTTGCTCTTCAGGCTGTGAGGAAAATTGGCTTGTTTTTTCCATGATCGAGTTGTGGTTATAAGGAAATGTAAAACTATAAAAAAACTAACTAAAAATTTAGGAATATTTTATAAAGTATTTAACCCGAGCAAAAGTGTCCATTTTCTAAAATATAAAAACAAATTTCAGAAACAAGTAATTTTTTCTGATTAAAAGAATCGTACTAATTTCTATATTTGTGGTGGATTTGACATAATGTTTTGAATAGAGACTTTATCAACAAACAAGTTTCCATCTTTCCAGAATCCATTTTTAGTATAAAAACCATCTCGTATCGAAAAACTGAAACATTTCTACGAAATATGATTCATCTAAATTCAAAAAAACAAACAATTGGCGCTTTATTAAAACGCTTAAGTAAACTAAGTTTGTTCTCTTTTCTTATTCTGATAAGTTGTTCAAATACATCGAAAATGAAAAACACCGAAACGGTTAAGAATCTGAATATCAATAGATATCTTGGTACTTGGTACGAAATTGCGCGCTACCCGCATTCTTTCGAGAAAAATTTGCAAGGTGTTACGGCCACCTATTCTTTGCAAGACGACGGAAAGATTAAAGTTGTGAATCAAGGCTATAAGAACAGCCTTGAAGGTAAATTAAAGACAGCGATTGGCAAAGCTAAAATTCCGGACGTTTCCAAACCGGGAAACTTAAAAGTATCGTTTTTCTGGTTCTTTTATGCCGATTATTTTGTGATGGAGCTGGATCAGGAAAACTACCAATGGGCTGTAGTTGGCAGTACTTCACCAAAATATTTGTGGATTTTGAGCCGAACCCCGCAGATGGATGCTGCTTTGTATCAAGAATTGCTTGGCAAAATTGAAAAACGAGGCTATTCGTTAACACAGCTACAACTGGTTGAGCAGAAATAAGAAAGAAACGATGGATGTAAAAGTGAATTCGAAGGGCTATTTTAAATAAAATTAGCCACTTTTTCGGTCATCAAATACTTCTTGAAATCATTGGTCAGTCTGTGCATAATTCCACCCATAATGCATTTGTCGAAAGGACAAATTGGGCGATCCAACGGACAGTCTTCCAGTTCAATAGGCCCCTCAACAGATAAATAAATATCGTAAAGCGAAATGTCAGCGGGTGATTTTTTCAAAACAAAACCACCAGCAGGACCTCTGGTAGAGCTTACAAGACTGCTTTTCACCAATCGCTGCATCACCTTTGCCAAATGGTTTCTACTTGCAGCGGTTGCGGTAGCGATTTGATTTACATTCACCTGTTTATCAGAGCTTGCAATTAAAACAATCGCATGAATAGCAAGCGAAGCCGCTTCGGACAAGGTAACAACTTTAGCCATAGTATAGTTTGGTTTTGAGCGGCAAAATTAAGAAACATTAAAGCACTGCTTAGCCGAATTGCTAATTTAGAATTTTTATAAATAGTAAAAAAAACGGATAGCAGAAAAAATCCCACTATCCGTTTCTATAAAACTTATTTTAAGTTTTGAATTTTGATCAAATTCAAAGCACTACCGGCATTAAACCATTCAATTTGGTTTTGATTGTAGGTATGGTTTGCTTTGATTTCGTCTCGTGTTCCGTCGGCATGATTCAGAACAACAATCAGTTGTTTTCCTGGAGTAAAATCTTTCAATCCCAAAACATCAATTTTATCCTCTTCCTGAACTAAATCATAATCTGCTTTATTGGCAAATGTCAAAGCCAACATTCCTTGCTTTTTCAAATTGGTTTCATGAATTCGGGCAAAAGAGCGGACCAGAACCACTTTCACGCCCAAGTTGCGTGGTTCCATGGCGGCATGTTCGCGGCTAGAACCTTCGCCATAATTTTCGTCGCCAATCACAATAGAACCCATTCCGGCTTCTTTGTAGGCACGAGCAACCGCTGGAACTGCACCTTTTTCTTTGGTTAATTGGTTCACAATTTCGTTGGTCATTTCGCCAAAAAAGTTTACAGCACCAATGAGCATATTGTTCGAAATATTATCCAGATGTCCGCGATAGCGCAACCAAGGTCCAGCCATCGAAATATGATCGGTCGTACATTTTCCTTTTGCCTTGATCAACAAAAACATCGATTTATAATCTTCTCCATTCCAAGGAAGGAAAGGAATTAATAACTGTAATCGATCGGAAGTAGGACTTACAACAACGTCAATTGCACTACCATCTATAGCCGGAGCAACAAAACCATTGTCTTCTACTGCATAGCCATTTTTTGGTAGAGCATCGCCGGTTGGTTCGGCCAACATCACTTCAACACCGTCTTTATTGATCAATTTATCTTTCAAAGGATTGAAACGCATATCGCCGGCGATAGTCATGGCGGTCACAATTTCGGGTGATGCAACAAAAGCATAAGTATTTGGATTTCCATCAGCACGTTTTGCAAAATTCCGATTGAAAGAATGAATAATTGCATTTTTTGGTTGTTTTTCTGCGCCATCGCGATCCCATTGTCCAATACAAGGACCACAAGCGTTTGCCAAAACAGTTCCACCAATGCTTTCAAATATAGCCACCAGCCCGTCTCGTTCAACAGTAAAGCGAACTTGTTCGGATCCGGGAGTGATTTGAAAATCGGCCTTTACTTCCAAGTTATTATCGGCTGCTTGTTTTGCAACACTTGCAGCGCGGCTTATATCTTCATAAGATGAATTTGTACAAGAGCCTATTAAACCGACTTCCATTTTAGTTGGCCAGCCATTTTCTTCCACTGCTTTGGCAAATTCAGAAATGGGCGTAGCGCGATCTGGTGTAAAAGGGCCATTCAGATGAGGTTCCAATTCGTCCAGATTTATTTCTATTATTTGGTCGAAATATTTTTCAGGATTTGCAACAACTTCGTCATCAGCTCTTAAATAGGCAGCCATTTTATCGGCTTCGGCAGCCACATCGGCCCGATCGGTTGCACGTAGGTAGTCGGCCATTTCCTTTCCATAGGCGAAAATAGAAGTAGTCGCTCCAATTTCTGCTCCCATATTGCAGATAGTTCCTTTACCAGTGCACGAAAGTTCATCGGCACCTTCGCCAAAATATTCCACAATAGCACCTGTTCCCCCTTTTACGGTAAGAATTCCAGCTACTTTAAGAATCACATCTTTGGCAGCAGTCCAACCGCTCAATTTGCCTGTCAATTTAATTCCTATCAGTTTTGGAAATTTCAATTCCCAAGCCATACCTGCCATCACATCTACAGCATCGGCACCGCCAACGCCAATAGCAATCATTCCCAAACCACCGGCATTTACGGTATGCGAGTCGGTTCCAATCATCATTCCGCCAGGGAAAGCATAATTTTCGAGCACGATTTGATGAATAATTCCAGCTCCCGGTTTCCAGAATCCAATTCCATATTTATTGGAAACGGAGCCAAGAAAATCGTACACTTCTTTATTTGTAACTTCGGCGGTAGCCAAATCGGTTTTAGCGCCAATTTTTGCTTGAATCAAATGATCGCAATGCACTGTGGAAGGCACTGCAACTGTTTTTTTCCCGGCTTGCATAAATTGCAGAAGCGCCATTTGAGCTGTTGCGTCTTGCATAGCTACTCGGTCGGGATTAAAATCTACATAAGATTCTCCACGAACATAAGTTTGAGTAGGAATTCCTTCGTCGAGGTGAGCATAAAGTACTTTTTCTGCAAATGTGAGAGGTCTGCCAACCAATTTTCGAGCAGCGTCAACACGCTCGGCCATGCGGGCATAAACTCCCTTAATCATATCAATATCGTATGCCATAATGAAATAGTTTAGGTTTTTTTGTTAATGTCTTAAAATCGAGTGCAAAGGTAATCAAAAGCCAAAAAATAGTATGCATAAATAGGACTGAAAAACAGCAAAAATTATGAATTCGACCTTGTTTAGAATGGATTTAAATGAGAAATTCCGATATTCGATCAAAATTCAATATTCTCAATATCGTTTTCCAATTCTGATGTGGCTTTTGGTCGGATTTTTTGTTTTGATTTTAGGATGAATAAACACGAAAGTCGTCGGTCTAAATTTGCGAATTGCTAACTCAGAATTCCTTTTGGCATCTATATTCGAGGTATTCGCATATTCGTCGTTTGCCTTTATTTGTTGCTACAGTGGTGAAACGATCGGGTTTTTTTGCCCTTGGCTTACTTTAAATGTGGACTTCTTTAGCCGAGCCCATCATCGCCAAAAGGCCTCCGGCCAACTGATGTGCATTTTCAAAATCGAAATTCAAGAATACATGGGATTTACTGATTTGTGAATTGTCTGTACCTATATTTTTTAATTGAATTTTTCTGTATGCTCCTTTACAAAAAAAGCGATTTAGAAGCGATTGAACCCAACCGATCCCATTCTCATTCAATTGGTTAAACATTTGAAAAACGAGGCTGTTTTGCATCGAAAACCGGCTTTATTTATTTAATTAAATATTTGCAAAGGACAAACTCATCCCTTATCTTTGCATGGTAGATTTAAGAAAAGTTTATGGAAGAGGCGAGTATTTTGATTTCTGGAATTGAGTACAAAATCAAGCTACTGGCCGAAAACAACAAAACGCTTCTTGAAGAAAACAGAAAATTGAAAAAGCAAAATTCCGAACTCAATGAATTAATTCGAAAGCAGCAAGACGAATTGATCGCATTGGATGAGAGGATTGCAGTTTTAAAAGTATCTAAAACATTAGATTCGGATACAGATAGGCAAAGTGCCAAAATCAAAATTAACGAACTAGTGCGGGAAATAGATGAATGTTTAAATCTTTTAAATAAATAGAAGTTAAATGGACGAATTTTCGATTACGATTACAATTGCAAATCGTCCGTATCGTTTAAAAATTAAAAAAGAAGAAGAGGAGATAATTAGAGCATCGGCAAAAAAAATTGAAAACTTGATGAAAGAATTCGGGAAAAACTTTCATTACAACGACATTCAAGATTTATTGGCGATGGTAACTTTGCAAATGGCTACCAGTACAAACTCAGCAGAGAAACAAATTACTTATCGAGATACCGAAATGATTGATAAATTAAAGGAAATCGATGAATATTTAAACGAAAAAATAAAGATTTAAGCTCGTTCTTTGAATAAAAATATACCGCATAATTCATAACTTGTTTGTAAACTCAACATTTTACAAATTGGGGACAAGCTTAGGAATAGGAAAACAGGCCTCAACCTTCGGGTTTCATATCTATGGACAGTGGACGTTTGATGATTTCGGCAACCCTATACGTGTCGTATTGGGGTTTACCAACTCCTGAATTATGCGGTTTTTTTATGCCCGCCAACTAAAAAACTAGACAATGGAAAATTTAACTATGTTAGCTATTGCTTTGGTTTCTCTTGGTACAGGTTTTTCGCTTGCAAGTTATTTTGTAAGAAAAGCCATAGAGCGCAAAAGCAATAACATTTTGACAGAAGCAGAAGAAAAGGCAGAGGTAATACGAAAAGAAAAAATACTTCAAGCAAAAGAAAAATTTCTTCAGCTAAAAACAGAACATGAGAATTACGTTCAAGAAAAGAATTCTAATCTCAACAAAGCCGAAAATAGGATCAAACAAAAAGAAACGGCTTTAAACCAAAAACTCGAAGAAGTAAATAAGAAGACGCGCGAAATCAGCATCATCAAAGAATCACTTACTCAACAGTTAGAGCTCGTAAATCAAAAAGAAGGCGCGATAGAGAAATTGCATCAACAGCAATTGCAACAACTTCAAACCATCTCGGGCTTATCGGCCAATGAGGCAAAAGAGCGAATGATTGAAGCCATCAAAGACGAAGCAAAATCGGAAGCGATGGTTTATGTGAGCGAAATAAAAGAAGAAGCCAAAGCTACAGCCAATCAGGAAGCAAAGAAAATTGTGATCGAAACAATACAACGTACAGCCGCTGAGCATACGATTGAAAATACTGTTTCTGTTTTTCCTTTAGACAGCGACGAAGTGAAAGGAAGAATTATTGGCCGTGAAGGACGAAATATTCGCACCTTGGAAGCACTTACAGGCATTGAAATTATCATTGACGATTCGCCAGATGCCATTATTCTTTCAGGATTTGATCCGGTAAGAAGAGAAATTGCGCGATTGGCTTTGCACAAACTAGTTACCGACGGACGAATTCATCCTGCTCGTATCGAAGAAGTGGTGAACAAAACAAAGAAACAAGTAGAACAAGAAATCATCGAAACAGGAAAGCGCACACTCATCGATCTTGGCATACACAATATGCACAACGAATTGGTAAAAATGGTGGGCCGGATGAAATATCGATCTTCTTATGGTCAAAACCTATTGCAACATTCTATTGAAGTGGCCAATCTGAGTGCTACCATGGCTGCCGAACTTGGTCTTGATACGAAAAAAGCCAAACGAGCCGGTTTGCTTCACGACATTGGAAAAGTGCCCGAAAACGAACCCGATTTGCCACATGCTCTTTTGGGAATGAAAATGGCCGAAAAATTTCGTGAAAGTCCCGATATCTGCAATGCCATTGGCGCCCATCACGACGAAATCGAGATGACTTCGCTACTTTCGCCAATAGTGCAAGTTTGTGATGCCATTTCAGGAGCCAGACCCGGAGCCAGACGCGAAATTGTGGATGCCTATATTCAACGATTGAAAAAGCTGGAAAACCTAGCATTGGAATACGAAGGTGTTGTAAAAACCTATGCCATTCAAGCTGGTAGAGAGCTTCGCGTGATTGTTGGTGCAGATAAAATCAACGACAACCAAGCCATGGAATTGAGTTATGATCTTTCTAAAAAAATTCAAGAAGAAATGACTTATCCCGGACAAATCAAAATAACGGTAATCCGCGAAACTAGAGCAATCAATTACGCCAAATAATTTAAAATTAAGAATCTGCTGTTTATGCCAAAGTGTGGATAAACAGCAGATTTTTTTGCTTATGATACAGCTATTCAAATCATTACTCAAACAATATCTTTATTGGCTGTTCGTTTTCGCCTTAGTGCGACTCCTTTTTCTTCTGGTTTATTCGGCTACTATTTTTCGCGAAGACGCTAGCATATTCGAATTCTTGGCTACTTTTTATTTTGCATTAAAACTCGACCTGGCTACAGCCTCCTATTTCCTGATTATCCCATTTTTTATTTTGTTTGTTCAATCTTTGTATAGTCCTTCATGGCTAAATACGGTCAATAAAATATATACGGCCTTTTTGCTTTTTGTTTTTGTATTGATCAACAACATCGAACTTTCGCTCTATTCCGAATGGCGAAGCAAGCTTACCTACAAAGCCTTTTCGTACCTCGATCATCCGGATGAAATCATGAATTCGGCCAAAACAGGACAAAGCATTCTGCTCTTTCTTCTGTTGATTGCTTTGGTTGGCGGCGGGATTTATGTTTACAATCGTTTTTTTTATACTTCGATGGAGCGAATCAGAGTAAAAATAGCGGCCTCACTCCTATTTCTACTTCTAACACCATCAATCATGCTGTTGCTGGCGCGAGGAGGATTTCAAAGTATTCCGATAAATCAGAGTCAATCGTACTTTTCAAAACATGCCATTTTGAACAATGCGGCTACCAATTCCGCTTTCAATTTATTTATCAGTGTATTTGAAAATGTAGCCAATCTTCATAAAAATCCATTTGAAGAAATGCCCAATGAAGAAGCGGAATTGATTGTAGAAAAGCTTTTCGAATCCAAATCGGATCAAATTCCATCCATTCTAACGACTTCGAAACCAAATATTGTGTTGCTGATTTTGGAAAGTTGGTCGGCCGATTTAGTTGAGTCGCTTGGCGGCGAAGCGGGAATTACTCCATTTTTTCGTTCGATGGAAAAAGAGGGCTTGCTTTTTGATAGCATTTATGGCAGTGGGCCACGCTCTGAACAAGCGATGGCCGCCATTTTCAGTGGTTTTCCGGCACATCCTATTTCGTCTATTACTGTTCAGCCCGATAAATATAAAAACCTACCAAGCTGGGTTCATCTACTGAATGCAGAAGGTTACAACACCAATTTTTATTTCGGAGGTCAACTCATTTATGGAAATATCAAGAGCTATATTTTGTTCAATGCATTCGACCGTGTTAAAGAAGTGTACGATTTCGGTCCCGAATGGCCAAAAGGGAAATTAGGCATCCACGATGAATTTACACTTTTGGAAATGGCCAATGATTTGGATCAAATTCCCGAGCCATTTCTGAGCGCATTGTTTACACTTAGCTCCCATTCGCCCTACGATGAGCCAAAGCCGGAAAAGGAAGTACTATCTTGGGGCGACAACGAACGCCAATACATCAATTCAGCATACTATACCGACCAAAGCCTGAAGAAATTTTTCGAAAAAGCCAAACAGTGCAAATGGTACAAAAACACTTTATTTATACTTGTGGCTGATCATTCGCACAATAGTTATCGAAATCATGCGATGCAATCGTCGGCCTATCACAAAATTCCACTTTTGTTCTACGGCGAAGTCCTGAAAAAAGAATATCGTGGCCGAGTGGTTTCGCATTTGGGTTATCAGCCCGATTTGGCGGCTACGCTTCTGCCACAACTTCAGCTGGACGCATCCATTTTCAAATACAGCAAAAACCTCTTGGATTCCGCATCAAGCAAATTTGCTTATACGGCTTATGAAGAAGGATTTTGCTGGCTTCGCCCTGCCGGTGAAATTTCGTACGAAAAACGATTGAATTATTATCACGTAAAAAACGTAAAAGATTCGGCCATTGATTCCATCAGCAAGGAAGGAAAAGCATTTTTGCAAGTTGTATTTCAAGATTATATGAAGCGCTGATGCCCGTATTTAAACTTACCGACAAAATTGCTTTTCCGGATCCTACGCAAGCCGAAGCCGACGGGCTATTGGCGGTGGATGGAGATTTGAAACCGGAGCGGTTATTGTTGGCTTATTCGTTAGGGATTTTTCCGTGGTATTCCGAAGATTCGAGAATTATGTGGTGGTCGCCAAATCCGAGATATATTGTAGAGCCTAAAAATCTAAAACGATCGAAAAGTTTAGAACGAACACTTCGCAAGAATCAGTTTATATGCCAATTTGATACAAATTTTGAGGCTGTGATACGTGCTTGCGCCCAGACAAATAGAAAGGAAGAAGACGGAACTTGGATAACAGAAGAAATGATTGAAGCTTATATTCGGTTGCATCGGCTGGGTTTTGCTCATTCTGTGGAAGCCTATTTTGAGGGAAAATTGATTGGTGGACTTTATGGTGTTTCATTGGGAAAAGTTTTTTTTGGCGAATCAATGTTTTTCAAAAAAAGAGATGCTTCTAAAGTAGCACTTTCGTATCTTTGCTCCCAAGCCGAAATTTGGAATTTCCATTTTATTGATGCACAAGTTAAAACCGATCATTTGATCAGTTTGGGCGCAATTGAAATAGAAAGAAAAGAATTTTTGTTTCGATTGAACAAGGCTTTGGAATATCCAAGTTGCAAAGGAAAATGGACTGTCGAAAACAAAAATAAAGATATAAACAAATAAAAAAATAGAAAAATGAGTTTTGAAATAAGCGGAAAACTAATCGAAAAGTACGATACACAAGTTGTAAGCGACCGATTCAAGAAAAGAGAATTTGTGATTGAAAAAAAGGAAGGTACTCCAACCGGTTTTGAATATGTAGAAACCATAAAATTTCAATTGACGCAAGATAAATGTGAATCTTTAGATCAAATGAAATTGGGTGAAGACATCACCATTCATTTCAATATAAAAGGAAAACGCTGGGAAAAAAATGGCCAAGTTTCGTATTTCAACAATTTGGATGCCTGGAAAGTAGAAAAGCAAAACTCAGGTGAAGTAAAAACCACCAGAGATAGAAATGTGGAAATGCCTCCACCAGAAATGGACGAAACAGGCGATTTGCCTTTCTAAAAAATCTATTACGATTTTGGGCTCATTTTTCCCACAGCACAGCTAAGATAAGAACGAGCCGTAAAAGCCAGATTATTTTGTCCCATTTCCGGATAACCTAATTTGGCTATTCTATTTTTTAGACTTTCCAATTCGGCAAAATCGTCGGTTAATTCAAGAGTGATTTTAGATTCGTCCGGCAAAACAACAACTTTTTGAACGCCGCTAAATTTCAGAGCCGATTTGCGAATCGTTTCAGCGCAGCCATTGCATTTTATATTTTCCACAAAAAATGTATGTGTTTTCATCATAATTATTTTAGACAAAAATACCCATCTAAAAGGCTAAAAACGAACACTTTTCTGCAAAATAATTATCAGATTTACGCTTTTTAATAGCGTCGGAGGCAGACTAAGAAGAATTATTGAATAATTTTATATCAGAGCGAATCCAGTGGTTTGCGTGAGTTTTGAAATTGCTTTTTATATTCGATTGGCGACAATCCGCAAGCTTGCCTGAACTGACGACTAAGATGAGCCGGACTACTGTAATGCATTTTGTAAGCAATTTCGCTAATACTCAGTTCGTCGTACGAAATATATTCTTTTATTCGTTCCACTCTCAGTTTGATGATATATTTTTCGATGGTAATGCCTGTAAAAGAAGAAAATAGAGTGCTTAGATAGCGATAATCTTTCCCAATTGCTTCCGAAAGAAACAGAGAATAATTGATATGCAATTCCGTATCGGAATGATGAATAAGATTTAAAAGCAAGGTTTTTATTTTTTCTATGGTCTGTTTTTTCGAATCATCAAGCAATTCGAAACCGATGTTTTCCAGTTTTTTGCTTATTTGCAAGCGTTGGTCTTCATTTAATTCCTTTTCGAGCCAAACTTCACCAAGGTAAACTTCGACCGGGGGAATTTGAAACTCCACAAAGATTGTCCGCACTGCTTGGATGCAGCGCGGACAAACCATGTTTTTTATATAAAGTTTGTTCATCAGTATGATTCCTAATGACTTATTGTTTAATTAATAATATTTCGACTGCTTTCTCCAGTTGCTGGTCAATACCGAGGCTTACTTTTTCTTTATCTTGAGCAACAACCACATCGGGCAGCAATTCTTGATTTTCTAGATAATTGCCGTTCATATCCCACATTCCCATTTGAGGAATTCCAAAGACTAAACTTGCATCAATCTGGCGTTCCCACCAAACGGCTGTCATGGTTCCCGGCACGGGCATTCCTACCAATTTCCCAATGTTCAATGCTTTGTAAGCGTAAGGAAATGCGTGTGCATCAGAATAATTTCCTTCTCCCATGAGCACAACAGATGGACGATACCATTTTTCCATTGGTTCGGAGCCAACATACCGACCACGTGGCGCAAAATCGACATAGCGTTTTCCGCTCAAGAGTGTAACCAAATCGTCGTGCAACCAGCCGCCGCCATTGAAGCGCGTATCAACAATTACTGCATCTTTGTCCACGTTGCGACCCAATATTTCGGAATAAGCAACTCTAAAGCTCGCATCGTCCATACCTTTCACATGCACATAGCCAATTTTGCCGCCCGACAATCGCTCGGTTTCTTGTCGCATAAATTTCACCCAACGTTCGTAGAGCAATGTTGAATTTTCGCCTTGGCTAATTGGTTTTACAACAATTTCGTTCGATTTTTGAGTACTCGGATGATAAATGCGCAACTGGGTATTTTTGCCTTGAAGATTGTTTAATAACTGATAATAATCTGTTTCAGGAAAAATATCTATTCCATTAATTTGTTCGATTACATCCCCAACTTGAACTTCGAAATTCGATTTGTCGAGTGGACCTTTTTCAATTATTTCGGCAATTTTTAAACCTTTTCCGACGAAATTCAAATCGAAGAAAGCGCCTAAATTGGCAGTTGCATCGCCATCGGCTTGATGCGTATATCGGCCACCGGTATGAGAGCCGTTCAGTTCGCCAAGCATTTCACCAAGCAATTCGGCGAAATCATAATTATTGGAAATAGAGGGTAAGAAAGCTTCATAGGCTTTTTTGTACAAAGCCCAATCAACACCTTTGAAATCGGGAGCATAAAATTTATCATTCACCTGTTTCCATGCATGATAAAAGATATATTCGCGTTCTCCGGCCGGATTCCAATTCATTTCAGCATTGAACGAAACATTTGTTTTGACCGGTTTATCGGGTGTTTTAATGTCGAGTTTAACGATATTTCCACCCGACAATAGAAATAGATTGTTTCCTTCTTTATCCAGAATCAAATCGCCACCTCTTCCGTCGAGTTTTAAAACCAGTTTGGTTTCATTTTCTTTGATTTTGTGCAGCCACAAATCGTAGCCTTGTTCGAACCGACTAAGATAAAATAGATTTTTCCCGTCTTTGGTAAGCACAGCATCCGCCAAATCCGACGAATGAATGGTGAGCCGTTTTACGCGATCTTCCAGATTATTCAGATCCATCAGCACCACTTTCTCTTCCTTTTTGTCCGCTTCGGCAGATTTCTTCTTTTTGGCGTCTTTCGAATCTTCTACAGATTCTTTCTTTTCGTCTTTCTTTTCGTCTTTCTTTTTGTCGTATTTGGCTTCATATTCTTCTTTGCTCATGGTGAATTTTTCATAAAATTCTTGATTGAAAAACATGGCAAAAGCATCGAGATTGGAGCCCCAGCTTCCATGGCTTCTCATTCCATTTCGATCCGAAAACCAAAGCATTCCGTTTCCATCCATAATCCATTTCGGATTTGAATCGGCATAACCGCTCAGACTTAAATTTACGGGTTCTTTGCCGCCTTTTGCATCTACCAAACCCACTTCATCAACCCAACGTTTTCCGCCCAGATAGCTCACCAAGAAATATTTCCCATCGGGCGACCATTGAAACCATTGATCGCCATCCGAATAGGAGAAATTGTATTTTCCATCCAGAACGGAACGTTGAACTTTTGTTTCCAGATTGATCACTTTTAGTTCGGTACGCTCTTCCAAAAAAGCCACTTCTTTTCCATCGGGAGAGTATTCGGGTTGGAATGTATTTTTATCGTTCAGTACAATTGGTTTTTCTTTTAATACTGTTGCAGTAGCAAAAGATTCTTCGGCAGGATTTACCAAATTTGTTTCGTAGATATTCCAACTTCCGTTTCTTTCGGACGAATAGAGAATGGATTTTCCGTCGGGACTAAAACTCACATTCCGCTCTTGTTCGGGAGTATTGGTGATTCGTTTGGTAGTTTCATAATCTACCGAAGTGACAAATACTTCGCCTCTTACCACAAAGACAATTTCTTTGCCATTTGGCGAAATATTCATTTCCGTTGCGCTGTTGCGAAAGCTTTTAGGAATCGACTGTGCCACTTCTTTAAAATGTGGAATAGTCAAACTTAGTTTTACCGCATCGGCTGCTTCTTTTTTGATATAAAGACCTCCGTCGTAGGTAAAAGCCAAAGTATTGTCATCGGCAGCCGAAAGAAAACGAACGGGATGAGTTGTAAAATTGGTTAGTTGTTTTTCTTCACTCTCAGCAAATAAACCTTTTTCGAAAACATTGAATGAACCTTTTTGTTCGGAAAGAAAGAACAGTTTTTTTTCATCATTCGACAAAACCGGATTCCGGTCTTCGCCTTTGAAAGTACTAAGTTTAGAGTGCGTTTGTGTTGCTTTATCAAAGATCCAAATATCGCGTGTAACAGAAGAAGTATGGTGTTTTCGCCAAGGATCTTCATACCCTTTTACGTCTTGATACACCAATTTTGAACCGTCTTTGGAGCTATTCACATATTCGGCGGGCGTAGTAAAACATTGTAGAATACGTCCACCGGATACGGATACTTTGTAGAGTTCTGTCAATAAACCATAAGGAAATTGAGCATTTTTAACATTGTCGTCCATTTGCGACGAAAACAGAACAAACTGATCGTCGGGAGAAAAAGTCCAAGGGATTTGTTTGGCCGAATGAAACGTAACGCGTGTATGCGTTTTGGCAATTAAGTCGTAAATAAAAATATCAAAATTGCCATACAAGTCAGACGTATAAGCCAATTTTGTGCCGTTGTTCGACCAAACCGGATTGGATTCGTAGGCTTCGCTCAGCAACAAAGGCTCAGCAGTTCCGCCATTAGCAGAAACTAAAAACAGATCGCCTTGAAAAGTGAAGGCAATTTTGGATGCATCGGGCGATATGGCCGAATAGCGAATCCAATCTTTTTGTGCAAGAAGTTGTAGGCTTAGAAACACAAAAAGCAAGAGTGAAATTTTACGCATAGGATTAATTTTTTTAAAGTTTAAAAACACCGGGAATAGCCTTCTTTATTGCTTTCACTTGTGTTTCTTTAGTTTGAGTTTTATTTAAATTTTGACAATTTGGCCAGAAGCCATTTTCGTCTGGTTAATGAATCGACTAAAGTACATTTTTTTTGTTTTCGGGCAAGAAGCGTAGCGATCATTTATTGCCAAGTAGGAATCGAACTTAGCAGAACGTTTCAATCGATTTTTGAATGATTCCAAAACAATTTATTTTCTCTGTCTTCGAGAATTTTGTCATTGTCGCGCAGCCATGATATTGCTGCCAATAATTTATCGATGTCGTCAATTTCTGCTTCATTCAATAATTCCTCAAGCGATAATTTTTTTTTACTTAAAATGGGTTTAATAATTTCGACCATATAATCAAATTCCAATTCACTCAGTGCGGCGTTGTTTCGTCTTAAGCAAACATCGCATTTTCCACACCGTTTGCCAATGTTTTCACCAAAATAAGCCAGTAGAAGCTGATTGCGACATTTATTAACAGTTGTAGTATAGTCGATGACTGTTTTGAGGCGCAACTGTGCAATTTCCTTTCGCGTTTTATACACTTCGGGCGAAATTCGCAAATCGTTTAATGGCAGCCGTTCTTCAAGATAAATTATCTGAGGTTTTGTTTTTTCGGCTTGATAATCCAATACCTCTAATTTTTGCAATGATTTGAGTATAAGCTCTACCTGATTGGTATCCGTTTGAAAAACCTTGGCAATTTGCGGAAGACTAATTCGAACAAATTCCTCAAATAATCCGCTGTAGGTGCGCAATAGAAATTTGAGAAACACATCGTATCTGCTATTGGCCACTTGAAATCGATACAAGTTGTTTCCATTCATACGAATCTTTATCCGCGCAGGCGAATGAACGCCTTCATTGAGAAGAATATAGGATTGACGCTCTAGAAATTTTAGCGCATTGTAAGCTATATTTTGTTGAAAATTAAAATTGGCAGAAAACTCACTTAAATCGAAATCAAAACTTTCTCCTTTTCCTGAACCAACAGCCAATCGAAAGTAATTGCCCAATGCTTGATAAACATTCTTAATGCTTTCGATGGGAGGATAAGTAGAATCAAAATTTTTTTGCAAATCGGCTATATCTACTTTTTCCCAAAGCAAGACAGCGAACGATTTCTGCAGATCGCGCCCTGCTCTGCCCGCTTCCTGGAAATAGGATTCCAGATTATCGGGCAAATCCAAATGCACCACAAAACGCACATCCGGTTTATCAATTCCCATTCCAA
>DMBV01000017.1 GCA_003445975.1 Bacteroidales bacterium
TCGGCTTGTGCTTGATTTATTTGCTTTTTTAGTTTGGCTGCCAATGCCTGATTTTGGCGAAATGCCTGAAATTGACCCAAATAACGTAATCTTAATTCTTCATTTCCGGCAAAAGCATCCAACAAATCCAACTGATATTCGGGTGTGTGAATAAGCAAGGTATTGTGTTGCGAATGGATATCGATGATTTGTTCGCCAAATTGCTTGAGTAGATTGAGGTTTACGGGTGTATCGTTTATAAATGCCCGGCTTTTGCCTTGTGGTGTAATTTCTCTTCTTAGGCGTGTAGGGTTTTCGATGTCCAGATCGTTTTCTGCAAAGAAATGTTGCAGATTAAAATGGGCGATGTCAAAAGCACCTTCGATGATGCATTTTTCTTCCGGATTGAGCAGGGTGGCTGTATCGGCGCGTTTGCCTAATATCAAGCCCAAACCGCCAATAATGATGGATTTTCCTGCGCCTGTTTCGCCGGTAATGGCCGAAAAGCCCGATTGAAAATCGATGTTCAATTGATCGATTAAAACATAATTTGTTATGGACAGATTTTTGAGCATACAAAGTTGATTAGCGCGAGAGAATTTGTTGATAACGAGATCCATTGGCGGGATCCATTTCCTGCAGGTTTTTTACAACTTCAGCTTTGGTATTGGGAGCACCTTCCGAAAAGATTTGAATAATTTCGTCGCGCTTGGCTTCCAAAATCAATTGAATGAGAAAAGAGCCCGGTTTTTGCTGGTTGGCTTTGCTCAAAAGTTGGATGCTTTCGGCGATGGAATTTCGCCCCAGTTCGGCATTGTCGTACATTTTATCAAGTCCTTGAAGATGGTATTTATAGATACTTTCTCTAACCGAATTGTAGATAGGATTGCTCAAATTTTCGCTCAGCCAATAGCGATTTTTTTGATTTTCGTACGATTTCCATCCTGTTTCTGCTCTACTTTGCGCATTTTGAACAATGGCTTGGGCTTGCTGGAAATAAGCGGTTCCACCCAGCGGACTGAATGAATCTGCATCGAGTCCTAAAAATAGATTGATATAAAAGGCAATTATTCCAGTCAGATTGTTGTTGAATGCATTGTCGGTAAATTCCAGCGGTTCGTTTTCAACATAGGTAAATTCTATGTTTTTATCGACATAATTGAACAAAGTAGTGTTGAAATTACTTTTGTAAACAGGCCGTTTTAAAACCAGATTGAGTTGACCACGGAATTTTTCTGCCGAAATTTGCTCGTTGATCGTCAACAAAAGTGTGGCTTCGATTCGCTCTTCTGTTTTGTAGGAGTAGGAGGTCCACTTTCTGGCATTCACAAATTCATACAAAGCCTTTTGCAGGGTTTCGAATGTGGTTCTGTCTGTTCCTTCTACCTGTCGGGCACTTACTTGTACCTGACAATTGAATTCTTGACTTCTTGCAGGAAGTGCCGAGAATAGAATTGCCAAAAGTAGAAATACGAAATTGTTTTTTGCCATAATGATCGATGTTTTTGTAAACAAACGATTGCCGAGAGTTAAAATTATTTTGGCACTAAAATAAGCATAAAATTTAAGCCGGACGGGCAAAAAATAGCTACAAAAAATTGTTTATTGAATTGAAAACAGTTGGATTATCGACTTAGTTTTAAAACATAATCACAAATATCTTGGGCCACTTCGGCTTTTGGTTTCAAGGGAAAATCGGTCTTGATAAAGGATTTATCGATGATAGATATTTTGTTTGTACTGTGTTGAAAGCCGGCTCCGGCATCTTGCATAGAATTTAAAACAATGGCATCGCAATTTTTGTTTTGGAGTTTTTTGTGTGCATTTTCCAATTCATTATTGGTTTCCAAGGCAAAGCCAATCAGGATTTGTTTCTTTTTTTGAAGACCAAGATTTTTTAAGATATCGATTGTTGGTTCTAGTTCGATATGTGTAAAGCCATCTTCTTTTTTTATCTTCTTGGAATGAATATTTTTGGGTTTGAAATCGGCTACTGCCGCCGCCATAATGGCAATATCAGATTGGTCGAATAAGTTTTGTGCGGCTTCGAACATTTGTTGAGCCGATTGAACGGCCATCCGATGAATAGCCGGATGTGTAATTTTTTCTGAACTGGGACCGCTTACTAAAAAAACTTCTGCGCCGCGTTCGGCAAATTCATGCGCAAGGGCATAGCCCATTTTTCCACTCGAATAATTGCCAATAAACCGCACAGGATCAATCGCTTCGTAAGTAGGACCAGCGGTAATCAGTATTTTTTTTCCGGCAAAGTCAGCTTTTTTTTTAAAATATTTCAGGATAATTTCCATCATTTTTTCCGGTTCTTCCATACGTCCAGCGCCACAAAGTCCACTTGCTAGTTCGCCGCTTTGGGCTTCTATAAGTGTATTTCCATAAGAAATAAGCGTTTCTATATTTTTTTGTGTGCTTGGATGCGCATACATGTCCAAATCCATTGCCGGAGCAAAGAAAATGGGACATTTGGCCGAAAGGTAGGTAGTCGTTAAAAGATTGTCGGAATGTCCGTGAGCCATTTTGCTCAGACTAGCAGCCGACAAAGGGGCAATGAGCATCAAATCGGCCCAAATTCCAAATTCGACATGGCTATTCCAACTGCCATCATTTTGATTGAAAGGCAAATAAAAGGCCGGACGACCTGAGAGTGTGGCCAGAGTGAGCTGACTCACAAAGTCGCGCGAAGCTTCGGTCATGATAACTTGGACATCGGCTCCTTCTTTTTTCAAAAGACGAACCAAATGAGGAATCTTATAGGCTGCAATGCTTGCAGTAACTGCGATTAGTATTTTTTTTCCTTTTAACTGCATAATAAAAAATAAAAAACTTCTTTACGATTTTGTTGCTATACGAACAGATCGAAAAGAAGTTCTGAAAAATGAATCTGTTTATTAAGCTGTGATCTCTTTTGCCGGATTCTTGTAATAGATTTTCTTATCCATAAACTCTTGAATAGCAATTAAAGTAGGTTTAGGAAGTTTTTCGTAGAATTTGGCCAATTCAATTTGCTCTCTGTTTTCAAAAATTTCTTCCAGATTGTCGCTTGGTGTAGCAAATTCTTCAATCTTCCGATTCAATTCTTCTTTGATGTCTTTACTTATTTGATTGGCTCTTTGAGAAATGATGGCAACAGTTTCGTAGATATTCCCTGTTTCTACATCAAAGTCTTTCAATTTGCGAGTAACAGCTTCGGTATCCGTTTTAATTTTTTTATAATCCATGGGACGATTTATTTATTTAATTTCAACAACTTGTTTTGTGATATAAGAACTAGCTACATTGTTCATTTTGTCGGCTTCTTTCAGAAATTTACTTTCAGGAAATTGGGAAACAAAATCAACATAGGCTTCGGACGTTTCTGAAAAACGTTCAGTTTGGCGCATTTCGATGCTGTTTAAGGCGTATTCGTAGTTGGCTTTAACAATCAAAAACATCGATTCTTCGTGGTAGTCGCTCATTTGATATTGTTTTACAAATGCACTAAACGAAGAAATGGCCGCTTTGAAGTCGTTCATTTTGAGGTATAGTTTAGCCATTTGGAAAGCTTTGTACTCCAATCGGCTTTCTAATTCGTCGATTAATTGTTTTGCTTCGGCTACTTTTTCACTATTCGGAAAACGAGAAATAAACAATTTTAGTTCTTGAATGGCATTAACAGTGGTTTCCTGATCGAGGCTATAACGCGGTGAATCCATATAATTGGAATAAGCGCTCAAAAACAAGGCTTCTTCGGCTTTATCGGATTTTCCATAACTTTGATAAAATCGCTTGAAATAATAGCCAGCTAAAATGTAATCTTTTTGGCCATAATGACATTGAGCATACATAAAGTCGATGTTCTGTGCTTTGTCTGTTCCTCTGTATATAGGGGTGATTTGATCCAATAGCTGTAGCGTTTTGTTGTATTCTTCATTTTCGAAAAACTCAAGCGCCATGGCGTATTTTTCTTCGTAATCGTTGCTTTTAAGAAGCTTTTGAAAACGACCGCAAGAACTTAATCCTATAAGAATCAGTACAAAAGTAATTAGTGATAAGCGCGTTTTAAACATTTTGCAAAAGTATATTTTTTCAGTCAATTATTAAACAATTATTTTTAGGCCATTTTTTTGACTAGAGCCTGCTTGTCTAGTGTGTATTTTATGTAGTTGAGCTGGCTAATTTCTGATAATTTTCGGCATCCACAAAAATACATCAAGTTCTTTTATGAAAATTTAACCATTGAATCAGGGAACTAAGAAGCGATGTGTGCTGGCTTTTCCGTTCGAAAATTGAAGAACAAAAATATACAAACCGCTTGTAAGGTTTTGGGTGTTTAAGACAAGTTCAAATTGATCTTCATTTTCAACGGTTTGAATGGCTTGGCCTAAAATAGAAAAGACAGTCATTTTATGAATTTGTACAGGGCTGATGATTCTCAAAACCGAGTTTTGTACAGGATTGCTAAATTCGATGATTGGTTTATCGGGCGAATCGATGCTTAGGTCTAATTTCTGGAGTGATACGTCAATTATTTTGCTCTGATAATCGAGAATGCTTTCGTTTAGGATTGTTTTGGATTGATAGCCTTCGGCCGAAAAAATTAAGTTGTAGGTGCCGGCTTTAATCGGACGATAATAATTGCCAAGTGAGTTGGCGAATACAAAAGAGTTGTTGTTGTCGTGGTTTTCGATTTCCACTTTGGCTTCGATGGCCAAGCCGGAATCAAAATCGGTTATTTTTCCTCTAAACCCAAAAGTTACTTGTTTCAGATAGTTGAGCATGGCTTGCCGATTGTAATCCCAATACGCTGGCAATTCGCTTGCTGGAAGAAATTTCTGGACGGACTGTTCGATGGTTACTTCTCGGCAATTTTGAAAATAATTCATATAATCTTGTCGTCCGCCGCTAATGGTGTACCAATCGTATCCATTGGTAATCCCATCGTTAAAGCTTTCCATATATCCGCTTGGCGAATAAAATTGGGCGGTGTCGGCATATTCGTGCGAAACCAGCTGCCACCAATTGTCATCGGCATGACGTGTAGTCCAAGTGTCCCATGGATAATTGACAACTGTTGTTCCGGCGTGTGTATTTGCCGAGATCACAAAATTTTGAGCCGCTGCAATATTCATAAAGGCTTGCGTTTCTATCTGCCAGCTTTTTCCATCAGGATGACTTCCATCTTGCGGATCCGGAAAGTTTCTGTTCAAGTCAACACTGTTCGCATTGTAGCGTATGGCGCCAGTTACTGTTGTGTTTCCACCTGCATAAAGTCCGTCGGGATTGGCAAGCGGATTTATCCATATTTCAATATTATTTACCAATTCGGTTACTTGATTGTCAGTATTATAGTTGGCTGTAAGATAATCGATTAGGCGAAGCATTAATATGGAGGTAACTAATTCATCGCCATGAATTTGTCCGGAATAAAAAAATTGTGGTTCATCCTCTTTGGTCGATATATTGTCCGAAATTTTGGCAACCAACAATTCGCGACCATTTACACTTTGTCCGATGCTGAAAACTTGGCAAATAGAAGGATAGTCGTTTGCAAATTGGTACATTCGGTTTACATAATCGGTATAAGTTAAATATTGATCCCAGGCATAAGTTTGTTTTAAACCGGAGTTGTACATTTCGGCTTCGAATAAATAATTGGGCTGATTTAGAAGTTGGTAGTGAATATTTTGCTGAAGAAAAGTTTCAAATTCAGCCCGATTAGCATAAGCGAAAACCGTATTGCTTTCTATTTTATCAATCGAAATCAGTTTTGATAGATTTTCAATTTGATCTTTCGACTCGAGTGAAAAGCGAAAATATTGTTCGGTTCGGTTTGCAAACACTTCGTTCAGATCAATTTGAGCTGCTTCTTGAGCAATCGAAAAACCAGAAAGTACAATTAAAAAGCTGAGAAATATTTTCGCTTTAGTAAACATCGAAATTTCAATTTTAGGCTCAAAACCTATTGTTTGAGTGTGCTTTTATATTCTTCTACAAAAGTTTTTATTTTATTAAAAGTGGGAACATTGACTTTGACCAATGGCAGGCGCAAATTGTTTTTCATGATACCCATCACGCTCAGCGCGGCTTTTATTCCGCCTGGATTGCCATCCTCAAAGATTGCTTCCATAAATTCCAATAAAGAATTGTTTATTTTATGTGCTTTTTCAAAATCTTTTTTCAATCCGGCTTTTACCAAATGATGAAATTCGGCAGGATATGCATTTGCCGCAACACTAATAACACCGGCTCCACCAAGCGATACTATTGAATCGGTAAGCGAGTCATCGCCTGAAATGGTCAGGAAATTTTTTGGTTTATCTTTTAAGATATTCATGATTTGCATCATATTTCCCGATGCTTCTTTGATTCCGATAATGTTGCTGAACTCGTGTGCAAGTTTTAGTGTTGTTTCGGCATTCATATTTACGGCTGTGCGTCCCGGAACATTGTACAAAATTATTGGCAATGGCGAAATACTTGCCAAGGATTTGTAATGATAGTACAGCCCTTTTTGATTGGGTTTATTGTAATAGGGCGTAACCGAAAGAATGGCATCGATTCCTTCAAAATCAAAATGTTTAAAGGTTTCAATAAGTTGTTGCGTGTTGTTACCGCCAATTCCAACAACAATAGGCACTCTTTTGTTTGTATATTCAATAATAAAATCGAGAACCGCTTTGCGTTCGTCTTCGGTGAGTGTGGCTGCTTCAGAAGTTGTTCCCAAGGCAACTATATAATCAATTCCACCAGCGATAACATGTTCAACTAAGGCGCCAAGCGATGTGAAATCAACAGTTCCGTATTTATGGAAAGGAGTTGTAAGGGCAACGCCAGCTCCGAAAAATTTTGAATTTATCATTTTTTGGTTTTATTAATTATTTGTAAATAACGAATTATTTCTTTTACGAAAAAATCTTTTCCTTCCTCAGCAGGAATAGACAAGGTAAAATCTGAATATGATTCACCAAATGTAGCGATTGGACTAATTTTTAGACGTGCCTTGGAGGCAACAAACAAATATTGAAGACCAAAAACAGGAGAAAAACTCAGATCGATCAAAATATCAAATTCTTTGTTCTGGAATTCGAGCAACTCATCTTCGGCTTTAGGTTTGCCAAGCCAATTGAAATTGGCTTTTGTCAAAAACACAAGATTGTCCTTCTTATCGGCCGATAAAATGATTTCGGCTTTTTTGTCGATATAGATGAAAGGGAATACTTTTTTTTTAATGTCCTGAAAAAGCTGAACAACTTGCTCGTATTCATTCAGTTCCTTTGAGTTTCCGGGGTTTGTGAGAATTCCGACAGAATGAATGGAGTCCATATTCAGCATTTGTACTTTCCTGCGGGTTTGCAGATAGGCACGATTTAAAATTTGCCGATGTATGTATTGTTTTATCAAGTGCAAGTTGATTTGTTTAAATTATTCAATTACTGAATTACAAATTTACATTATTTTCATTTTGCAGCCGAGATTGTTTTGTTTTAATTTTTTAGCTGCATCAATGGCAGCCTGTTTATTTTTCTAAATTTACGAATTCTAAAAATACTTCATTATGAATGATTCGAATCGCATAGGTTCTTTAGGTGGTCTTAAAATTTGGATTATTTTGGCTTCTTTGGTCATTGTGATTGCCGGTTTGAAAATGGCTGCTCAAATGGTGATTCTATTTTTATTGGCCATTCTGCTCACGGCAATTGCCTTGGCTCCATTCGATTGGCTGAAGAAAAAAATGCTTCCGGAAGCGTTTGCCCTTGCCATAATTTTATTCGGCTTATGGTTGGCAAGCTCGGTTATTGTCCTCTTGTTGGGTTCGTCTTTAAATAGTTTTTTGAACTCGCTGCCACAATATCAGGAACGTATGGAGTCAGTTTGGATTGCTTTCCAATCATCTTTGATCCAAAATGGGTTGTTGGACAAAAATTTTGATGTTTTAAAACAAATGAATCCGAGCCAAGTGTTTTCTTTGGCAGGCGATATTTTTTCCGGTTTAAGCAATTTGCTCAGCAATTCAATCTTGGTTGTTCTTATTTTTGTTTTCATGCTGCTCGAAGTATCGAGTTTTAAGAATAAATTGGCCTACATTTCGCCTGCTTCGCTTCGGAGTATGGATAAGATTGTGGCAAGTTTGAAAAAATATTTCGGAATCAAAATTCTTACAAGCTTGGCCACCGGTATTTTAATTAGTTTGGGATTGGCTATTCTAGGTCTCGATTTTCCTATTCTTTGGGGCGTTTTGGCATTTCTATTGAATTTTATTCCGAACATTGGCTCTATTGTAGCAGCCATACCGGCCGTTTTGCTGGCATTTTTGCAATTGCCTTTTTGGGCAGCAATGGGAAGCCTGGTTTTATATATTGCAGTAAATTTTGTGATTGGCAATGTAATTGAACCCAAATGGATGGGAAAAAGCTTGGGCTTATCTACTTTTGTGGTTTTTGTTTCTTTGATTATCTGGGGATGGATTCTTGGAACAGTTGGTATGTTAATTTCCGTGCCTTTGACAATGGCATTGAAAATAGCGCTCGATAGCAAACCGGAAACTAGAAATATTGGTCTTTTTCTTGGCGACGAAGATGAATTGGAGGAGCTGAAAAAAAAGAGCTGAATATTTTAAAAGAAAGCTTTCTTTTTTTTGAAAGATTGTGTACTTTTGCAGCCGCAACATAAGGTTGCAAATGGACCTGTAGCATAATGGATAGTGCATCTGACTACGGATCAGAAGGTTGGGGGTTCGAGTCTCTCCAGGTTCACTAAAAGGCTGTTCAATAATTTTTGAACAGCCTTTTTTATAATATCTATGTAAAAGTTTGTTGGTTATTAAATAATCACTACTTTTGAAGTGCATAAACACTTTCTAATCAATGCGCTTACTTGTTTATCTCTCTCCTAATTCTTACTTTTATCTGATCAAATCCCTTTTTAGTTTTGTTATGCAAACCATTCATGCATTTAATGTTTTAAAATAAACGTTTTATTTCAAACCCAATTAAATTTTAGACACATGAAAAAGCAAACAAAAAACGATCAAGAGATCCACTTCAACAGCTCTTAATTAAACTATTCTCCCCAAAAAAAATGGAATCCCGAAACCATCAAAAAATAGAGGGGGCGGTACTGAAAAGCCATACGAGTAGGAAACTCCAAATAAAAAGCAGTAAAAAATTATGAGAACACTAGGTAACATTTTATGGCATTTTCCGTTTTTCGGATTTTTGTCAGCATTGGCAACATTTTTGATTGGCAGCTTGTTTTTAATCACTGTGATTGGTGCGCCAATTGGTTTAGGACTTATTCAATTGTCGAAATTCTTACTAGCTCCGTTTTCGAGCGAAATGATTGATCAAAAGGATTTGAAAAAAGATCAAAATCAATTGTGGCAATCATTTAGTTTTATTGTCAAAATCATTTATTTCCCGATTGGACTCTTATTGGTAATAGTCACCATTTTTCAGATTGCCGGATTGTTCATTACATTGGTTGGGATTCCGGTAGCATTGGTATTGGCAAAAAGCTTGAGCACCTTTATGAATCCTGTGGATAAAGTTTGCGTTGACAAAGCCGTTGCCGATGAATTAGCAGCGAGAAAAGCGAAAGCAAAAGTTGATAAAGCATTTAGTTAAGGAAATCTAAAAAATATTTAGAACCAAATCTTAAAGAAAAAAGGAGCTGTTTTTGTTTCAGCTCCTTTTTGTTTTATTCACCAAAAACGAATTAGATTTTTGGGGCTTGATAGGGTTTTCGTGGCAACTGCTCATCGCGCATAGCAGCATGATAAACAAAAGCTGCAACAATAAGTGCGTTTTGTTTTAGATCCGACATAATTAGTCGTTCATAGGTATCCATATTGGTATGATAACCTCGGCTGTATTCAATTTTGTCTTGAATAAATTGAAAAGCTGGAAGTCCCAAAGCATCGAAAGAAACATGATCTGTACTGCCCGTATTGCCAATAGCAATCGCAGAACAATCCATATCCACAAAAGGAATCATCCATTGTTCGAAAATAGGACGAATCATCTCATTTCCTTGAAGATAAATTCCGCGAAATTTTCCTGTTCCATTATCCATATTAAAATAAACCGTAAACTGATTGAAACCCGGTTTTAGGTCGTTGGTTTTTGCATCACGAAGATATTTTTCCACATAGCCTCTCGAGCCATGAAGTCCTTGTTCTTCACCGCCCCAAAGTGCAATTCGAATAGTCCTTCTTGGTTGAACGCCAAGTTCTTTTAAGATGCGGAGTGCTTCCATCATCACAATTGCTCCCGAAGCATTGTCGGCCGCACCTGTTCCGCCGTGCCAAGAATCCAAATGCGCGCCAACAAGCACAATCTGATCTTTTAGCTTTTTATCAGTTCCCGGAATTTCACCCATTACATTCACTACTTTGTTGTTAGGCGTAAAGCTGTTTTCTACTTCTATTTCCATTTCAACAGGAATGGTATGCGCTAGAAGTCTTAAAATTCGACCATGTGCTTCGATGGGAAGATTGATTTCAGGCACCGGAAACTGGTTTCCAATCACATAATTTGCTCCGGTGGCTTTTGGAACATTAAATTCGCCGGAATTATTCAGAACGGCCGCTACTTTCTCTTTCATGAAAAATGTGGCTATCTTTTGGTTCAATTCGCGTATTTTTCCAAAAGCTGCACGATCTATATTTCGACTGCGGATTTCGGTACTTTCTTTCGCCAAGGCTTTCAGACTTTCAGCATCAAATCGTGTAGCTATCGGTTCAAAGTTGGGTTGATAAACGGCTACGGAAGGAAGAATAACAATCTTTCCGTTCAGTTTTCCTGAATAGATTTCAAAATCGGCTTCCGACTGAATATTTACCAATACAACTTCACTTTTTACAATTCCCAAAGTGCCTGATGTCCACGCTTTTGGTAAGGCCGAGAAATTTGCATAGTAAGGAGTTGTCATGGCAACATAGGTCTTGGAATTGTCCCAACCACCACGTTCAAAAGGACGTACAGAATCAATAACTATGTTGGAAAACCCGAGTTGTTTAAATTTATCGGCAACCCATTGATTTGCTTTTTCATTTCCATTGGAAGCAGTTAGTCGTGGTCCCAAAAAATCGGTCATCCAAAACGAGAGTTCTTCAATCTGCGAATTTGTTTTTTCAAATTGCTTGATTTTGTAAACCATTTCCAGGTTTTGTGGCTCTGTTTGAGCAAAAGAATAGTAAGGCAAGAACAGCACGAAGCACAAGGCTGCCAGATTCGATTTTAATTTCATGTTTTATTCGGTTTAAGGTTTGATTAATTGTGTGGTTTGTGGTGGTAAAAGTATAAAAAAATGAATTCAAACGCACAAGAGTGAAAATCATTGAAAAGAAAATAGATGTCAAATGCGAAGACGATTTCGATTTCGAATTTTATACAGAAAATAAAAGCTGCAAAATTTCAGAAGAAATCCTAATTTCGTTCAACTAAAAAAAGCAAATAATTCGGTGAATGATAAAATATCTAATCAAACGTATTTTTCGCAGAGATAAATCTAAACATAAGGAAAGGGTTGTTAGGGTCATTCCGAAATCACTCTCCGAATTGTCGTTGTATTCCTTAGCTGTCTTTGTGTTTTCGGCTTTGCTTTTGCAGTTTTTAATCACAGCCCAAACCGCGCTCTTATTGCGATTTTTTTCTATTTCATTTTCTTATAGTTTGTTTGGCTTGAGCTTTTCGTGGGTAAGTGCCGAAGCCTGGCCCGAAGAAAGAATCTTTTTGGTTTATGGATTTGGAATGTTAGTTTACTTTGGATTGGGTTTTTTCCTGCTTTATATTTTGAAGAAATCCAAACGCTTGCATTGGAAACAAAGGTTATTCTATACTTGGATGGCTTTTTTGATGATACATACTTTGCCGCTTGGAATGCTGTCGGGAATATTTTTTTTCGATGGCTTTGGAAAGGCTTATTTTTGGTTGTTTGATACGCTTTTTGTTCGAGCATCTTTGACCGTTTTGGTTTTGCCTTTTGTTTTTATCCAAAGGTCGTTTTGGGTAAGTTTGTTTTTAAAAGCAGCCAATAGCGCCAGCTACTTTTCGAACACCGAACAGCGACAGCTTTTAATCAAATATATTTTCGTTCGACCTTGGTTTATTGGAGTATCTCTTTTGTTATTGATTGTCGTTTCGAGGTTTTCGTGGGCTTGGTTTATTTTCCTCATCGGATTAGGACTCATTGTTCTGCCAATCTTTGGCAATAGAATTTCCAAAAGAAAATATTCGATTTTGAAATTCGACAAGGAAATTTTTCGATATCCAAATCCCAGAACGCGATTCGCCATAATTTTCCTTCTTTTGTGGCTTGCAAATTTCTTTGTCAAGATTAATTTTTAGAGAATCGTTTTTGCTTTGTTGTGCCAATGAAATGGATCGCTTTTGTGTTGCAAATAAGTCGATTTATCTTTTCAACAATCAGGGGCTGTTTGGATGTTTTGGTATGTGTTAATGAAATAAAAAAACGGCCTTGAAAATAATTTTTGCCAAATTTATTGATGAAATCTGCAAAATCGACTTTTTAGTTCAGAATAATTCTAAATTGCATACATTCGTTTGATTTATTTTTCTATCAGACCGATCTATAATATTCATGTATTCAGTATATTAGAACAAAAAATATAAATAGTTTTTGCGAACGCAAATTTTGCAAAATCATATCTTCAGATTTCCTACAACTTTGGTTTTTAGGTTTGTAGTACTATAAAGGTCTTTTATACTAAAAGCGTACACAAATTGCTAAAATGATAGGATTAATAGGAATAAATCATAAAACTGCTCCAGTAGAAATTCGCGAACAATTTGTATTTGACAAACTAGGTATTATCAATCTTGCCGGCCATTTTAAGGCGCTTTCCGGTTTTGAAGGACTTTATGTTTTGTCAACATGCAACAGAACTGAATTCTATTTTGTTTTTCAAAATAGAATAGCTGCATTGCCATTTCCCGAATTATCGGCTATAATTGCAAAATTCAAGAACTTCAAAGGCGATTTTGGCGATTATTCCTACACGCTTTCTCAAAACGAAGCTATAAAACATTTTTTTCAAGTGGCGGCAGGATTGGATTCATTGATTTTGGGCGAATACCAAATTGTAGGTCAAATGAAAGACGCTTATTTCATTGCCAGAGACAACGATTTTCTGGGTCCTACTTTAACACGTATGTTTCACAAAGCACTCGAAACGGGCAAAAAAATCAGAACGAATACAGGTATTTCAAAAGGCGCATTATCAGTAAGTTATGCAGCCGTTAAAATGGCCGAAGAATTGCTTGGGAATCTTTCTAAGAAAAATATACTTGTCATAGGAGCCGGCAAAACCGGACAGATTGCGGTCGAACATTTTCAGAAAAAGGGAAATGCACGTTTAACAATTGCCAATCGCACCTTAGAAAAAGCGATTGTATTGGCACAAAAAACAAATAGTCGATTTATCGATATCCTTGATATTCAGAAAATTATTCCCGAGCAAGATCTGATTTTGGTTTCTACTTCGAGCGAACTGGCACTAATTACAAAGGAAATGATCCAAAAAGCGATCCAGCTACATCAAAGAAAATCTATTTTGTTGATCGATTTGTCCGTTCCCCGAAATATTGAATCTGGCGTGGATCTGATACCCGGCGTAAATTTGGTGGATATGGATCGCCTGCAAAAAATGGTGGAATCCAGCCAGGAAATTCGAAAATCCGAAATTGACCATGCAAGCACTTTTATTGAGCAAGGTTTGACGGAGTTCAACGAGTGGCTCAGTTTTCGCGAACTGATGCCTGCCATTTCTGCTTTGTCCGAAAATTTCCGGTCCATTCATCATACAGAAATAGAATTATTTCTTTCGAAAAGCGACAATAAATTGCAAGCGGAAGAATACGGCAATCATATTGCAAAAAAATACATCAATATGGTTATCAGGCAGCTAAAAAATGCCACCAATAATGGACAAAATCCTGAATTAATTCCTTTGGTGAATAAAATATTTGAAGCCAAATACTAAACTCGATTTAAATTTTTGAACATGATCGCAATTGGGACAAGAGGCAGTAAGTTGGCTTTATATCAGGCAAACAAAATAAAAGACATCCTTCAGGCAAACTATCCGGACACGAAATTCGAAATAAAAATTATTGTCACCAAAGGGGATATCATCCTAGATGTACCGCTTTCTAAAATCGGCGATAAAGGATTGTTTACGAAAGAAATAGAGCTGGAATTGGTAAATGGCAGCATCGATTTGGCTGTTCATAGCCTGAAAGATCTTCCAACCGTTTTTCCTCAAGGAACGATGCTTGGCGGCGTTTTGGAAAGAGCCGATTCGCGCGATTGTTTGATTACCAAAGACGGGCGAACGCTCAATCAGCTAACAGCGAATGATAAAATAGCTACTTCAAGTCTTCGACGAAAGGCGGCATTGTTGGCCTATAATCCCGAATTTCAGATTGTAGAGATTAGAGGAAACGTAGATACTCGTCTTCGAAAAATGGATGAAGGCCACTGTGATGCGATGGTAATGGCTGCTGCCGGAATTCAACGTTTGGGTTTTGGAAATCGGATATCGCAATTGCTCGACACACAAATCATAATGCCTGCTCCCGGACAAGGAGCTATTGCCGTTGAAATTCGTGACAATGATCCTTTTATTCGCCAGTTGATAGAAGGAATAAACCATATAGATACTTTTTTGGCAACGCAAGCAGAAAGGGAGTTTTTGCGCTTGCTCGAAGGCGGTTGTCAAATCCCAATCGGTTGTCAAGCAGTTCTGGAAAATGAAAGCATGCGATTAACAGGTTTTTTGTCGGATACAGAAGGGAAAACTGTGTTTAAAGAAACGGTGAAAGGTTTAAAAAATAATGGTTTGCAATTGGCCGAAGAGCTTGCGCAAATAGTTGTTGCTAAAGGTGGGAAAGCAATTCTGGACGATATCTTTAAAAGCCAGCGGTTGTAATTATGACCAATTCTCTGGAAAATAAAACAATTATTTCCACACGCCCTTTTAATAGGGATGCCCAACTCATTGATTTGCTAACAACCGAAGGCGCGAATTATATTTCTCTTCCTATGATTGCTGTGGAAANNTAAAAACGGCCGTAGTAGGCCATTCTACAAAAAAGGAATTAGAAAAATTTGGTGTCGAAGCCACACTTGTAAGCGATGGGAATACTTCGATGGATTTTTTGAAACATTTAAATAGCGCCATTCTTGAAAATTCGAATCACAAGCTTTTATTACCATTCGGAAATTTAGCTGGCGATTTGCTCGAACTAAATCTAAAGTCCAAAGCTCAAATTTGCAGGATAAATGTGTACAATACAGTCGCTCCAAGGCAAGTTGATTCTGTATTGCTTCGAAAAATTATCCTCCACCAATACGATCTCATTCTTCTTTCAAGTCCATCGGCTTTCTACAATTTAAAAATGCTTTTGGGTGCGTCTTTTCCAATTAAAGAATTAAAAGTTGCTTGTATTGGTCCGGTTACCGAAAAAGCATTGACAGACTACGAAGTTATTCCTCAAGTTGTGGCTGAAAGTAGCACGGCAGAAGGCTTATTCGAAAGTGTAAAAAAATATTTTCAAACTAAAAGTAAAAAATAAAGCTATGAATTTTCCTCAAACACGTTTAAGAAGAATGCGCTACAATACCATTTTGCGCAATATGGTTTCAGAAACCAAAGTATCCGTTGATGATTTAATTCTTCCCTTATTTGTCTGTCCGGGCAAAGGTGTTAGAAAACCAATTTCCTCCATGCCTGGCAATTATCAATTATCGATCGATCTTTTGGTAGAAGAATGCAAAAAAACGGTGGCTGCCGGTGTGAAAGCTGTTTTGCTTTTCGGAATCCCCGAAAGTAAAGATGAAACTGGTGAAGTGGCTTGCAGTTTGGATAGCATTGTTCAGAAAGCAATTATCGCCATCAAAAAAGAAATTCAGGATATTTTTATTGTTGCGGATGTATGCAATTGCGAATATACCACACATGGACATTGCGGAACGATTGTAGATGGAGATGTTGACAATGATTTAACTCTGAAAACCTTGGCAGCTCAATCTTTGAGTTTAGCCCAAGCCGGAGCAGATATGATCGCCCCAAGCGATATGATGGACGGCAGAGTTGCTGCGATTCGCGAAATTCTTGACTTAAACGGTTTTGAAAAAACGCCGATTATGAGCTATTCGGCTAAATATGCTTCTGGATTTTATGGACCATTTCGCGAAGCGGCCGAAAGTGCACCTAAATTTGGAAATAGAAGCACCTATCAAATGAATCCTGCAAACAGCAACGAAGCAATGCGCGAAATAGAACAAGATATTGTTGAAGGTGCTGATATTGTTATGGTGAAACCGGCACTAAGCTATTTAGATATCATTTATCGTGCAAAACATGAGTTCAATATGCCTGTGGCTGCCTACAATGTGAGTGGCGAGTTTTCGATGGTAAAAGCTGCCGGAGCAAACAATTGGATTGACGAAAAGCGTGTGATGATGGAAATAATCACATCCATAAAGCGAGCCGGTGCGGATATTATTATTACTTATCACGCAGTCGAAATTGCAAACATTTTGAAAGAACAAAACGCATAATTTAAAAAGATGAATATAGAAAATAGTAGAATTGAATTTCACAGAGCATTAAAAAGCATTCCAGGTGGAGTCAATTCACCTGTCCGCGCTTTTAAAAGCGTTGGTTGTGATCCTTTAATAATTGCCAAAGGAAAAGGAAGTACGATCGAAGACATCGATGGAAATCGATATACGGATTTTGTTTCATCTTGGGGACCATTGATTATTGGTCATGCACACGACGATATTCTTGCTGCCATCAATGAGGCCGCAGCCAAAGGAACAAGTTTTGGTGCTCCCACTTTATATGAAACTTTGATGGCGGAACGTATTATCGCCATGATTCCTTCTATCGAAAAAGTACGAATGGTAAATTCGGGAACGGAAGCCACCATGAGCGCCATTCGATTGGCTAGGGGATTTACAAATAGAGAATTAATTGTAAAATTTGCCGGAAACTACCATGGACATGGCGACAGTTTCCTTATAAAAGCCGGCTCGGGCGCCATTACACTTGGATTGCCTGATAGTCCTGGCGTTACGAAAGGAGTTGCTGCCGACACTTTGATTGCTGAATACAATAATTTGGCTTCTGTCGAAAAATTATTCGCCGAAAAGAAAAATCAAATCGCAGCAATTATTGTAGAACCGGTTGCCGGAAATATGGGAGTGGTACTTCCGGAAGAAGGTTTCCTGCAAGGTTTGAGAGCTATTTGTACTCGTGAAGGAGCTTTACTTATTTTTGATGAAGTCATTACCGGATTTAGACTGGCTGCGGGTGGAGCTCAAGAATTTTACGGTGTTTATCCTGATCTAACAACTTTAGGTAAAATCATTGGCGGAGGTTTGCCGGTTGGTGCTTATGGTGGCCGAAAAGAAATTATGGATTATTTGGCACCAATCGGGCCTGTTTACCAAGCCGGAACTTTGTCAGGAAACCCATTGGCCATGGCTGCCGGACTTGCCATGCTAAATTTTCTGAGTACAACTCCGGGTTTTTATGCCAAACTAGAGCAGAAAGCTGATTTCGTTGAAAAAGGAATCCGGGCGAATTTGAAAAAAACAGGCGTTCCTGCCGTTTTGAATAGAGTAGGCTCTATGATGACATTGTTTTTTACGGAAAACAAACAAGTTACAAGTTATGCTGAAGCCATGAAAAGCGATTCTGAGCGATATGCAAACTATTTTAGGCTTTCACTCGAAAGCGGAATTTATTTGGCTCCATCTCAATACGAGTGTATGTTTATCTCTTATGCACATACCGAACATGACTTGCAAAAATTAGTTGATGCAAACTTAGAAGCTTTGAAACAATTGTAAATCAACAAGATGAATTCAATATTTTTAGATACACTCAAAGGGAAAGAAACGCATCGACCGCCAATTTGGTTTATGCGTCAGGCAGGAAGAAGTTTGGCTTCTTATCAGAAAATGAAAGAAAAGCATAGTTTTAAGGAGTTGATGGAAAATCCTGAGTTGGCAGCAAGAGTTACTCTTTTGCCTATTTATGATTTAGGTGTGGATGCTGCTATATTATTTTCTGATATTTTGGTTATTCCCGAAGCTTTGGGAATGAAACTTGAGTTTCAAGGAAAA
Source organism: Bacteroidales bacterium (assembly GCA_003445975.1). Taxonomy (GTDB): domain Bacteria; phylum Bacteroidota; class Bacteroidia; order Bacteroidales; family UBA12170; genus UBA12170. The sequence continues at coordinate 18,136 of DMBV01000017.1, forward strand.
GGTCCCGTTTTTGAAAATCCTTTGAAAGGAATGAGTGCTCCCCATAAGAGTCTAATCCCTGACAGTTCAAAGCTAGAACATGTCTATCAAGCCATTGAAGAAATAAGAAAAACACGTCCCGAAAATACGCCGTTGATCGGTTTTTGTGGCGGACCGCTGACCACTTTTTGTTTTATGGTGGACGGAATCAGCCAAAACCATCACTTTCCGGAAGCGATTGCACTTCTTTACAAAAACAGAGCCGAAGCAGTTCGGATTCTGGAGGCAATCGGCGAAATGTCGGTAGAATATGCACTTAAACAAGTGCAGCATGGAATTGATGCTTTTCAATTGTTCGAAACGCATGCCGGTTTGATTCCCGAAGATTTGTATTTTGAAGTAGTTATGCCTATTGCTGAGCGAATCATGAAAGCGGTAAAGCAAACCGGAACACCGGTTATTTTTCTTCCCAAAGGATTGGCTTATGGCATATCGCGGATACAACCGGAGCAATGCGATATTGTGAGCGTAGATTGGCAGATGAATATTTATCAAGCTCGAAAATTGATTCATCCGGAAATTGGAATTCAGGGAAACCTCGATCCTAGAGCATTGCTAGGCACTCAGGAAACTATAAAACCAATTATTGAGAAGCTGTTAGAATTTGGGAAAACGGAACCGAAATGGATATTCAATCTTGGTCATGGGATTTTGGCCGAAACTCCGCTCGAAAATATTCGTTTTGTTGTTGATTATGTGAAAAAGACGCATTGGAAATAGTGTGATTGGGGCTTAGCTGAATTGCAAATTCAGCTAAGCGGGAAATGTTAAACGTTAAATGTAGAATAAGCTGAATTGCAAATTCAGCTCAGCAGGGTGGTTCAAATCATCCACAACTTGGCGGTAAGCGCCAATTTTGCTCCGTAGGAATCCTTGAATTTTTTCCCGTGATATGTTTTGGATTAAGTGATTTAGGGGTTCATTC
>DMBV01000162.1 GCA_003445975.1 Bacteroidales bacterium
CCGAAGCCGAATGGGAATATGCGGCTCTTGGTTTAATTGAAAACTCAGAATACGAACGTATTAGCCAACGAAAAAAATATCCTTGGAATGGAAATTATGTTCGCACCACCGACAAAAAATATTACGGCACTTTTGTAGCAAACTTTAAACGTGGACGGGGCGATTATATGGGCGTTGCAGGCGCGCTAAACGACGGTTCGGATATTCCAACAGAAGTTGGCTCTTATTTTCCAAATGATTTTGGCCTATTCAATATGGGCGGCAATGTGTGTGAATGGGTCATGGATGTCTATCGTCCGAATACTTTTGATGATTGGGATGATTTAGGCGCTTTTAGAGGAAACATTTTCCAAACACAAGTCCGCGATCAGAATGGCTTTGTTGATGTAAAAGATTCTTTAGGTAGAATTCGCTACCGCGATGTGACCGTTGAAGAAAGTGAAAATAGAAAAAACTACCGCAAATCGAACAATATCGATTATCTTGATGGTGATTTTGCCTCCGAAACACGTACCGACAACAACTGGAATTCGCAATCGCCAAGCGATACAACAAGAATGTATAACTACGGAAAAACATCTTTGATAAACAACCAAGCCAGAGTTTACAAAGGAGGATCTTGGAAAGATGGTGCTTATTATTTAAGTCCTAGTGTTCGTAGATTTTTAGACGAAAACGAAGCAACAGATTATATTGGATTCCGCTGCGCCATGGATCGTGTTGGAAGTCCAATGAAAGGAAGAAAATAATTGTATAATCAAAAATAAATCAACCCCATTGGCGAAGGCGAATGGGGTTTAATTTTATTAGAATGTCGATAGAGGAATTACATCTGCTTTTTATGACTTACCCAAAAGTTTGTTCCGATACACGCAAAGAATTGAAAAACAGTCTCTTTTTTTGCTTGAGCGGCGAAAACTTCAATGGAAATAGCTTTGCCGCTCAAGCTTTGCAAAATGAAGCCGCCTATGTTGTTGTCGATGATAAAAATTATTGGGTCGATGATTCTCGCTATATCTTGGTAGAAAATGCTTTAAAAACGCTGCAACAACTTGCCCGCTTTCACCGAAATCAATTCAACATTCCAGTATTAGGAATCACCGGAACAAACGGGAAAACCACTACCAAAGAATTGGTAACCACGGTATTATCTAAAAGATTTAAACTCACTTCCACATCGGGAAATTTCAACAACCATTTGGGTGTACCCCTCACTTTATTACAAATTACAAAAGAAACCGAAATTGCTGTGATAGAAATGGGCGCCAACCATAGAGGTGAAATTGCATTTTTGTGTGAACTGGCTCGCCCACAACTCGGAATTCTGACAAACATTGGAAAAGCGCATCTGGAAGGTTTTGGTTCTTTAGAAGCCATCAAAGAAACCAAATTGGCACTCTACAAGGCTGTTAAATCAGAATGCGGCAAAGTGTTTTACAATGCCGACGATCCTTTTCTAACGCAAGCATCCACCGAACTAAATCGAATTTCCTATGGCGAAAAAAGCGCGAACGATATCCATGGAAAAATCACCAATAGTTTTCCTTTCCTTGAATTTTCGTGGGGATTTAAGAATACGAAGAGTACCTTTAAAGTAAATACAAACTTATTTGGTGACTACAATCTTTCAAATTTGATGGCCGCTATTGCCGTTGGCATTCATTTTGGCATCGATCCAAAATCTATTTGCGAATCGCTCCAAGACTATTATCCTCAGAACAATCGGTCTCAATTTGTGCAAGGGACTAACAATGAATTGATTTTGGACGCCTACAATGCCAATCCCGCGAGTGTAAAAGCTGCATTGGAAAATTTTGAGAGCGATCAGCAGCCGCACAAATCGGTCATCATTGGCGATATGTTTGAATTGGGTCAATTTTCCGAGATGGAACACAAACAAATATTAGACCTGCTAAAATCCATGCATTTCTCATCAACTTATTTGGTAGGCACAAGATTCAAACAATGGGAAGCCAAGTATCCGAATTTTGTTTTTTTCGAGAATACGGATTTTGCTCAAGCATTTCTGACTGATTTCCCTTTGAAAAACCATCGAATACTGATCAAAGGATCGCGCGGGGTGAAACTGGAAGTACTAATTGATTGTTTGAAATAATGGCACATTATCATGTTTTAGGATTGATGTCGGGAACATCCTTGGATGGTTTGGATATTGCTTATTGCAAATTTTCATTTCAAAACAAAAAATGGAACTACGAAATTCTGAAAGCCAAAACAATTTTGTATCCAACGGAATGGAAAAGAATATTGACAGAACTGCCCGACAAAACAGCTTTAGAATTTGCCAAGACACATGTTGATTATGGCCATTTTCTTGGGATAGAGGTGAAAAAATTCATCGATCAAAATACAATACATGTAGATTTTATTGGCAGTCACGGACATACCATTTTCCATCAACCTCAAAATGGTTTTACTACCCAGATTGGCGATGGAGCCGCCATAGCGGCAGAAACAGGCATTCCGGTTGTCTGCGATTTTAGGAGTTTAGATGTGGCGCTAAAAGGGCAAGGTGCGCCACTTGTACCCATTGGTGATCGATTGTTGTTCGCCACTTCCACTTTCCGTTTAAATATTGGCGGTTTTGCAAATATCTCTTACGAGAAAAACGGACAAACTCTGGCTTTTGATATTGCTCCCGCCAATATTGCGTTCAATTTTTTCGCGAATCAACTTGGCTTGGAATACGACAAAAACGGAGAGATAGCAGAAAAAGGAAACTTCATTCCAGAACTTTTCGATGCCCTTAACCAGTTGGACTATTATCAAATTCAAGGAGCTAAATCACTTGGGCGGGAATGGTTCGAAAAGGAATTTCTTCCCACTATTGATAAGCAATTTGCCACGGAAGACATCCTTCACACCTTGGTTCACCATCTTGTTCATCAAATCCGATGGGTTATAGAAAGAGCTGCGATTCCGAAAAAGAACAAAAAATTATTAATAAGTGGAGGTGGCGTGTTCAATCAATTCTTCATACGTATCCTAGAATCGGAAATCCCAGTCGAGATCGAAAAAACTTCCGATTTACTCGTCGAATACAAAGAAGCGCTCATATTTGCTTTTTTAGCTTTACTTAGAATCAAAAAGAAAACCAATACTTTAGCCAGTGTAAGTGGAGCAAGACAAAATTCAATTGGCGGAGCTGTCTATTTTATTCAATAGCATTTAGGTCTATTCTTTTTCTGAAAATAATTCAAAACGCACCTTTGGCCACTTAATTAAATCAGAAAGATTTTCATTGTGACATATTTTTGAGGTGAATCTCCATTTTTTTTAATAGTTTTGAATATAATTAATCAATAACCTAATTAAATTATTATTTATGAAGAAATTACAATTTTCGCTGCTCCTAATTGCAGCCTTTCTGTTTTCGGCCTTTCATCTGCCAAAACAAGAATTAAACATTGACTTTGAGAAATACACCTTAAAAAACGGACTCGATGTCATTTTGCATATCGATCGCTCCGACCCCATTGTCGCTTTTGCTGTTCAGTTTCATGTAGGCTCCAATCGCGAAGAAACCGGACACACGGGTTTCGCTCATTTGTTTGAACACATGATGTTCCAGCGTTCGGAAAACGTAGGCGAAGATCAATTTTTCAGCCTTATTCAAAATGCCGGTGGAACACTTAACGGCGGCACTGGAAACGATGCTACCACTTATTACGAAGTGGTTCCAAAAAATGCGCTCGAAATGGTTTTATGGATGGAGTCTGACCGAATGGGTTATATGATCAATACAGTTACCCAGAAAGCATTTGCAATCCAACAAAACGTAGTTCAAAACGAAAAGCGACAAATGGTTGACAATCGACCTTATGGTCATGCCGGATGGGTGGTAGCCAAAAATCTTTACCCAGTCGGACATCCATACAATTGGACAGTAATTGGTGAAATGGAAGATTTGTTCAATGCCAGCGTGGAGGATGTAAAAGCATTTCATAAAAAGTATTACAACCCGAATAATGCAACCATCGTGTTGGCGGGCGATTTTGATAAAGCGGAAGCAAAAAAACTAATTAAGAAATATTTTGAAGAAATTCCGGCCGGCCAAAAAATTTCCGATCCAATTGCTATTCCAATAAAACTAGAAGCCACAAAAAGAGTTTTCCATGAAGATAACTTCGCACGAGCTCCTCAATTTCAGATGATTTGGCCTACTGTGGAGCAATTTAACGACGATTCCTATGCTTTGGACTATTTAAGTGCTTTGCTCAGTCAAGGGAAAAAAGCCCCTTTGTATAAAATCCTCGAGAAACAAAAAAAACTAACTACCAGTCCACGTGCCTACAATAGAAGTCAAGAAATTGCAGGCTCGTTCAATATTATGGTGAATGCCAATGCAGGAGTAAATTTAACCGAAGTAGAGAAAGCTGTTTTTGAAGCTTTTGAATTATTCGAAAAAGAAGGATTTACCGACGAAGATGTAGAACGAATCAAATCCGGACTCGAAACCGATTTCTACAATAGCATTAGTAGTATTTTGGGGAAATCGTTCCAACTGGCAACCTACAACGAGTATGCTGGCAGTCCAGACTATTACAAAACCGATATTGCAAAAACAAAAGCAGTTACAAAAGCAGATATTCTTAGAGTTTACGAAAAATACATTAAAGGAAAAGCTTTCCTAGCTACGAGTTTCGTACCAAAAGGACAAGTTAATTTGATTGCTCAAGGTTCTGTAAAAGCCAATGTTGTTGAAGAAAGCATTCTAGATGCCACACAAGTTGCCATTCAGGAAGGAGAAGATGTAATTGCCAAAACAAAAACCAATTTCGATCGATCCGTTCAACCAACGAATGGAACTGATCCGCTATTAAAACTGCCAACTATTTGGAGCGATCAGTTAAGCAACGGAATTCAGATATTAGGAATTGAACAGCGGGAACTTCCAATGATTCAGTTCAATGTAATTTTGGAAGGTGGTCATTTTCTCGATAATTTAAACAAACCCGGTGTGGCCAATTTGGTAGCAACCCTGATGATGCAAGGCACCAAAAACAAAACACCACAACAATTGGAAGAAGAGATCGAAAAGTTAGGTGCATCGATCCGAATGAACGCATCAAACACCTCCATTTCGATCAATGTGAATACTTTGGCCAGAAATTTTGAGCCAACAATGGCTCTTGTGGAAGAAATACTTTTAGAACCTCGTTGGGACGAAGAAGAATTTGCCATGGCAAAAACATCTGTTTTAAATCAATTGGTTCGTCAAAAAGCCAATCCAAGCAGTCTGTCTCTATCTGCATTTATGAAGTTGACCTATGGCGAAAATCACATCTTCGCATTGGATAGAAGTGGAACCGCCGAAAGTGTCGCTGCCATCACATTATCCGATTTAAAAGCCTTTTACGAGGCTAACTTCTCCCCTTCTGTTAGCAGTTTTCTTTTTGCCGGCGATGTTTCCAAAGTTGAGGTAGCAAACGTGCTAAAAAGTTTGAATGAAAAATGGAAAACCAAAAATGTAATTTTCCCCAAGTACGAACTTCCAAAAGCAATTACCGAATCGAAAATTTATTTTATTGATGTTCCGGGAGCAAAACAATCTATCATCAACATCGGGAATCTTTCTTTGAGCCGTACCGACGCAGATTATTACCCAGCTTATGTAATGAATTACAAGCTGGGAGGATCTTTCAATGGAGTTGTAAATTTGGTGTTACGCGAGGAAAAAGGATTTACCTACGGAGCACGAAGCGGATTTGCCGGAGGCAAAATTGCCGGTCCGTTTATGGCATCGTCAAGTGTTCGGTCGTCTGCTACTTACGAATCGGTCGAAATATTTAAAAACCTTATGCAAGCCTACGGACAAGGAATTGCCTCCTCTGATTTGGAATTTACAAAAAATGCCCTTATCAGATCCAATGCCTTGGAATTTGAAACATTAGGCGCTTTATTAGGAATCTTGAGAGAGGTGAATACCTATAAACTTCCTTTTAATTACATTCAAAAACAAGAGGAGATTGTACGGACTATGACGTTGGAACGACATAAAGAGCTTGCTCAAAAATATGTGAATCCAAACCAAATGTACTATGTTATTGCTGGAGATGCCGCTACGCAAATGGATGCACTCGAAAAATTAGGATTTGGAAAACCAATTCTATTGAAAGAATAAACAGTTTTAAGAAAAAAAAAGGGATTATTCAATTGGATAATCCCTTTTTTTATATCACCTTTTTGAAGGATAGGTCTAAATATAGATTTGATTAGCGAAGATGAAAGAGTGTGGCTTGCAACCAATACACGCCAATTCCGGCAAAATATCCCATCAAGGCCAATAAGCTGATTCGTTTCATATACCAAATAAAATCAATTTTCTCCAAACCCATTGCAGCCACACCGGCAGCAGAACCAATAATTAAAATACTACCGCCTGTTCCGGCCGTAAAGGCGAGCAGTTCCCAAAATATTCCATCCACCGCATAATTTCCAACTTCCTGAATTTCATACATTCCCATTGCTCCGGCAACCAAAGGCACATTGTCGATAATCGAAGAAAGAAGTCCGATAGCCGTGTCGATGACATAAATATTGTTGTTGGTAACATGATCCAACCATCTGGAAAGTGAGCCCAACTGACCAGCCGATTGCAAACTTGCCACAGCGGTCAAAATTCCTAAAAAGAACAACACCGTTGGGACATCCACTTTACGTAAAATACCCACCACGCTTAGGCGACGTTTGTCTTCGCCTTCTTTCTTTCTGTGCAGCAATTCGGTTGCAATCCAAATAATTCCCAATCCAAGCAACATGCCCATATAAGGAGGAAGATGCGTAATCGTTTTGAAAACTGGCACAAACAACAAAGCACCAACGCCCATAAACAACATCAGTTTTCGTTCAAATAGACTGGTAAATTCTGTTTGTTCTGATTCGTCTTGAACCGGTCGATGCGCTTCTCCTTTCATCGTGAACGAAAGAAAGACGACCGGAACCAACAATGTGGCCAAACTTGGCAAAAATACCATCAACATAATGTTGCCTGCTGTAATTTGTCCGCCAATCCAAAGCATGATCGTAGTTACATCGCCGATAGGCGTCCATGCGCCGCCGGCATTGGCAGCCAAGACAACCATACTTGCAAAAAACCAACGGGTTTCTTTTTCGTCGATCAATTTTCGCAAAAGTGCCACCATTACAATCGTTGTAGTGAGGTTGTCCAAAACGGAGGACATAAAAAAGGTCAGCAAACTGATTATCCACAATAATTTAACTTTATTGGTGGTTTTTATTTTATCGGTAATAATCTTAAATCCTTGATGTTGATCTACAATTTCCACAATTGTCATGGCTCCAAGCAAGAAAAACAATATTTCCGAAATTTCTCCCAAATGCTCTATGATTTGATGATTTACAATAAAATCAATCATTCCTTGCTGAGTGTTTGCATCCGGATTTGTCAATAAAAAATTATTCCATGCTGGGCTGGCACCACTTTGAAAGATGTCGGTGGCTCCATATATATAAGCAACCCATGTAAGCGTGCCAATCACTAGAGCGGTGGCAGTTTTGTCCACTTTCAGTGGATGTTCTAGCGCAATAGCAACATAGCCAAGAACAAAAATCAGAATCATTAAACTAGACATTATTTAAAATTTAATTGATGAATATTTTATTTGATATTTATGAAAGCAAAATTTGAATATCGATTTCATTTCATCAAAGAGAATGAGAAGAAATCCGAAATCTAATCATACCCTATTGCTTACAATTTTTAGCATTGATGCAGATTCCTGTACGGATTTGCTAATTTTCTTTTCCCACTTATTTGCAAGTTGCAATTCACCATTTAGAGGGCCATTGTCAGAATGAACATCGTAAAATTCGAACGTATTTATGCTTCTTGTTGGAATGAGGTAGGTGAATTGCAAACCTATTTTTTCGATCTCCTTATACGTTCCAGATTTGCTTTTAGTGCCCTTGCTCGAACTTACAACCTGACATTTCTTAATTTCTTTTAGATCGATGGTACTATTTTGAATTTCCCCTTGTTTTTTTTTGACAAAAAACAGCTGGTACTTTTCTTTATCCATGCCTATTACCGCATTTTTTAATACATCGAAGTGTGCTATTTTACTATGCTGTACTGCTGCGATTTTATTCAGTTCGTCGATCAATTGCTTCTCGCCTCCATTCGCGCTTTTAGCAATCAGAATAATTGGCAGGACAAAAAGTAATACTACGATCAATCCCACTAGTGTTGTTCCTATATCCATTTTATTATTTTTTTCTTACTACTTATACATAAATGATTGAATCAATGCTTAAAACAGCCACGCTGGTTTTTAAGTATTGAGCTAAAACCCTATCAAGCCACTTGATTGTGTATATGGCTGGAAAAAATATTATAAGAAATAATGAAAAGGAAATACAATATCCGTTTTCCGAAATTGAACAATTGTATTTTTCGAAAAATAGATGAAGCGATATATCGAAGCTAATTGCTTTAAATCAAGCTTTTTAGAACTTTCAAATAAATGGTGGTGATGTGTTGTTCGAACAGGTGTGGGAACCAAATTAGTGCTTTCTACACTGCTTTGGTTTTGAGGCGGCGGAACAATAAACGCAAACGAAACCGATTGAATAGCCGCATTTAAAGATAATGGGGCATTTTGCTCAGTTGTTTTTCTTTCGAAAGAAGAATGGCCGACTATTGTTTTTGCAGTATAAACATACAGCAGCAAAACCAAAGCTATTCCGACTATTCTGAAAACTTTTTTCATGCCGCAAATTTAAAATTATTCTAATGTGATTCATAAATTAAACAAGAATTAAGCCAAAAAACACATGAAGTGAGTACAATTGAAGGAAGCAATCCTAAATCTCACTTTAAATAATGCTAAATCTAAATTGATTTTCACCAAATCGCGTTTCCAATCAACACCAAAAATTCGCCTTCTTGCTTAAAAAAAAGAGCTTGTGTAAAAAACACAAGCTCTTTCATTTTAGAACAAAAAATAGTGCTAATGTGAATGCAATAAAGTTGCTTGCAACCAATAAGCTCCAATTCCGGCAAAATAACCCATCAAAGCCAATAAGCTAATCCGTTTCATATACCAAATAAAATCTATTTTTTCTAATCCCATGGCGGCAACACCGGCAGCCGAACCAATAATTAAAATACTTCCTCCCGTTCCAGCAGTGAAAGCCAACAATTCCCAAAATATACCATCAGTGGCAAAATGACCAACGGCTTGAATATCGTACATTCCCATTGCACCAGCTACCAAAGGCACATTATCAACGATGGAAGATAAAATTCCAATGGCTGTATTGATGATGTAAATGTTATTGTTGGTGACTTCATCAAGCCATTTGGCTACTAAACCAAGCTGACCGGCCGATTGCAAACTTGCTACGGCTGATAAAATTCCTAAAAAGAACAACACGGTAGGAACATCCACTTTACGTAAAATTCCAACGACAGTCAAACGACCTTTATCTTCGCCAGTTTTCTTTTTATGCATCAATTCTGTTGTTACCCATATAACCCCAAGTCCAAGCAACATTCCCATATAAGGAGGTAGATGAGTAATGGTTTTGAAAATAGGCACAAACAGCAAGGCTCCAACTCCCATTGCCAATATCAATTTGCGTTCAAAAGCGTTTGTAAATTCTTTTGAGTCAGCATTTGACAATTTCGGCCTTGTAACCTCTCCTTTCATTGTAAATGATAAGAAAAGAGCCGGAATTACAAGTGTTACCAAACTTGGAATAAAAACCATCAAAATAATTTTTGCAGCCGTAACTTGTCCACCAATCCAAAGCATAATGGTAGTAACATCGCCAATTGGAGACCAAGCTCCACCTGCATTGGCAGCCAAAACTACCATACTGGCATAAAACCAACGGGTTTCTTTGTCCGCAATCAATTTGCGAAGCAAGGCAATCATTACAATAGTTGTAGTTAGATTGTCTAATACAGCCGACATAAAGAAAGTTAGAAAGCTAAGAATCCAAAGCAATTTAACTTTGTTAGTTGTCTTAATTTTATCCGTAATAATGCTAAATCCTTGATGTTGATCTACAATTTCTACAATCGTCATTGCACCAAGCAAGAAGAATAGAATTTCTGAAATCTCGCCCAAATGTTCGATGATTTGATTGTGAACAATAAAGTCGATGATACATTCCTTTGTATTTGCATCTGGATTGGCCGCTAAATAACTATTCCAAGCAGAGCTCACTCCACTATTAAAAATATCGGCAGCGCCCATTATATAGGCTACCCAAGTTAAAGTACCAATGAGCAAGGCCGATGCTGCCTTGTCAATTTTAATCGGATGTTCAAGGGCAATTGCTAGATAGCCAAGAACAAAAATCACAACCATTAAAATAAACATAAATTCGATTTTTATTAGTTAATTGTGAACAAATGTAAATATTTTTTAACATTTAGAAACTCGAACAAACAGTATTTCACCAATTTAAAGCATGTCTAAATANNGCTTCTAAATTTGATGGTTTTCCATTGTACTTTTCAGGAAATCGGCCTTTCACATTCTTGTAAAAGTCCAAAATCTCCGCAAAATCTTTTTGAAAATCTCCGCTGGGATAAATCACTTTTCCAAGTCCGCCCTTTTTCTTCTCATAATCAATCCATCCTAAAACCAAAGGCACATTCGCTTTGGTAGCAATATGATAAAATCCTGTTTTCCACTTTTCGACATATTTTCGCGTTCCTTCCGGAGTAATGGCAAAAACAAAATCGTCTCTTTCTTTAAAGAGTGAAACAATATAATCGACCATCTTGATACTCGCCTTGCGATCGATTGGCATGGCCCCTAGAGCTTTTAAAAAATACTTCAACGGAAAAACAAACATCTCTTTCTTCATCAGCACGCGTTGAGGAACACCTAAAGCGCCAATAACCAATCTGCCAATCACAAAATCCCAATTGGAAGTATGCGGAGCCACCACAATGATGTACGATTTTTCTTTTGGTTTTGCCGGATCAACGTCCCAGCCAAAAATATTCAAAATTAACTTGGGTATATTTAAACGCATATTTTTCACTTTTCTGGTTTGAGAAAACAAAGGTAAGCGAAACTCGCAATAATTTCCGTGCTTTTTTTTTACACATTTATAACCAAAATTTCTTTTCACAACTCGATTCAATGATTCAAATACCTAAATGCATATTTTTTTTCGATAAATTAGATTTAATTAAAAATTCATATATATTTGCTATCAAACTATATGTTAATTCGCGTTAACATTTTTAATCAGATTGAATAGAATGTCAATTTTTAAATCTATCTTTAATTTTTATTATTCGGGATTTAGGGAGATGAAACTCGGAAAGCAGTTGTGGATTATTATCTTAATCAAGCTGTTTTTCATGTTTGCCATTTTAAAACTTTTCTTTTTTCCCAATTTCTTAAAATCAAACTTCCACTCGGATAAAGAGCGAGCTGAGTATGTAACGGAACAATTAACTAACCCAAAATAAAATGTATGGAAAATTTTGATCTTACCTTAATCGATTGGTCAAGAGCACAATTTGCGTTAACAGCGCTTTATCATTGGCTCTTTGTTCCATTAACACTAGGAATAACATTTATCCTAGCGATAATGGAGACCATTTACTACAAAACAGGAGATCCGGAATGGAAAAAAATTACCAAATTCTGGATGACTCTGTTTGGAATTAATTTTGCCATTGGAGTGGCCACCGGAATTATTCTGGAGTTTGAATTTGGAACCAACTGGAGCAATTATTCCTGGTTTGTTGGCGACATTTTCGGCGCACCTTTGGCCATTGAAGGTATCATGGCCTTTTTTATGGAATCTACTTTTATTGCCATCATGTTTTTTGGCTGGAACAAAGTAAGTAAAGGATTCCATCTTACTGCTACTTGGCTCACTGCCATTGGTTCCAACCTTTCTGCTTTGTGGATATTGGTAGCCAATGGATGGATGCAGAATCCTGTTGGTATGCAATTCAATCCGGATACTGCCCGCAACGAGATGGTTGATTTTTTCGAAGTTCTCTTCAATCCGGCTGCAGTAAATAAATTTTTGCACACTATTTTTTCGAGTTATATTCTTGCAGCCATTTTTGTTGTTGGTATCAGTGCTTGGTTTTTATTAAAGAAAAAAGAAATCCTTTTTGCAAAAAGAAGTATCGTTGTGGCCGCTATTTTCGGTTTGATCTTTTCGGTAATGACTATTTTTACCGGCGATGAATCGGCACGTGAGATTTCCAAATCGCAGCCAATGAAATTTGCTTCTATGGAAGGACTTTATCATGGAACTACAAATGCTCCATTGGTGGCTTTTGGGATTTTGAAAGACGCTCCTACCATCGAAAATCCTGAAAAGAAAGATTTCGCCTTTAAAGTTGAAATTCCGGGTATGCTTTCCTATATGGCCAATCTAAAATTCGATTCGTTTGTGCCCGGCATTTACGACTTGGTACACGGAAATGTTGATCAAGGAATTATTTCATATTCGGAGAAGATAAACAGAGGTTTGGTGGCGCGAAACACATTGAGCGAATATAAATTGGCTTTGAAAGGAAATGATGCTGTTCTCATTGATTCTTTGCGTTCCAATTTCGAAAACAAAGAATGGATGGAAGGCTATTTCAACTATTTTGGCTACAGTTATTTCTCCAATCCTCACGATATCATTCCGAATGTTCCTATTACATTCTATTCGTTCCATATCATGGTAATCTTGGGAGGCTATTTCATGGCGCTCTTTATTATCGTACTTTTCTTTGTAATGAAAGACACATTAGCAGGCAAACGCTGGCTTCTTTGGATTGCATTATGGACCATGCCCCTTGGTTATTTGGCTTCCGAAAGCGGCTGGATAATTGCCGAAATGGGCCGACAACCGTGGGTAATTCAGGATTTAATGCCTACCATGACAGCTGTCTCAAACATCGATTCTAATTCCGTAATCATTACGTTCTGGCTTTTCTTTGCCGTATTTACAGCACTATTGATTGCTGAGATAAAAATTATGTTGAAACAAATAAAAATAGGACCAAACGAAGGAGGACATTAATTATGTTTGAAACATTAGATTATAGTATATTACAGCATTATTGGTATGCCATTAATGCCTTATTAGGTGCCCTGCTTGTATTTTTATTGTTTGTTCAAGGCGGACAAACATTGATTTACACAGTGGCCAAAAGCGAACTCGAAAAGAAAATGTTGATAAACACCTTAGGTCGTAAATGGGAATTTACTTTTACAACCCTTGTTACCTTTGGTGGTGCCTTTTTCGCTTCTTTTCCTTTGTTTTATTCCACTAGTTTTGGTGGCGCTTACTGGGTTTGGATGATTATTCTTTTTGCATTTATCGTGCAAGCTGTTTCGTACCAATACCGCAGCAAACCGAATAATTTTCTTGGCCAAAAAACCTACGAACTGTTTTTGATATTCAATGGAGTGATTGCAACTGTGTTTTTAGGCACTGCCGTAGCCACCTTCTTTACCGGATCCGGATTTCATATTGATGATATGAATCGTACTTTTTGGGATTCTCCATTCCGTGGATTGGAATTGGCATTAGACTTTACCAGATATGCCACCTTTATCAACTTATCATTGGGTTTAGCGGTATTTTTTCTCTCAAGAGTATTGGCCAATTTGTATTTCTTAAATACAATCGACCATCTGGAAATCAATCAAAGAGCACACAAATCATTGTTTAACAATGCCATTCCTTTTTTGGTTTTCTTCCTATTCTTTCTTGTAAATATTCTGTTGATTGATGGATTTGCTGTAAATCCGGACACCAAAGAAGTTTTTATGGAACCCAATAAATACCTGCATAATCTGCTTCAAATGCCCATTGTATTAATTCTGTTTTTGCTAGGTGTAGTCATGGTTTTGATGGGAATATTGAGAGCTTATTTTGTTCCAAAAAAATGCAGTTCGAAAGGAATTTGGATTTCGGGCATTGGAACAGTATTCACTGTTTTTGGTCTCCTTTTGATAGCCGGGTACAACAATACGGCTTATTATCCATCCTATTCTGATTTGCAATCGTCCATCACTATTTTCAATAGCTCGTCGAGTAAATATACTTTGGTAGCCATGAGTTATGTTTCATTGATGGTGCCTTTTGTATTGGCATATATAGTTTATGCATGGAGAGCTGTAAACAACAAGAAAATTGATGCAGCAGAAATGAATGAAGAATCACACACTTACTAAAGCCTGGAGGGAATTATGTACACAAAAGAAATCATATTGCTGTTTACTTGGCCGGTTACCATCTATCTAACGTATTTGGTTACACGCTATTTTATCAAATTACTCGACAAAAAAGTAAAATCATAAAACAAATAAGCCGCCAATTTGATTGGCGGCTTTTTTTATACGTTTACTACCAAGCCTTCGCTGGCTAAGAGTGTATTTTCAAAATCTTTTTGGGTTTCGGCCAACAATTCGTCCAGTTCCTTATATCGTGCAGAAAAATGCCCGATGATTAGTTTTTTAGCAGCAGCAAGATTGGCTGTTTTGGCCGCATCAACGGTAGTTGAATGCATTTTTGCTTCGGCAATCCCTCTCCTATTTTCCATAAAACTTGTTTCGTGATACAACAAATCCACACCGGCAATGTATTGAATCGTGTCGAACGAAAAGGCGGTATCAGAACAATAAGCGTACGATTTTGCCACTTGTCCCGGACTAGTTAAAATAGAATTTTTTATTATTTCGCCTTGAGCGTTTACAAAATCGGATCCGCACTTGATTGCATTAAAAGCATCATCGGGAATGTCGTATTTTAACAGTGCTTCTTTTCTTATTTTTAAGGGATAAGGTTTTTCTTTAAAAAGAAATCCACAAGTGAGAATGCTGTGTTTGAGAGGAAAAGAATAAATTTCCAATTGTTCGTTTTCGTACAATAAGGAGAGCGAATCAAAAGTAAGCACGTAATAACGAATCTCGAAATTCAATTTTGATTGAGAAATCTCCAGTTGCAATTCGATGATTTGGCGTATTTCTTTGGGTGCAAAAAGATGTAATTCGGTTTTCCGGCCGAGTAGATTGAAGCTCGAAATCAAGCCAATCAAGCCAAAAAAATGATCGCCGTGCAAATGACTAATAAAAATATGATCGATTCTAGAAAAGCGGATCTGGCTTTTGCGCAACTGAATTTGGGTTCCTTCGCCGCAATCAACCAAGAATGGTTTGTATTTATGCGACACGATTTGAGAGCTTGGAAAGCGCGTTGATGTGGGTATAGCAGAACTGCTTCCTAATATAGTGACCGAAAATTGATTCATCCTTTTTGTTCAAAAACGCTAAATTACAACAAATCAATCAGATTTCTTTAGATTGTGCCGAAAGGCAAAGCGAATTCTGATTCCAAGATACAAACGCGCATAAACGCTTGTTGAGCCGGTTCCTAACAAAGCCGAAAAAAACTAAATTCGGCTTACCGATTTAAGAGAGAAAAACCTCTTTTTTTGTGTCCTTATTTTAGGAGAGATTAAATTAAGTAGCTCATTTTGTGGATAATTAAAAATAATATTTTAACTTTGGGAATATAACATGAACGGCCTACTTCCTGAAAACGATTTTGGAAATAGATTGTACGATATTAAACGATCAAAAACGTTTATATGATTCATACACACAACTTTAATAACTTTTATGGATTGAAAGCTAATACGGAAATGCTTGCAATTGGCGGGTATATGGATGTT
>DMBV01000057.1 GCA_003445975.1 Bacteroidales bacterium
TTATTTACCAATTCATCCAATTGATTTACGACTGCCATAATGGTTTCTTTTTTTGAAAGATCGGCCCCGGCTTTTTTAAGTTGTTCGACCGGATAATCGTTTCCGCCCGATTTTAAAAGTGTGAGGTAATTTTCCAATGGTTTTGGATTTCCGTTGGCCAATCCTTGCCTTACTTGCGAATAGATGCTTGCCGAAGCGGCAAAACTGGTAGCATATTGATAAACATAAAATGGAGAACGATAAAAATGTGGTATTCTTGCCCAGAAAATATTTGCTTGACTGCGTGTAAAAACATCGCCATAGTATTTTTTATCGAGCGTTTCGCATATTTCGGTAAGCAAGTCGGCTGTCAACGCTTTTCCTGTTTCAATGGCACGATGGGCTTGTAATTCAAAATCGGCAAACATACTTTGCGTAAAAAATGTACCCGTAATATTTTCGATGCTTTGTTGCAGCAAAGCCACTTTTTCCATTTTATCGTTGCTTTTATTCAGCAAATAATCCAAGAGCAAATGCTCATTAAATGTGGAAGCCACTTCGGCTACGAAAATAGTGTAATCGTGCGTGCTGAAAGGCTGATTTTCGTCGGACAAGATGGTATGTAAGCTATGCCCCATTTCATGAGCCAATGTAAACAAATGGTCTAGAGTTTCGTTGTAATTCATCAGAATAAACGGATGAACACCGTACACGCCCATAGAATACGCTCCCGACGATTTTCCGTCATTTTCAAAAACATCGATCCAGCCATTTTCCAAAGCGGCTTGGTATCTTGAAACATATTCTTTTCCCAATGTTTCAATAGAACTTAAAACCAGTTTTTTTGCCTTTTCCCAGCTGTATTTTTTATTGAAATCGACCAAAGTTACACGACTGTCGTAGGCATGATAATCGCCAAGCAAATTCATGTGTTTTGCCCGAAGAAGGTGATATTTTCTCAGCGATTGGGTGTTTTTCCCAACGGTTTCGATCAAATTGGTATAAACCTTGAGTGAGATGTTGTTTTTTTCGAGTTTGGCCTCTATGCTGGTTTTAAAATTTCGCGCTTGTGCAAAAGCAAAGTCTTTGTCGCAAATTCCTTTGTACAATGAGGCAATCGTATTTTTATTGTCGGCATAAAGTGGATAAAACGCTTCAGCAGCCTTTTTCCGATCGTTGCGCACTTTTGAGCTGTCCAAAATATGCGCATAATTGCCGTGGGTAAGTTTGGTTTTTTCACCATTTTCCAATTCTATTTCAGGAAACCGAACGTCGGCAGAAGTAAGACTTGTGTAGGCATTTGCAGCCGTGGCAGCCGAAGAAACAAAATAAGAAAGTAGGCGCTCTTTTTCTTTGGTGAGGATGTGTTTTTTCTGCCGATGAATATTTTCCATTCCAAAACGATAAGGTTCCAAAGCCGGAAATTCAGTTAACCATTTTTCCCATTTTTCTTTTGGTATTTTCATCAACTCCGGCGCTATCCAAGAGGTAGCCGTTTCCATAGTAGCAAAAAACCGCATTACTTCCTGAAGTCTAGCTTGGATGGCATTGTTTCGGTTATCGGTACTTTTTTGCAATGATGGATAAGCATAAATTTTGTACGATAACATCTCTATTTCGTCTTGTTTTCGAAAAGCCGCAAACAGATTGTGAGCACTCAAAGCCAAAGTTCCTTGAAATTTCCTGAACGTTTCTACTTCCTTTTTAAGCCGCTCAAAATCGATTTCCCATTTTTCCCAATTGGGAAAAATAACAGAAAAATCCCATTTGTATTTTGCTTCAATTTCGGCTCTTATCAGTGTTGTCGGTTTCATTTTTTCGCATTGGTTTTTATGTGATCAAGTAAAAATAGTTGAGCCGTTTGTTCTACGGTTTCCTCTATTGATGTAAATTCAAAGTTTAGAGCTTCTTTGATTTTTTGATTGCTATAACGGCTCATTTTCATGGAAGAACGCGCTGTTTCTTTGGAATAGGCCGATTTATTTCCACTTAGAAAATCTCTGACAGCAGCCAACCGCCAGCTAAGCTCGCTCATCCAAGGTTTAACGGCTATGTGAGGCGTTGGCTTATGAAGGTTTTCCGCCATTAAACTGAATAATTTCCGGTAACTTACATCTTCGGCACTGAGCGTAAACCGTTCTGCCGAAATTGGACTTTCCGTCAGCTCAATCATGGCGCGACTAACATCGCGCACATACACATATCCATTTGTTCCCGCCGTGTAAAACTTTAGCCCTTTCCACACCAAAGAAAACAAGGAGGCACTACCACTATTCCATTTTGCAGGACCTAAAATAACGGCCGGATTTACAATTACTACTTTTAGTCCTTCTTCTACTCCACGCCACACTTCCAATTCGGCTTTGTATTTGCTTATGGAATACAGCGAACTTTTGGCGGAATCTTTCCAAGGCGTTTGCTCGGTGGCTTTTTGGTTTTCGTCGGCTCTTCCCAAGGCAGCAATGGAGCTCACATAACAAAGTTTTTCAACTTGTTGGAACAGCGCAGCATTCACTACGTTTGCGGTTCCTTGCACATTTGCTTCAAGCATTTGTTCATTGTCGACTGGATGAAAAGAAACCATTGCAGCCGCATGATACACCTGTTTTGCTCCTTGAAACGCTTTTTCCAACGAAAAATAATCGTTTAGGTCGGCATCCATCCATTCTATTTTCTGGAACAATTTTTCGGCGTCGGCCGAATAAAAGGAGAATGTCTTTTTCACCCACGACAAATCGGAATTTGTTCGTTTTATCGCTCTTACTTGTTCGTATTTCCGACACAAATCAAAGAGCAAATGAGCGCCCACCAAGCCGGTTCCTCCTGTTACAACTATCATAAGGCAAAAATAGCCGAATTAATGAAAAAAACAGGACTAAACTTACTCAATTCAGCAGAAAACGGTGATTGAAAATCGCTCAGTACGAAGACCGCGATTGCTTGATTTGAGATCAATTTTTGATATTTTTTGATTGCCAAAATAAAAAAAACGAGTTACTTTCTTTTGGCTGCTGGCAAACTAAAACTAAATGTTGTTCCAATTCCTTCCGAACTTTCTACTTCAATTTTTCCACCTTGAATATCGATAAATTCTTTGCAAAACAACAAACCCATTCCGGTTCCTTTTTCTCCGCCGGTTCCTTCCGAACTATAGCTCTCTTTAAGCGAAAACAGATTGGGTAAAACATGTTTTGGAATTCCTACTCCATTGTCGCGAATACTTATCTTAACAAATCCTTTGCCTTGTTTTAGATGCTCGCTAAACAATTTAATATTGCCTTTTTGTGGCGTAAATTTAATGGCGTTGCTAAGAAGATTTCGAAAAACAGTTCGGGTCATGTTCCTGTCGGCAAAAACAAAATTGTCGTTTCGTGGGCTATAATCTACCTGAATTTCTTTCCTTTTACATTGATGAGCCGAAAACTCAACTTCTTCTTGAATGATATCGCAAATATTTAAAATTTCGCAATGAAAGGCCAATGATCCGGTTTGCGTTCGCGCCCATTCTAAAATATTTTTGAGCAAATCCAATGCCTGAATCGACGATTTTTGAATGATTTTCAAAAATTCAATCAACTCCTCTTTTTCAAGCTCATCGAAATCTTCAATAATTAAACTGGAATACGAAGCGATAGTGGAAACCGGTGTCTTAATATCGTGGCCAATAATGGAGAAAAATTTATCTTTTGCCTCATTTAGCTCTCTTAGCTGTTTTTCTGATTGCGAAAGCTGTTCGCGATTTTTTTCTGCAATTCTTTCTCCCGAAATGCGTTTCAACGCTTTTTCTATTGCCTCGAGCACCTTTTCTTTCATAAAAGGCTTTACAATATAGCCTTCCACGCCTATTTCGATTGCTTGCAAAAAATAATCCGCTTCGGTATAGGCCGACATCACCAAACGATGAATATTTGGCTTTTCAGATTGCATTCGCTTTAACATACTTATTCCATCCATGCCGGGCATCCGAATATCAGTAATCACCAAATCAATATCTTCCTTCTCAAAAATTTCCAATGCTTTTTGAGCGTCTTTTGCAAAAAAAACAGACGGATAACGTCGGCTAACGATGTTGACAAGCGATTGTAAAACGAGAACCTCATCTTCAACAATCAAAATATTTATTTGATCTTGGTTCATTGTGTTTGGTTATTTAGGTCGAAACAGATTTTGAATTCTGCTCCTTCGCGTTTGTTCATCACTGAGATTTGTCCTCGCATTTGCTTTTCGATCATCGATTTGGCCATATACAAACCCAATCCGCTTCCTCTGTTCATTTCTTTGGTAGTAAAATAAGGATCAAATATTTTATCTATTACTTCTGATTTTATTCCTTGTCCATTGTCGAGAACCGTAATACAATAGCGCGATTCCTCTTTTTCTAAACGAATCCAAATTTTGGCATTCTTCACTTTTCGCTCAAGCAGAATATCCCTCGAATTATTGAGCAAATTCATCAAGATGTGCGAAAGCATGTTCGGATAACTGAATACTTCAAAGTTGTCCTGACACACAAAATAAGTGTTAATCTTTTCCTTTTTGTAAGATTCGGCTGTGAAATCAATTAGTTTTTCGATTAATTCTTTTGGTTTGAATAATTCGGTCTTAAAATCGTCGGAATGCATCTTGCTGAAATCGTTGATGGTGTCCGACATATACTTCAAACGGCGATAAACAATGTCGATGGTTTTCTCAAAATATTCTTTGGTAAGCATGTCGAAACTATATGCATCTTCCAAATCGTTGATCAGAAGTGAAATTTCATTGAGCGGTTGCCTCCATTGGTGTGCAATGTTTCCAATCATTTCGCCAAGTACCGACTGTCGAGATTGCTGAATAAGTAAATGATCTTTTTCGCGACTTTTTGACACTTCTTGTTTTACTTTTTCTTCGAGACGTTTGTTTATCTGCGCCAATTGAGCTTTGCTTTCTTCTAAATCTTTTTTGATTCTGAAAGCGATTGTTATGTCTTGAATAGTCCCCACCGACCGTTTTGGATTTCCTTTGGAATCTACTATCAAATATCCGTTCTCTTCCACATATTTAATTTTTCCTTTCGGCGTTAAAATGCGATGCTGGTTATGATATTTTTGGTTCTTTACGATT
Source organism: Bacteroidales bacterium (assembly GCA_003445975.1). GTDB lineage: Bacteria > Bacteroidota > Bacteroidia > Bacteroidales > UBA12170 > UBA12170. The sequence goes on from DMBV01000057.1 coordinate 5,083, forward strand.
GCCTGATGATAGGTTTCCGAAACTTTTTGCAAGTCGTCAGGATAAATAAGTTTGTTGTAATTTTCGATGGTGAGCGGATAGTTTTTTTCTGTCTCAAATATGGAATACGTTCCATCCGACCAGAACATTTGATTGTTTTCAAAATCATATTCCCAGTTTCCCAGTTTTGCTATCTCTTGGGCTTCTTTCAACTTACGCTCGCTTTGCTGCAACTCTCTTTTGATGGATTCGCGTTCTGAAACATCGTAAATGGTAATAAAAAGCTGTTGCTCATTTTCTGTAATAATGGGCGAAGCATACACCTCAACATCTCTTATTTCGCCGGAAGCCATTCGGTGTTGAAACAGAAAATCTTGGATCTTATCTGCAAAAACCCGCTTCATATTTGCATCTATTTCTTGCGGACTAAGCAAATTCAGATCGTTCGCTTTCAATTGTAAAAATTGTTCAAAAGAATATCCGTAAAAAGAAGTGGCTGCTTTGTTCGCTTTCACAATCTGTTTGGTTTTTGGGTCGATCTGAAGCATGGCCGCAGTATTGTTTTCGAAATAGGCACGAAATCGCGCTTCGCTTTTTTTCAATTCTTCTTCGGCTTTTTTCCCTTCTGTAATATCTTGTACAATGCTGAAAAGAGTCATTTTTCCATCTACTTCTATAGGCGAAACATGAACCCGAACATCTCGTATTTCTCCACTCTTTAACCGATGCGAAAAGGAGAAAATATTTTGTTGGTTTGATGTTGCACTACCAATCAATTCATCTACTTCCTTTTTGGAAAGCGTATTGATATCGTAAATCGTTTTACTTAAAAACGCCTCTCTTGTATAGCCGTAAAAACGAAGCGCCGCTTCATTAACGGCTAAAAAATACTTTGTTTCGGCATCAATTTGTAAATTTACAGAAGTGCTTTTTTCGAAATAGGCTCTGAATCTGGCCTCGCTATTGAGCAGGGCGGCTTCTTTTTCTTGAAAATTTGTAATATCACGTATGGTTGTGATACGCGTTTTCTTTCCGTTGTAATTGAACATCCGTCCTTGAATCTGAATCGGAAATCGACTTCCGTCTTTTTTTACACCAACAGAAAAATAAGGTTCTAAATAATTGTTTAATAAGCGGTGAATGGTTTCGGCATGATGAGCTGAATCAATGATTGTAAGCGCATACAATCCCAATACCTCTTCTTTTTTATAGCCAAACATATCCAATGCGATTGGGTTGCAATCGATACAAAGCGCATCCACAGTAAACCAAACGGCTTCGTTTGTAGCGTTTGCCAACGCTCTGTATCGAGCCTCACTATCCAACAATTCAATTTCTTTTTCTTTTAAACTGGAAATATCTTCGTAAACAGCAACCACTTCTCCGCTCGAAAGTTTGAAAATGTCGTTGTCGCGCCACAATATTTTACCGTTTTTATCGCGCCGATTGAAGAGGTGATTTTCATGTTTTCCGCTTTTCTGGACGCGTAAAAGAATTTCGATAAATTCGCCGCCCAGCTCTGGAAATGCTTCGGAAACAAGTTTTCCAACAATTGCACCTCTTTCAATTCCCTCCAATCGCTCAAAGGCAGCATTTGCATCTTTTACAATAAAATCTTGACCGTTTTCAAGACGATGATAAATAACGCATGCATTGTGCATATTCATAAAAAGGCTTTGAAACAAAACCAAATCCGTTTCAGTTGCCGTGTTTTCCGAAATTACCGATGCGCTATTTTCTGAGTTGATAAACCCACGCCCTTCCTGCGGCTTGTTGATGCCTTTGTCAAGATCCATTTGGTTGCCTAATTAATATTTTTTCAACGGTCAGTCTAAATTTTGTCTTTTTCGAGGATTAAAACCCAATCAAGACTTCATCCGTCCCAAATGTACAAATTTTCTATATTGGAATCATCAAAATCCAAATATTACTTCTCGCTAAATCGTATAATTCGGGCTCAATCAATTGTTCGGTCGGAGTAATTGAGTTTAAATAAAACACTTTCACTTTAAATAATAGTTTACCTTTGTCAAAATTTTTGATTTGAAAAACAACGCTTTAAATTACCTTTATTTCTTTCCCAACTTTTTCGCCCTCGCATTTTCTTTTTTAAATCGCTTTTTTTAACTTGAAATGCCGTTTGTTTTTACAGACTAAATGGCAATATTGCATTAATAAAAACAGGTCGCCACAATGGCACTAAAACAAAGTTTGAACGTATGAATATATTTGTGGGAAATCTTGATTTTAAAGTAAAAGAAGCAGATTTAGAAGATTTGTTCGAAGAATACGGAACCGTTGAAAGCGTTAAAATAATCACGGATAAATTTACCGGCCGAAGCAAAGGCTACGGCTTTGTTATCATGGAAAACGAACAAGATGCCAATAAAGCAATCGCTGAATTGAATGGAGCCAGTTTTGAGAACAGAGCAATGGTTGTAAATCAGGCAAAATCAGTATAAGAACACAAATAATCATTCAAAAAAATACAGTCTGAATACTGTATAACAACAATTTAAAAACAAAAAAATAAGTTTATGGGCAGATCGCAGGAATCATTCAACAAAAAGGAAATTCGTAATAAGAAAGAAAAGAAAAGAAAAGAAAAAGAAAAAGTCCGTCTTTCAAAAAAAGATACTCCTAAAAAAAGCGGTTTAGACGAAATGATAGCCTATGTCGATGAATTTGGAATGCTCAGTTCTACTCCTCCAGATCCTTCAAAAAAAATATCCGTAAAGCTGGAAGATATTGAAATTGGTACACCAAACCGCGACAACGATCCAGAAATAGTTGTTGAACACAAAGGAACTGTTACCTTCTTTAACGACGCAAAAGGCTTCGGATTTATCAAAGATGCCGAAACAAAAGAAGGAATTTTTGTTCATGCAAACAATGTGCTCCAAGAAATTAAAGAAGGTAATTTGGTAAGCTTCGAAATTGAAAGAGGTTTGAAAGGGCTTACAGCCGTAAGAGTGAAACTAATCAAATAAGCGTCAAAAACAAATTCTTCTTTCTGCCTGTTTTCCCAATTCAAAAGGATTTATCCTTTTGACGAAAAACCCTAAGCGCCCATTTCTGTTCTCTTCACGCAAACCATCCATTTGTTAAATATTTCCGAATATTCCTTTTCGCGATTAGGTCTTTTGCATTAATGTAATACTTTTGTTGTCGATATGCGTTTTGAAACATATCGAAATGCTGGTTTCAAGTGCATTTGTATCATTTTGTTTTACAACTAATTCTTAAAATTATCCATGCATAAAAATCATTTCAATACGCCACAGGCCGAAAACGAAAAAATATTAAGCTATAAAAAAGGCTCAACAGAAAGAGAAAATTTAATTCAGGCGCTCAAAACGGCCAAATCACAAGTGATTGAAATACCCATGATTATTGACGGAGAAGCAATCCGGACTGATAAAAAAGTTGAAATTCGTCCTCCACACGAGCATCAACATCTCTTGGGTTATTATTTTGCCGGCGACGAAACGCACTTAAGAAACGCCATTGACGCAGCCTTGGCGGCGCACAAAAACTGGGCAAGCTTATCATGGAAACAAAGAGCCTCTATTTTTTTGAAAGCAGCCGGAATGATTTCAGGACCGTATCGTGCCCGAATTAATGCGGCTACCATGCTTGGCCAATCCAAATCGGCGCATCAAGCCGAAATAGACGCTGCCTGCGAATTGGCCGATTTCTTGCGTTTCAATGTGCAGTATATGTCGGAAATCTACGCCGAACAGCCCGCTTCGGGCGATTTAACTTGGAATCGAATTGAACAACGCGCTTTGGAAGGTTTTGTTTTTGCACTTACGCCATTTAATTTTACCGCTATTGCTGGAAATTTACCATCTGCTCCTGCTATGATGGGAAATACGGTTGTTTGGAAACCATCCAATTCGCAAATTTATTCCGCTCGTATTATCATGGAAATATTTCAAGAAGCTGGATTGCCAAAAGGAGTAATCAATCTTGTTTACGTTTCCGGATCTACTGCTGGAAAGGTTATTTTTTCTCATCCCGATTTTGCCGGCATCCACTTTACCGGATCTACTGCGGTTTTTCAACAAATTTGGAAAGAAATTGGAAACAATATTTCGAAATACAAATCATATCCTCGCATTGTGGGAGAAACAGGAGGCAAAAATTTTGTTTTGGTTCACGAAAGTGCCAATGCAGCACAAGTTGCAACGGCGCTCACACGCGGCGCATTTGAATACCAAGGTCAAAAATGCTCGGCGGCTTCGCGCGCTTATATTCCTGATACTCTTTGGGAAGAAGTACTAAACGAAATTAAATGTGATATGGAAACCATAAAAATGGGTTCGGTCGAAGATTTTTCGAATTTCGTAAATGCGGTGATCGATGAGGCGTCGTTCACAAAATTATCTGGTTTTATCGAAAGAGCAAAACACGATCCAGAAGCACAAATAATTCAGGGAGGAAATTACGATAAATCGGAAGGGTATTTTATTGAGCCAACGATTATTCTAACCACCAATCCGCATTATATTACAATGGAAGAAGAATTGTTTGGCCCCATCCTCACCATTTATGTTTACGATCACACTAAGTTTGACGAAACCGTTGATTTGGTGGACAAAACCTCTATTTATGCTTTAACGGGTTCTATCTTCTCCAAAGACAGATATATCATCGATTCGGTGATGAAACGGCTAAATCATGCAGCAGGCAATTTCTATATCAACGATAAACCAACAGGAGCCGTTGTAAACCAACAACCTTTTGGAGGCGCTAGAGGCTCTGGCACAAACGATAAAGCAGGTTCAAAATTGAATCTGTTGCGTTGGGTGAGTCCACGAACGATAAAGGAATGTTTTCTTCCTCCAGAGAGTTATAAATACCCATTTATGGAAGGGTAAGCAAGATTCATTTTTATTGTCATTAATCAATTCTTTCTATAAATAATCGGTTTTTCTTTTCATTAAAAATATGGCATTACTAAGTTTAAAGTTTGATGAGCTCATGACGAGCTTAGGAATACAAGAAATAAATTCGGGATTAAGCACCGGAACGCAATGGGTTGATGTTGGTGGTGATATTTCCGCTTCTATATCGCCAATTGACGGACATGAAATTGCGAAAGTAAAAAATGCTTCTTTGCAGGATTACGAAAATCTTATCGGAATCGCACAAGAAGCGTTTCAGGTTTGGCGAAAAATCCCAGCTCCTGAACGAGGCGAGATAGTGCGTCAAATTGGGCTTGCACTTCGCGAAGCAAAATTAGAATTAGCTCAATTAGTTAGTTTAGAAATGGGTAAAATTATTCAGGAAAGTTTGGGCGAAATACAAGAAATGATTGACATCTGTGATTTTGCCGTAGGACAATCGCGCCTATTAAATGGATATACCATGCATTCCGAAAGAAGAAATCATCGGCTTTACGATCAGTATCATCCCATTGGATTGGTTGGTTTAATTACTTCATTTAATTTCCCCGTGGCTGTTTGGGCTTGGAACAGTATGTTGGCTGCTGTAGCCGGTAATGTGGTAATTTGGAAGCCAAGTTCAAAAACACCACTTTCGGCTATTGCCACGATGAATATAATTCAAAAGGTTTTAAAAAGGAATAACGTACCAGAAGGTGTTTTTAGTTTAATTGTTGCGAAATCGTCGATTTTAGGCGATAATTTTTTAGCTGATAAACGAATTCCTCTTTTTTCAGTAACCGGTTCGACAGCGGTAGGAAAGCGGGTTGCAAAAATTGTCGGACAGCGGCTTGGGAAAACCATTTTGGAGCTGGGAGGCAATAATGCGGTTATAGTTTCCGATTCGGCCGATTTGGATATGGCTATTCCTACAATTGTATTTGGCGCCGTTGGAACAGCCGGACAGCGTTGTACTTCTACTCGGCGCGTAATTGTTCATGAAAAAGTGTATGATGAAGTGAAATCGCGCTTATTATCGGCCTATAATCAAGTGACACAAAAAATCGGAAATCCAATGGATAGCACAACGCTCGTTGGTCCATTAATCGATATACATTCTGTAAATGCCTTCGAAAAGGCCGTGGAAGAAGTCGTTAAAGAAGGGGGCTCTATTTTGTTTGGAGGAACGGTACTTAATGGGGCTGGTTTTTCCTCCGGAAATTATGTAGTTCCCGCTATTGCCGAAGCTGAAAACAGGTATTCAATCGTACAAGAAGAAACGTTTGCTCCAATTATTTATCTGTTAAAATACAAAACCTTCGATCAGGCTATTGCATTAAACAATGGTGTTCCGCAAGGTTTATCGTCCGCTTTGTTTACTTTAAATATTCGGGAAAGTGAACAATTTTTGAGTGCAACAGGCTCCGATTGTGGTATTGCTAATATCAACAGCGGAACATCGGGAGCAGAAATAGGTGGTGCTTTTGGTGGAGAAAAAGAAACAGGCGGAGGAAGAGAATCGGGGTCGGATGCATGGAAAGCATATATGCGACGACAGACTAATACAATTAATTACGGAAATGAATTGCCCTTAGCGCAAGGAATAAATTTTGAATGGTAAGAAAATAAGTCCCGCTGCTGAATGCCGAAAACAATTCAAAGCGATTGTTTTTTTGAGTCAACCTCTATTATTGATTTTGAAGTATTGCTTATTTCAAATTGATCGCAACTTATCAGCATAACCAATCTCAAATCAAAACTTCCAATATTCAAATAGGAGGAATGGAATCTTTATGTCATCTTTGTATCTCTTTATAAAGACAATATCAATGACAAATAAAAATTTACAAACCGAAATTGATGCGAGTTATCTATATGGTAAACTTGCAGAGAATGAGAAAGACGAGTCGATAGCAAATGTTTTTAGGCAGATGAGCGCCATCGAAAAAAGTCATGCCGTAGCGTTTGCGAAGAAAGAAAATATCGAATTAGAAAGCGTGATGCGCGCCTCTTGGCGCGCAAAAACCCTCAATCTGATTGGGAAGCTTTTTGGCTATGAATATGTTTTAGGCGCCTTGATGGACACCGAAAAAAGCATTGCTTCGGCCATTATTTCTACCAAAAAGAAACAGTCGTTGGAGGAAAGCGGTACGGAGGGCAATCATGTAAAAATTCTACAATCCATCTTGGATAATCAATATCCTGTTTCGAGTACACAAATATCAAAACTGGAAACAAAACATCGATCGGTTGGCGGAAATGCTATTCGAGCCGCTGTTTTGGGAGGAAACGACGGCTTGGTTTCGAATTTTAGTTTAGTGATGGGAATTGCAGGCGCCACTTCTGGCAATCAAGGTGTTTTACTTGCGGGAATTGCCGGAATGCTGGCGGGAGCCTTGTCCATGTCGTTGGGAGAATGGATTTCTGTAAAAAGTTCGCAGGAATTGTACGAAAACCAAATGCAATTGGAAATGGAAGAATTGGAAACCAATCCCGAAGGAGAACAGCTTGAATTGGCATTGATCTACATGGCAAAAGGAATTCCCGAAGAGCAAGCTTATCAAATGGCTGTCGAAATAATGAAAGACAAAGACAAAGCCCACGAGGTTTTGGTAAAGGAAGAGTTGGGCATCAATGCCGAAGAATTGAAAGGTTCGGCCATGGAAGCCGCCATTTATTCATTCTTTCTGTTTTCGATAGGAGCCGTTATTCCAGTTTTGCCTTTTATGTTTACTACTGGATTGAAAGCCGTTTTTATAAGTATAGGTATGAGTGCTATAGGATTGTTTCTAATTGGTGCTGCCATTACGCTTTTTACCGGAAAAAATGTTTGGTTTTCTGGAGCCCGGCAAGTGTTTTTTGGCTTGACCGCCGCCGCCATTACCTTTGGGATTGGGCATTTTATTGGTATATCAATAGCAGGTTAAATATCGAAGCGAAAAGAAGACTGATTTCAAGGGAATCTGCCTGCAGGTGGTTTTCCGTTCTCAATTTTGAATTCTTTATGTACCTTTGTACACGCTTAATTATATATCTCGCATAAATGTTTATGTCAAATTTTAGTGACTGGTTAAATGGCTCGTTGATTTTTTCGCTTGTAATGCTCCTATTCATCGCTTACACAAAACAGAAATATAAACCTGCTCTAACTCTTTTTACAGTTTTTATTAATGTAGTGATTACCAGCTGCATTGCTTTTTTTGCCTTATTTCAGAGTGAAATTCATGTATCTATTTTCAACAGTACTTTTTGGGGCGCGATTCCTGTCGAAATAGATGGTTTATCCGGTTGGTTTGTCTTAATCATTAATTTCACTGCATTAACGGGAATTTTCTATGGCAGCGGATATTTAAAAGCGTACGATTCTGCCAATTCAAAAATGAGCATGCATTTTATTGCATATATTTTGTTTCATCTTTCTATGATATGGGTTACTCTTTTGCATCATAGCATTGCATTTTTGATTGCTTGGGAGCTTATGTCGCTTTCCTCGATGGTATTGGTTATTTTTGATCACCAAAAACTAAGCACATTAAAAGCGGGAATAAATTATTTGGTTCAAATGCATATCAGTGTTATTTTTCTCACTGTTGGTTTTATCTGGGTTTATTTTGAAACAGGATCGTTTTCATTTGATGCTATTGCGATTTTTTTTAATTCTAATAGTAATCTTTGGTTATTTTTTGTTTTCTTCATCGGGTTTGGAATAAAGGCGGGATTTGTTCCGTTGCATAGTTGGCTTCCCCATGCTCATCCTGAAGCACCTTCGCATGTTTCAGGGGTAATGTCTGGTGTAATTGTGAAGCTGGGCATTTATGGAATTTTTCGTGTTATCAGTTTTTTGAAAGCCGATTTTTTGTTGTTGGGAGAAATCGTTCTTAGCATTTCTGTAATCACGGGTATTTATGGAATTTTAAATTCTGCTATTCACCGTGATTTTAAACGTATGCTTGCTTATTGTACTATTGAAAATATAGGAATAATAGGCATTGGGATTGGCTTGGGTTTGATGGGTATAGGAAATAATTTGCCCCTTCTGTATTATTTAGGATTTGGTGGTGCTTTATTGCATGTCTTAAACCATTCCTTATTTAAATCGTTGCTTTTTTTCGCTGCAGGTTCTGTTTATCAACAAACACATACGCGTGATATGGAAAAATTGGGTGGATTAATTAAAACCATGCCCAAAACAGCCGTTTTATTTTTGATAGGGGCCATTGCTATTGCTGGAATTCCTCCTTTTAATGGTTTTGTTTCTGAGTTCATTTTGTACAGCGGCTTATTAAGTGCGCTCAATATAGCTGATATTACGCAAATCCTTTTATTGGTTCTTTCGCTGGCGGGATTGAGTTTGATTGGCGGCTTATCTGTGCTGGCTTTTACCAAAAGCTTTGGCACTATTTTCCTTGGGAATGAGAGAACTCCTTTAAATAACAATGTTAAGGAAGTTTCAAAAATGATGCTTATTCCCCAATATCTAATCATCGCTGTAATGCTCAGTGTTGCATTTTTCCCTCATTTTTATTTAAATACGCTGGCATTGATTCTTGAGAATCTATTGACAAATTCCGATTTCATTGTTCCTATAGAGTTGAATAAATACGCTTTACAAATAGCAAATATAAATCTCTATTCACTTTTATTTATTAGTATTGTTGCTGTTATGTGGTTTTTTAGAGCTTACATACTAAAAAACAAAATAAATAAATTACAACCTACATGGGGTTGTGGATACTCTGCCCCAAACGCTCAAATGCAATATACTGGAAAATCGTTTTCAAAATCGTTGGGGAAAATTTTTAATCTTGTTTTGATTGAGCAAAAAAAATTCAAAGAGCTTAAAAAGGGAGAATTATTTCCGAAGAATAGACAATATAATTCTTACTATTTCGATTTCTTTGAATACCGATTTATCCAAGGAATTACACATCGATTGGTATATTCTTTGAATTATTTTAAATTTATTCAAAATGGGCGGATTCAATCGTATGTTTTCTATGGCTTGGTTTTTATGTTGACAATATTTATCCTTACGGTATTAAATATATTAAAATGAGTTTGTTGGTTTCCTTCTTGGTCGTTCAGTTTTTGGCAATCATCGCGATTCCCTTTGTGCCTGTAACATGGAAAGGAATAATTGCGTACATGGCCATTATGCTAAATGCCCTTATTTCTGGATACTATGCCTTGCAAACTCTTTCAGGAGAATCGTTTGAATTTATATTGAATGGCAGTGCTATTTCAGGGCTAATCAGAATAAAAATCGATGCGCTTTCGGGTTGGTTTATGTTAATCATCAATTTTGTTTTCCTCACCGGTGGTTTTTATGGGCTTTTTTATATGAAAGCCTATCGAGATCAAAAAAACAATCTTTCGTTCAGTGCGATCGTTTTTGTTTTATTAAACGCATCCTTATTGAGTTTATGTGTAATTCAAAATGGTTTTGTTTTTTTAATTGTTTGGGAGATTATGGCTCTCTCGGCTTTTTTTTCCGTTATTTTTGAACATGAGAATTACTTGACACTAAAAGCAGGGCTTAACTATTTGATTCAATCACATGTTTCTATTCTTTTTTTAATGCTTGGATTTATATGGGTTGCCATAAAAACGGGCTCTTTTGATTTTGTTGCCATAACGATTTTTACGTCTGAAAATCAAGAATCTATCGGTTTAATGCTTTTTTTGTTTTTCTTTGTTGGTTTTGCAATTAAAGCTGGATTTGTCCCTTTTCATACATGGCTTCCTTATGCGCATCCAGTCGCCCCCGCGCATATTTCAGGAATAATGTCTGGCGTACTGATTAAAATTGGAATCTTTGGAATCTTAAGAATACTTACTTTGATTCAAGTCAACTATTTTGTTGTTGGTTTAATCATTCTCGGTTTTTCAATACTTTCGGGCTTATATGGAGTAATGCTAGCCATTATGCAACACAATCTCAAGAAATTATTGGCTTATCACAGCATAGAAAACATTGGAATAATCGGGATAGGAATTGGTATTGGGAGTATTGGATTAGGCATTGGGAATAATTTAGTTGCCACTCTTGGTTTTGCAGGCGCTTTGTTACATACATTAAACCATGCTTTATTTAAATCGCTCTTGTTTTACACTTCGGGGAATATATACCAAGCTGCACATACTGTGCAAATTGAACATTTTGGCGGATTAATAAAGAAAATGCCTCAAACAGCATTCTTATTTTTAATTTCCTCGCTTGCCATTTCGGGAATACCACCTTTTAATGGATTTATTTCTGAGTTTATTATCTATAGCGGGTTTTATTATTGGTTGCCAGATGCCGAGTTAGGCCAACTATTGGTTATCATCTTTTCTGTTTTAGCTTTAGTATTGATAGGAGGTTTTGCCATTTTATGTTTTACAAAAGCATTTGGCGTTGTTTTTTTGGGTTCCGCTCGTCATACGTTTTCCCATTCTATAAAAGAAGTTTCATTTTTGCAACTTCTACCCCTCTATCTCATAACCTTATTGGTTGTTATAATCGGCTTGTTTCCTCAATTTTTTCTTCAGATGATGAACCCAACGCTAATCCTTTTGGTGCCCAATCCATTAGATTCAAATCTACTTATTCAAGATAAAATGAATTCCTTCATTCACCCTTTAACATGGAGTTTGTGGATTTTTGTTCTTATTGTTATTTTTGTCTATCTTTTGAGGAAGTTTGTTTTAAAAAAGCATAGAATTGAAACTGCTGAAACTTGGGCTTGTGGATATGTTGCCCCTAATTCAAAACAACAATATACGGCAAGTTCATTTGTACGATCGTATAGCAAACTGTTTAAACCTATTTTATCATTTATAAAAAGAGAGAAAGATGTTCAAGGGATATTCCCGACATCTGGAATGTATGAAACGCATATTTATGATCGGATAGAAAAATATTTAATCGATGTTCCTATCAAAGGGTATAAATCTCTTTTAGGTCGATTTGTGTTTCTGCAAAACGGAAAACTTCAATTCTATATCCTTTATGGGATTATATTTATAATTGCCGTTCTCTGTATTCCTTTATTTTACGAATTAATGATATCATTTTTAGAATTTATCAAACAGATATAGTTATGTTAGGATTTCTTCTCATCCTCATCGCAAGTGCTTTTTTTACCGGGATAATTATCCGAACAAAGAGTATTGCCTCTGGTCGAAAGGGGCCAGGAATTTTTCAGCCGATAAAAGATGTCGTTCGGCTTTTCCGCAAGGGCGTTGTATATAGCCAAACGACAAGTTTTATTTTTCAAATTGCCCCTACCATTTATTTTTCTTCTGTCGTAATGGCTATGTTTGTTGTGCCATTTGGTCCATCAAAAGGAATTGTGAGTTTTGATGGGGATTTTATCTTTTTTGCTTATATTTTAGCCTTAGGAAAATTTTTTAATATTATTTCCGCTATGGACACCGGGAGTAGCTTTGAAGGGATGGGTGCAAGTAGAGAAGCCCTTTATTCTTTATTTGTAGAACCTGCCTTTTTTATTTTAATGGGATCCTTGGCTTTGATTACCGGCCACACTTCTTTTCAGGGAATGTTTGCCTCTTTACATATCGGTTCTTACCTTAGCTATGCGCTAGCACTTATTGGAACTTTTGTTTTGATGATGATTGCTATGATCGAAAATAGCCGCATGCCCATAGATGATCCCAAAACACATTTAGAACTTACAATGGTTCACGAAGTGATGATTTTAGACAATAGCGGTTTCGATTTGGGATTGATTCTGTCGGCAGGATATATAAAGTTTGCTGTTTATGGCGCTTTGGTGGTTAATTTGTTTATAGGGATCTTCCCTTTACAGTATTCTATTCCGATGTTTTTTATTATTCAAGCTGTTCTTGCTATAGGCGTTGGTCTTATTGAGTCTTTTATGGCTCGGTTCCGTATGGGTCATAATGCGCAGTTTATATTCGCCCTCACTTCTGTTAGTTTGCTTATTTTTTTTGGTGCTTTATTGATTTTAGGAAAGTTTGCTTAATTTAAAATTATTGACCCATGATAGATGTATTACTTATCACTTTTATAATCACCCTTTTTTATATGGCAATTGCCAATCGGATATTTACACATATTAACGTATTGGCTTTTCAAGGAGTGTTGCTGTTTTTTGTTGTTTTTCTTCAGTTGAATGAAATCAACACTTTAAATCTAGCCTTAATTTTATTGGAAACAATCGTATTTAAGTCGATTGCTGTCCCTTTATTTATGTCTTATGTGTTGAAAAGAAATAAAATAACACGAGAAACAGAACCGTACTTACCCAATTTTGTTTCTTTAATTATTGTAACAGCAATTGTTGTAATCACAATCTTGGTGGCAAACAATGTAAAGGACCCTCATCTCGATAAAATTTTCTTTGTTGTGGCTTTATCTTCACTTTTTACCGGTTTGTATTTTATTGCAACCCGAAGAAAGATTATTTCTCATGTAATTGGTTATTTGATTATAGAAAACGGCGTTTTTGTACTGTCTTTAGCTGTTGGAAATGAAATGCCAATGCTTGTTAATTTAGGTATTATGCTGGATATTTTTGCCAGCGTACTAATCCTAGGGATTTTCTTGAATAAAATAGGCGATGTTTTCAATGATATTGATGTAGATCAATTGAGTAATTTGAAAGACTACTAAACTAAAACGAAGAAAAAAATGATTGGAATATATCTTATAGGCGCATTTTCAATAGGAATTGCATTATTTCTCAACAAAAACAAGACAGTATCCCATGTCTTAATGGGTTTGTTTTTGATTCTTCAAGGAGTATTAACCCGACATTCTTATCTACACATACATTCAACGGAATGGACTTATTTTACGTACGACTCTTTAGCTGTTTTACTTCTGATAGTTTTAACAATTATTGCAATACCTGCTTTTATACATAGTCATATCTATCTTGAAAATAAACTTACGCCACCTTATCCACGAGCTGTTTATTATTCGGCTTTTGTGCTTCTTCTTACCGCAATAAGTGCTGGATATCTTTCGAATCACATTGCGGTAACTTGGATTTTCACCGAAATAACAACTTTGAGCGCTTCGGCCATTATCTATCATCACCGCAGTAAATTAGCTTTAGAAGGCACTTGGAAATATGTTTTTATTTGTGCCATAAGTGTTACTTTTATTTTTATCGGCATTTTATTTTTAAGCCTTTCGATGGGAGGGACAGGTTCCGACGATCTTTCTTTTCAAAACTTACATACGTATAGTTCTAAACTAAATCCTTTTTGGTTGCGATTATCTTTTCTCTTTGTTTTTACCGGCTATACAGTTAAGCTTGGATTGGTTCCTATGTTCACAGCCGGAGTAGATGCTAAAGATAAAGCTCCGGCTCCTGCAGGCGCTTTATTATCCAGCGTTTTGATGAATCTGGGATTTGTGGGGATTTTTAGATTTTATATCGTTATTGCAAGTACGTCCTTGCACCAATGGGCCAATTTGATCATTGGAATTTCTGCTTTTTTCTCTGTTTTTGTGGCAACTGTTTATATGATAAAAGTAAAAAACATTAAACGCATGTTTGCCTATTCCGGCATTGAACACATGGGTCTAGTCATGCTTGGAATCGCTGCCGGAGGAATAGGCTATTATGCTGCCATCCTTCATATCATTCTTCACGCCTTTGTAAAATCCAGTCTATTTTTTCAATACACACAGCTGTATCGGGTTTATCAAAGCAAAAGCATTTACTCTGTTGGTAATTATTTCAAATACAACACAAGTGGCGCATTGGTGATTTTATTTGGTTTTATCAGTGTAACCGCTATGCCCCCATCCGGTTTGTTTGTGAGTGAATTTTTAATTTTTCAGTCTCTTTTTGAAGCTCATCAAATTCTCTTACTTGTCGCATTATTGCTTTTACTTACGATGATTATTTGGGCTTTTGGAAAAAACATATTAAAAATAGTATTTCTCCCTCTTTCTGAATTTGACGAGTCCAATGTCCCTAAAATCAGTCCTTGGGAATCATCCTCTCAGTTCATCCTTTTAACTTTTTCTGTCTATTTAGGATTAAATCCTCCAGCCGAATTTGTTCAACTGATTAAAGAAAGTATTCTGTTATTATCAAATTAGGAAACCATGAATTACGTAACTATTATAAACAATCAAAGCATTTCCCTGAACGATATTCCTGAAATTCAATATTTCGAATTTTTTGAGTTGAATTTAGGTCTTGTTCAAGATGCTGTCCAAAGGCATTGTGTCAACTATTTTGGATTTCCTTTCGATAAAAGAGTTAAACTATTTTGTTGTATTGCCGATGATAGCACCCATCAGATTTATGTTTCTTCCACTATAGTGACTGCTCAGGAATCTCTCTTGTCTTTTTCTGCTAAAAATTTTGGCTTTGAGAAATTTGAAAGAGAAATTCATGAAAATTATGGACTAAAATACAAAGATCATCCTTGGTTAAAACCAGTGCGCTATCCTAAAAACAGATTCGATCAATCAAAAACGATGGCCAATTATCCGTTTTTTTCTATTGACAGTGAAGAATTGCACGAAGTAGCCGTTGGCCCTATTCATGCTGGAATTATTGAACCCGGACATTTTCGATTTATCTGCAATGGCGAACAAATTTTGCATCTGGAAATACAATTGGGCTATCAACACAGAGGTATTGAGCAACAATTTTTAAATAAGCAAAAATTGTTGCAACGAGCTACACTCGCCGAATCAATTGCCGGGGATACCGTTGTTGGTCACACTACGGCCTTTTCTCATATTTGGGAAAGTTTAGTCGATTTTAATTTGACTCGCGATATCGCCTATTCTAGAACAATTGCTCTTGAGCTAGAAAGAATAGCGATTCATACCGGGGATTTAAGTGCGGTATGTACCGATATTGCTTATCAATTAGGAAGCTCTGTTTTTGGCCGTTTACGTACGCCTATTGTTAATTTTATGCAAGAATGGGGAGGTAATCGTTTATCAAAAGGTCTGATTAGACCTGAAAGGAATCAATTTCCATTTACACCTGAATTAGCTGCTCGATTAACAGAGATTCTGAATATTTATGAACCAGATTTTTTGGAAATGAATGAACAGATGTTCAATTTACCGAGTGTTCTTTCTCGTTTTGAACGCACCGGAGTAGTTTCACATGAAGATGTTCTTTCTATTGGAACAGTTGGAATGGCAGCGCGCATGAGTGGTCTCAAACGGGATATTCGGCAATCGCATCCATATCTTCTTTATTCTGAAATAGATCACAAACCGATTGTGAAAAATCATGGCGATGTGTATTCGCGCGTACAAATCCGAAAAGAAGAAGTAAAACAATCCATGAAATACATTCGGACAATGCTTAATAATATTCCCCATATAAATGAAAACAGCATAGATTTAAAAACACCTAAACCCAATTCTTTTGCGATTTCTTTGGTCGAAGGTTGGCGTGGTGAAATATGCCATTGTGCAATAACAGATGAAAAAGGAAAACTCAGTCATTACAAAATTAAAGATCCTTCTTTTCACAATTGGTTAGCTTTAGCGATAGCTGTTCGGAATAACGAGATTTCCGATTTTCCAATTTGCAATAAGAGTTTTAATTTGTCTTATGCCGGTCACGATTTATAATTTATTTGTAAAAAGATCATGTTCAACAATTTAAAAATTATCTATCATCAAGGAAAACAGTTTATTCCAGATGTTACCACAGCTCAGGTTCCTGGTATTTTTCGCGGACGTCCAATTATAAGTACTGAAAAAGTGGATGAAAATGAGTTGAAAGACATTTGCCCGATGGATGCAATTTCTATTAATCCTATTCGTTTGGATATGGGCAGGTGTACATTTTGCGGCGAATGCGCGAGGCAGTTTCCGCGTAAAATAAGGTTTACGAAAGAGTATAAAATCTCCTCAAACGAACGGGAACGCTTAGTCGTTCAAGAGGGGGAAGACAAGCCAATCGAAATGAATACTCAATCTCGCCGAAAAGAAATTCGCTCTTTATTTAGTCAATCACTCAAATTACGACAAGTAAGCGCAGGAGGAGATAATAGTTGTGAATGGGAACTGAGTGCATCAAATAATGTGCAATTTGATTTAAGTCGTTTCGGAATAGAATTCGTTGCTTCTCCACGTCATTCTGATGGAATTTTAGTTACCGGGCCGATTAATGAAAATATGGCGAAACCTTTACGTATTGCTTACGATGCCATTCCCGAACCCAAACTTTTTATCCTTTGTGGAGTTGATGCGATTAGTGGCGGTATTTTCGCTAACAGTGAAGTGCTGGAGCGGAGTGTATTAAATGATATAAAAATAGATTTATATATTCCCGGAAACCCTTCTCATCCATTAACAATTATCAATGGCTTAGTGGATTTTACCCGTAAGAAATAGAAATTGAATGTCGTCTAATAATTATATATTTAGCTCAATTTAAGCTGCTTTTTGGCTTTTTTATGGGAAGCCCTTGTATATAATCCTCCCCAGAATGAGACTAATAGTTAAAATACAAATCTATTTTTAAAAACTTACCAGTGCGTCAACAACTCCAAGAAATTTCGGTCAAGAGTTTAAGAACAAAGTAATTATGGAAGATCAAAAAGAGAGCGAAAGCGTAGAAAGTTTAGCAAAGAAGTATGAGTTGCAACTGACCCGAATTTCGCTATGGAAAACTCTGGCAATGAGCAATGTTAAGAGAGTTAAAGATTGAAAAATTGAATTCGGTTTGGGCACTAGATATTACATGTTTCCCGTTGCGCCATGTTCCGCTTACCGATGCCCCCGGGTTATACAATTTTAAAGAAGTGATTAAAATCCTGAAAAACTCAGGTGTTACCATCAGCTTATCAGACGTACGAGCGGAAGTGTTTGATTGTTTTGATTCATTTGACAAGGCAGTGGAGTATGCAAAAGAAAAGGTTAAATTAGTGAAACGTTCATCTTGATAGTCAAATACGAACTAGGTTTAATCCGCAAATAAACGGCACCAATCAAAAGAAATTTTTTTTTGGATAATACAGTTATTCCATTTACTTTAGCCGCAATAACAAACAAGTATATGATAAGAAAGTTGAGCAATAATCTAAATCTTAATTCGAACAACAATCTGTTGCGAACCAGGAAGGTTTTTGCTCATGCGATCTAAAAAATATTTTTTAAATCGAAAAAGCCTTCCAAAATCTGGGAGGCTTTTTTTAGTTTAATCCAATATAGCAAATGGTACAAATCAATACAAATAATAATAACAATCCTCCACCCAGCAGGCGGATGCATTGTGCATTGGAAGCCTGCCTAATCAGCAGGCTTTTTTTATGCTTAGATTTTAAAACAAACTTCAATAGAAACAAATAAAACATGGGAACAGAAATTTTAAAAACAGAAGAGGCAATCAGTTTTGTGAAAGAAACTTTTTCAAAAGAATTTGCCAAACAATTAGAACTAACAAAAATCTCATCTCCAATTTTAGTTCTTGATGGAACAGGAATAAACGACGATTTAAACGGGACTGAAAGAAGCGTGAAATTTCCCGTAAAAGCGATGCAGGATCAACAAGCCGTTGTGGTAAACTCATTGGCTAAATGGAAACGGATTCGGTTGATGGAACTTGGCATAAAGAAAGGGAAAGGAATCCTGACCGATATGCGAGCCATTCGCCCCGACGAGGATTTTACGCCCATTCATTCTATTTATGTAGATCAGTGGGATTGGGAAAAATGCATTGATTCCAAAGAACGTACACTGCATGTTCTAAAATCGACCGTAAACCAAATCTACAAAGCACTCAAATTGACCGAAAAAAAAGTAGAAGAACGCTATTCGGAAATTTCATCTGTTTTGCCCGAAATGATACACTTTATTCATACCGAAGAACTGCTTCAGATGTATCCAACACTTTCGGCCAAAGAGCGCGAAACAGCCATAACAAAAGTCTATGGAGCTGTTTTTATTATTGGCATCGGAGGAAAATTGAGCAATGGCGAAATCCATGATGGCCGCGCTCCCGATTACGATGATTGGAGCAGTTTAAACAAGGATGGATATACGGGTTTGAATGGAGATATTTTGGTTTGGAATCCGGTGTTGGAAATGGCTTTTGAGCTCTCTTCGATGGGGATTCGGGTGGACAAAACAGCTCTTGTGAAACAACTCGAAGAAAAAAGGCAGCTTTACCGCAAGGAGCTTTTATTCCATCAACTTTTACTTTCCAACCAGCTTCCTCAAAGCATTGGCGGTGGCATTGGACAGTCGAGAGTTTGTATGTTTATGTTGCGCAAAAAACACATTGGCGAAGTGCAGGTTGGTCTGTGGCCCGATACGTGTAAAGCGCAATCGAAAAAGGAAGGAATTTTCTTGATGTGATTTGTGTAAAAAACAATCAGTTTATGCGCTGGGGCATAGGTTTTGGAAAAGAATCTTCTGCTAATTTTCCAAAAGAAATCTCAGAACAATATGTATTTTTGCACGCATGAATCAGGCGGATACATTATTTAAGATCAACCATGCAGATTGGATAAGTTTTTCCGATGCGGTTCCGCAATGGGATTCAACGGCTATGCTAAAAGTACGTTTCCTTGTTCAGAAAGAAGAAACGTCCTTGGTTTACAGTCGGCGTCAACAAGAATCGGGCATTCCTTCGTGGGTTCATCTTAGTTTGTTTTTCTGGGTAATCATCATCTTGATTACGCGACTGAACTATACGTTTAAGTTGCGGCAACTGCTTGCTGCCAGCTTTAATTTGCAACATTTAAAACAATTTCATCGAGAAGGAAATATATTAAAACAAGGATATCCCGTTCTCCTTATTGCCCTTTATTTATTTACAATTTCGATGTTTGGACTGAAGGCAATCGATCCGTACCTGCCAAAGTCGTTTCATTTTTCTTTTCTGGAAAAATTTTTTCTTTTCTTCGGCGGTGTTTTTAGTGTCTATTTTCTAAAATTTTCGGCTATTTGGTTTCTGGGAAAATTGTTTGACACAGCCGTTGTAACGAAACAATACCTTTTAGATCATTATTTGTTTCAAATTACGGAAGGACTAATTTTGTTTCCTTTGTTGATTTTGTATGTTTATTCTTCCATTCAGATAATTCTGTTTGCCGCCATTGCTGTATTGTTGATGTTATGGGCTTATCGCTTAATGCGTGCTGTAAGGATTGGATTTGGGTGCACAAATTTTTCATGGTCTTATTTATTTTTATACCTTTGCACCCTTGAAGTATTGCCTCTATTCTTTGTGTACAAACTAAGCGTTTAGTTTTATCAAAAAAGGATTTTGTGTTTAACGAATAAATTTTTTTACCTGTGAAAATTAAAAACGTATTAGTCTCGCAACCCAAACCCGCTGAGGTAGAAAAATCGCCCTATTATATTTTAGCCAAAAAATATAAGGTAAACATTGATTTTTTTAAGTTCATTACAATAGAAGGTGTAAAAGCCATCGATTTCAGAAAAGACAGAATTCATATCCTAGATCATACGGCTGTAATTTTTACAAGCCGACATGCAGTAGATCATTACTTTCGTTTGGCCAAAGAAATGCGCGCCGAAATCCCGGATTCTATGAAATATTTCTGCGTTTCGGAAGCCATTGCCCATTATCTTCAGAAATACATTCAATATCGCAAACGAAAAATATTCTACGGCCGGCAAAATTTTGATCAGCTGATGGAGCTTATCTCCAAACACAAAACGGAGAATTTTTTGCTTCCTTGTTCTGATGTGACCGAAAAAGAGATAACGCAAGTTCTTACAGACAACGCTATCCAGCACTCAAAAGCCATTATGTATCAAACCGTAGCAAGCGATTTGTCAACAATCGAAATCGACAAATACGATTTGCTGGTTTTCTTTAGTCCATCGGGAGTAAAATCACTGTTTTCCAATTTCCCAAAGTATCAACAAGGCGAAACTTTAATCGGAGCATTTGGTCCGGCAACTTGCAAAGCAGTAGAAGAAGCGGGATTGAGATTAAGCATAGAAGCGCCAACAAAAACAGCCCCTTCCATGACAATGGCTTTGGAAGAATACATTGAACAATTGATAAAATCAAAATAGGAGTTAAACATTTAACTCTCTTACAATGAACACCTTTAAAAAAAAGGAACGTCTCAATAGCAAAAAAAATATTCAACGGCTTTTTGAGCAAGGAGATAATTTTTTCAGCTATCCGTTTAAGATATATTTCTATTTGTATCGCGCTGAAGTAAAAAACTACGAAGCTTCGGTTTTGTTTAGTATCGGGAAAAAACAATTTAAACATGCTGTTGACCGAAACCGAATCAAACGGCTATGTCGTGAATCTTATCGCCTGAACAAGACTCTTTTGAATTCTAAATTGGAGGAAACCCAAAACTCCATGGAAGTGGCTTTTGTGTACATCGCCAAGACCAGCCCGGAATATGACGATTTGCAAAAAAAAATGAAAAAAATACTGCTTCGGCTGGCACCTGAAAACTTTGAATAAAATTTTTATCCAACATAAATCTTGGCGTTTTCTAAATCAGATTTTCAGCTCTAAGAGCTCATTGTTGCACGCCGAACAGAAATTTGAATTTATTGTGGCTTTTTTGAAAGCGGCAAACCAAAAAATAATCCTTAATTTTGCGCCTTGTCAGAAAAAAATTGAACTATGAATTTTGTTGAAGAATTGCGCTGGAGAGGAATGATCCACGATATGATGCCGGGAACGGACGAAGTTATGGAAAAGGAAATGATTTCTGCCTACGTAGGAATAGACCCAACAGCCGATTCGTTGCACATTGGCCATCTTGTTGGTGTAATGATGCTAAAGCATTTGCAAATTGCAGGTCACAAACCATTGGCATTGGTGGGCGGCGCAACAGGCATGATTGGCGATCCATCCGGGAAATCGGAAGAAAGAAATCTGCTCGACGAAAGTGTATTGCGTAAAAATGAAGAAGGAATCAAAAAACAATTGAAAAAATTCTTGGACTTTGATTCCTCAAAACCCAATGCAGCAGAACTTGTAAACAATTACGATTGGATGAAAGACTTTTCGTTCCTCGATTTTATACGCGACATTGGAAAACACATTACCGTTAACTATATGATTTCGAAAGATTCCGTAAAAAAGCGAATTGGCGAAGATTCTAAAATTGGAATGTCGTTTACGGAATTTACCTATCAGCTGGTTCAAGGGACTGATTTTCTGCATCTTTATACCAACAAAAATTGCAAATTACAAATGGGCGGAGCCGATCAGTGGGGAAATATCACTACAGGAACCGAGCTGATTCGCAGAAAAGTGGGCGGAAAAGCCTTTGCATTGACGTGTCCGCTTATCACCAAAGCCGACGGGGGAAAATTTGGCAAAACAGAAAGCGGAAACATTTGGCTTGATGCCGAAAGAACCACGCCCTATGCATTTTATCAATTTTGGTTGAACACTTCGGATGCCGATGCAGAAAAATACATCAAAATATTTACGCTTCTTTCTCAACAAGAAGTGGCGGATTTAGTAGATCGACATCATCAGGCTCCACATCTACGCGAACTACAAAAAGTGCTTGCAAAAGATGTTACTATTCGCGTTCATTCAGAGTCTGATTATCAAACGGCAATTGAAGCATCCGAAATTTTGTTTGGAAACGCCAACACCGAAGCTTTGCAAAAGCTCGACGAGCGTACTTTTCTGAGCGTTTTTGAGGGCGTTCCTTTGTTCGAAATCAAAAAAGCCGACTTAGAAACCACCATTAGTGTTGTTGAATTTTTGGCCGAAAAAACACACATTTTCCCATCCAAAGGCGAAGCGCGAAGAATGCTAAAAGACAATGGCGTTAGCATCAACAAAAACAAAATAAAAGAAGATTATTTTGTTAGCACGAATGATTTGATCAATCAAAAATACATTCTTGTCCAGAAAGGAAAGAAAAATTATTTTTTGGTGGCTGTGCTTTAATTCCTTTTTATCTCCATTCTCTTTCAGATAAATGCTTTTTGTAAATTTATATGATGATATAAATCATATTTTGATGCATTCTATATTTACCTTAAACGTGTGTTGTTTCCTCTCTCAAAACACGCTTATGATAAGCCCTTGCGTTATTTTTGCATTGTGAATTTCGATTTAAATTTTGGCCAATTAATAGGCGCAATTTTTTTGTAGGGACCGAAATCATTTAAAATTTAAACAATTGACACTTATTTTTCGAACCGAAAACGAATCGGAATTTGGTGCAACAAATGATGAATACATGAAGAGAAACTTACTTATTTTTTTCCTTTTAGCGAGCGTTCAGCCATATATTTTTGGACAGCAACCAAAAGAAAACAAGGCTAGTTCGCTGATAATTGAAAATTATACTTACAAAGCAGAGCGAAAAGCAAAAACGGCAGTAGATCATAACAAATTTCAGATCCTTCAGCAAAAATTTAATCGCCCTCAAGACGTTACAATTGCTTGCTTGAGTTGTCATACCGAACGCCACAGCGAAATTATGATTAACAATCATTTTTCGTGGGACAGACAAGAAAATATATTGAACCACGGCCTTCAATCGGTTGGGAAGAAAAATGTGTTAAATAATTTTTGCGTTGGAATTGGCAGCAACGAGGCTATGTGTACAAAATGCCATGCCGGATATGGATGGACAGACACCACGTTTAATTTTCGAGCCAAAGAAAACATCGACTGTTTGGTTTGTCACGATAAAACCGGAACTTATGTCAAAGGCGATGGAGGAATGCCCACTCCCGAAACGGATTTAAACAAGGTGGCTCAAAATGTGGGATTTTCTACAGCTCAAAATTGTGGTTCTTGTCATTTCTTCGGTGGAGGAGGAAACAACGTAAAACATGGCGATTTGGATAAAGCGATGCTCAAATCGGATCGGAATTTAGACGTACACATGGCTAAAGAAGGAGAAGATATGAGTTGCACAGACTGTCACATCACCGAAAATCATAATATCACCGGAAAACTATATGCCCTTTCCAGTGAAAACACAGATCGTGTTAGTTGCGAACAATGTCACACAAATTCCCCGCACAAAAGAAACATTCTGAATAAACACACCGATCGGGTGGCTTGTCAGACCTGTCATATTCCTTTTTACGCCAAAGCAAATCCTACCAAAACATATTGGGATTGGTCAACAGCCGGAAAACTAGACGCAAATGGCAAACCCATCGAACTAAAGGACAGTTTGGGCAATGTGGTTTATTTTTCAAAAAAAGGAAGTTTTGTTTGGGGACAAAACATTCAGCCTGAATACCGTTGGTTCAACGGATTGGCCGGACATTTTTTAATTACCGATACAATATGTACAGTTCCGGTTCAATTAAATATCTTGGATGGGGCTTATGATGATAAAGGAACAAATTTGCGCTCTTTGGTTCCATCAAAAATTTGGCCAGTAAAAATTATGCGAGGAAAACAGCCTTACGATACGCAATTCAAGACTTTGCTTCAACCGAAAGTCGTTGGACCAAAAGGCAGCGGTGCATATTGGGCCGATTATGACTGGCAAAAATCGCTGGAAAAAGGAACAGAATATATCCATCAGCCTTTTAGTGGACAATTTGGGTTTGTCGAAACAGAAATGTATTGGCCATTGAACCACCAAGTGGCTCCTGCGAACGAAGCATTGAGTTGTGTCGATTGCCATGTGAGAGGCGAAAAAGGACGATTGGATGCGCTTTCCGGTTTCTATTTACCCGGTCGCGACAATTTTCCATGGGCAGATTACATCGGGATTTTCTTGGTGTTTTCCACTTTTGTTGGCGTATTAATCCATGGAGGCTTGCGTATCTTTTTCAAAAATAATAACAACCACAATTAAAAAAAGCATCATGAAACATCCACGACCAAATAATTTTGACACACAGGAAGATGATTATTGTGGATGTTCTGCCGAAGGCATCCCTTTGGGACATGTTGCCGAAATATAAAATTATAAACACATGAAAATTGAAGCAAAAATATTAATTGTTGACGACGATAAAGATGTTCTTTTGGCTGCCAAACTTT